>JBLHKL010000007.1:0-37769 GCA_047618295.1 Gammaproteobacteria bacterium | reverse complement strand
ATAATAAAATATATTTTACTTTGCAGTATTTGTATCTCATTTTCATTAATTGCAGCCCCACAAGATACAATTGATAATGACCAACTATCCTGCACAGCCAAACATTTAGATACTGACAAAGAGGTAGAAGTAAAAATTGTTTCGAGTATACCCGGGAAGAAAATTGCGACAGCACAATGGCTTCTGGGCTATCCCACTATCGCTATAGACGATAGCGCATTCGCAAAATTACCTAAGAATGCTAAACAATTTGTTTACTATCATGAGTGCGCTCATCTAAGACTCATGAGCAATGATGAGCATGAGGTTGATTGCGAGAGTATAAATTTGCTTGTAAAACAAGGCCATTACTCAGAAATACAGGTAAGAAGGCTGATTCAAGCTTTAAAACAGGAATTTGGCTGGAGTAAGCGCTGGAGCAATTTGCTTGATTGTAAAAATACCGATTAAATTAAACTTACTGGAAATATTTGTGTCTACAGGACTGGGGAATTTCTTTACTTTTTGCACAATTTGCAAATAATAACGGTCAACATAGCTTCAATTATAAAAAGAAGATAATTTATGATAAATCAACGTACTTACGTATCATCGTTACTCGATATGAATAACTTCAGCCTTCTCAGTGTGTTTCTTCTTGTAGCAACACTGGTTTTCCTACCCGGCATAAGTGCTTTCGCGGTAGACCTGACCATAGATCAACATGACGACCTCGATTCATTGACAATACTAGGCTTACTGGACGCTGCTGAAACAGATATTGAAGCGGGGCGCTTCACGGAACCTGTCGGAAAAAATGCCTATGAGAAGGTAAAAAAGATACTGGAAGAGGACTCCAATAATATGGGGGCTGCTCGAATTTTGGCCAAAATCTTAAAAATAAATATTGAAGCATTACAGACAGCACTTAACGACGGAGATTCTATAGGGGCAAAACAATATCTAAAAATAATACGCAAGGTTAATCCCGATGCCATAGCAATAACAGACGCTGAAAAAATGCTTGATGATGAGCTAGAAGCTATACCAGAGGAGGTTGGTGAATCAGAGCAGCATGATTTAGCCGGTGAGATGGTGAAAATCTCAGGCGGCTCATTCCTCATGGGAACCTTAGAAGGCAGAACTGATGAAAAGCCGCAACATATAGTTACCGTCTCATCTTTTGAAATCGGAAAATACGAAGTTACCGTCGGCCAATTCAAAAAATTTATCGAGGCCACTGGTTACCTTACCGATGCAGAGACAAATGCCGGGATACATAAGGGTTGTTTTGGCGACGGCGGCGGCGTTGATTTTGGCCAGAAAGAAGGATTAGCCTGGCGCAATCCTGGCTACACTCAATCAGATAACCACCCAGTAGTCTGCATCAGCTTGAACGATGCACATGCCTATATTCATTGGCTAAATAAGGAAACCGGCAGTAACTACAGTTTGCCCTCGGAAGCACAGTGGGAGTATGCCGCACGATCAGGTAGCACTACTGATTATCATTTTGGCAACTCAAAATCAGAATTATGCCTTTATGCCAATGTCTATGATGAAGTCGGTAAAGACGTCAATAGTTATGGTTGGAGGAATGCACCCTGTAACGATGGCGAAGCAAAGTCATCTAGGGTAGGACAATATAAAGCCAGCCCTTTTGGTGTGTATGACATGCACGGCAACGTATGGGAGTGGGTAGATGACTGTTGGAAATCTGGTTACCATGATGCCCCTAGCAATGGCACAGTATACAGAAGCGACGAATGCGAACATCGCGTAACTCGTGGTGGGTCTTGGTACAATATTCCATTGGGAGTTCGCTCAGCAAACCGCTATTGGTATTTGCCGACTTATCGCAGCTTTAACCTAGGGTTTCGTCTATTCAGGGACACAAGTCTGGTTGTAACTCAAAATACGCAGCAGAATTAAGGATAATAAAAGACTTCCGCTCTACCTTCTCCGCGGGGATCGCTAGCAGCAAATATTAAATCTTTCTTTTTCCAGATCATAATTGCCTGCATATTGCCATAACGACGATTTTTTTCTTTAAGCGTATGGCCTTTATCTTTAAGTGCAGCTTGTTCACGACCACTTAAACCACCCAGTTCATATTGCACTTGATCGGGCAGGTATTGATGATGATAGCGCGGTAAACTAACCCAAGATTTCGGCGCATTTCCATCTGCAAAGTCCAACACACCTAACAACACCATACTAATAATACGACTGCCGCCCGGCGTTCCAAGTACAGCGATACGATCATCTGTTTCAAGAAACGTTGGCGTCATACTGGATAATGGGCGTTTACCCGGGGCAATAGCATTTGCATGATCGCCAATCAAACCATAAGCATTCGCCGTTAGTGGCTTAACAGAAAAATCATCCATTTCATTATTCAGAAGTACGCCCGTGCCTTTAGCAACAAACCCGGAACCAAATGGTAGATTAATACTTAAGGTTGCAGACACCCGATTGCCTTCATCATCAACAACTGAAAAATGTGTCGTATCAGTCCCTGTTTGTTCTATCGTTGCAATATTACTTAATTCACTGCTTGGTGTTGCGCGTTCCGAATTGATTGTTAAGGCTAGGCCTTCTGCATAATTTTTATCTAACAAACGTTCGGCAGGGATATCAATAAAATCAGGATCACCTAAATAAGCGGCACGATCACGATAGGCACGGCGCATAGCTTCTATAACAATATGTTTACGTGTTATCGAATCCAGCTTTCCTAAATTGAACTGTTCCAGGATATTCAGCGCTTGTCCCATAACAATACCACCCGAAGAAGGCGGTGCTGCTGATGTAACCTTAATCCCATTGTAATTTACTACGATAGGTTCTCGTTCAACGACCTGATACTTTGCCAGATCATCCAACTCCCAAATACCGCCATTGCTTCTAACACTTGCAACCATCTGCTTTGCAACAGTGCCGTGATAAAACCCTTTGCCACCATGATTCGCTATTGCCGTTAGTGTTTTTGCCAAATCTTTTTGAACAATCAACTCGCCAATAGCAGGGACGTTATATTTATTAAGGAATATTTGTGCGGCATCAGGATACTGTTTTATGACCTCTTTCCTGTAACCCATCAACTTCTGATAGCGTTCGGTTACAGCGAAACCCTCCTGTGCTTGTTTAATTGCCGGGGCAAGAACTTGCTTTATCGACAAACGACCATAGTGTTTCACCAGATGCTCAATACCTGCAGGAACACCGGGTATTCCTGCTGCCATTGGACCATTCAATGACAAGCCCTTAACAACATCCCCCGCTTTATCCAAATACATGTCATGCGTGCTGCGCATAGGTGCCTTTTCACGACCATCGATCATGATCTGTTTATTATCTGAAGCGCGATGCACCAACCAAAAAGCACCGCCGCCAAGACCAGAACTAAAAGGTTCAACTACAGCCAATGATGCTGTTATCGCAGCAGCCGCATCAAAAGCATTGCCGCCTTGTCTTAATATATCAATGCCAGCTTGTGTTGCTAAAGAATGTGCGCTTGCAATTGCAGCTTGCTTTGGTTCTGCAAAAACAGTGGAAGAAGTAAATAATAATACACAGGCAAAAGAAGACAGAGTCTTAATATTTTTTATCATGGTGGTGTTTTAAAAAATCAGGAAAATTTATTTTTTAGTGCAGCGACTACTATTGAATCAACAAACAAACTGACATCCCCATCTAAAGATGCTATCTCTCGTACCAAACTCGAGGTGGTACAAGCCAGGTTTTCAGCAGGCGTTAAAAACACAGTTTCAATATCAGAATTTAATTGTCTGTTCATGCCTGCCATCTGAAATTCATAATCGAAATCGGATACGGCACGTATACCTCGAACAATAACGCTCGCATTTTTATCACGAGCAAGATCCGTCGCCAAAGCCCGGAACGAAATCACTTCAACATTCTTTATGTCCGCTAAGACTTTGCTTGCTAAATCAATACGCTCGTCAATGGTAAACAGTGTTTTCTTACTCGTCGTATCAGCAACAGCAATGATGACTTTATCAAACAAATTAGCCGCACGCCGAGAGATGTCTGCATGCCCTTTTGTAATTGGATCAAATGTGCCTGGATAAATTGCCGTTACCATTTTTGCCCCTCAGTTTTTCTCAAGTCGCTTGTTGAATAAGCATTGATTGTACATTACCTGCTTTCGTTTGTTTTCTAATTTCCCAGCCATCCGGTAATGCTAAATCTTTTTCTGATTCAATATAAACCAGACCTTTAGGATTCAATAACGATTCTTCATTAATTGCTACACAACACTGCTCGATATAGCCCTCTCTAAAAGGAGGATCAAGAAAGATGATATCAAACCCTTTAATGCCCTGCTTGAGCCAGCTTATTGCATCGGCGAGTTGAATTGTATGGCCTTCACTTCCCAGTGTTTCTGCATGCTGTTTTAGGGTTTCGACAATCTTTGGATTGGTTTCGATCATGAAGACCTCTGCGGCACCCCGCGACAGGGCTTCAAAAGCAAGGGCTCCTGTTCCGGCAAAGAGATCCAAACAACGCGCGCCGACGATCTCTTGTTGTAGCCAATTAAAAAGTGTTTCACGAACTCGGTCGGGCGTCGGGCGTAAGCCTGGCGAATTTATTACGTCAAGTTTTCTTCCGCGCCACTTGCCGGCAATAATACGAACCTTGCCGGGCGCCCCCATACTTTAAGACCCTTCTTTTGATTCTTCTGCTGAAGCACCGACCATAACAGTTACCAGCTTGTCTGGTATCACTCGACGTTTAAATGCATCTTTTATTTGATCAATGGTTACCGCATCAACGTTAGCATTAAAGGTATCAAGATAATCTAATGGCAACTTGTAATAACCAATAACAACAACGTAGTTAAGAATCTTGCCGTTACTATCTATACGTAATGGATAACCACCCGTGATATTTTTCTTGGAAGCGATTAACTCTTCTTTAGTTGGGCCGGTTTCAATATAACTATTAATATTTTCCATTAACACAGATAAAGCCTCATCAACTTGTTCGGTCTTGGTTTGTAAACCAGCAATGAAAGGCCCTTTAAATCGCATCGGCGAAAAATAACTATAGGCACTATAAGACAGGCCACGTTTTTCACGCACCTCTGCAAACAAACGCGACACCATCCCACCGCCGCCCAGTACATGATTGCCAACATAAAGTGGAAAATAATCAGGGTCACCACGCTTAACACCCGGCTGGCCAACAAGAATGTGAGTCTGTGCTGAAGGATGCTCAATAAATACTTTATTAGCCTTTTCTAATAGGCTGACGTTTGCCAGTGCCTTGGCTTTCTCACCTTGAGCAAGTCCACTGGTGATGTCTTCGGCAATCTTCTCTGCCTGTTTTCTATCGACAGCACCAACAATGGCCACCATGGCATTTTTAGTAACATAATATTGTTTATAAAACGCCTCGATATCTTTGCGTTTAATCGCTGCTACAGATTCTTCCGTACCTGCACTTGGTTGAGCATATGGATGTGATTGATAAATGGCGCTCATAAAAGCATCTTTGGCCAAGGCGCCAGCGCTTTGTTGTTTAGCTTGCAAACCAATCAGTGTCTGAGCGCGTCTTCTCTCTAAAGCATCTTTTGGGAAACCAGGTTTTGAAATAACTTTTTTAAAGTTTTCAAGGGCAGCGGACAACAATGATTCGTCTGTTAAAGATCGTAATTGCACTGACGCAGAGTCATAGCCCGCATTAGAACCAAAAACAGCACCTAAGGATTCAAAACCACTACTGATTTGGTCGGCGTTCATGCCAGCCGCACCTTGATCTAATAGCCCGCTGGTTAATGCAGCAACACCCGGCAATTTTCCATCACGGCTACTACCTGCATCAAACACAACCTGCATATCAACCATTGGTAACTCCGGTGCATGCACATAGTATACTTCGGCGCCGCTACCGGTCTTCCAAGTCTCAATCTTTGGCGAAGCCTGAACCGACCAACTTACTCCTGTTAAATATACGCAACCAAATAAAAGACTTAAAAATCTCTTATTCATTGTGATATCGAGATGTAGTGCGAGGCATCCCACAGTGACGACTGCATGGATGCAGGAGATAGAGCGACGCAGGATGCCAAAGCCGAGAACCCATTCATTATTTTTTCTAGCGGCCATGAGGATTACCTCCTCTCGGACGTCGCGGTTGTCCATCCAGGGGTAAGGGATCAAGCTCCGCGACGGTAAGACGATCATCAATTAAATATTTTTTTGCTACTGCCATAACTTGCTCCGCTGTTACTGCTTTTACGCTATCAACATAAATATCCGCAAGACGCCAAGACAAACCCACCGTCTCTAATGTGCCCAAGATCATTGCTTGGTAAAAAACAGAATCTTTTTCATACACATCGCTAGAAATTACTTGTGCCTTAACGCGTTGTAATTCTTCTTTAGTAACAGGATTATTTTGTAAATCTGTTATCTCATTACGTAATGCTGTTTCTAATTCTTTTATCGTTTTACCTTTAGAGGGTGTTCCCGACATGATGAAGAGGTTATCCAATCGAGAAACCATTCTATATCCTGCACCCGCACCAGCAGCGACCTCACTTCCACGCACCAAACGACTGGCAATACGTGCGCTACTGCCGCCATCGAGAATCCCGGCCAACACTTCTAATGCATAGGGTTCCCAATCATGATTTTCTTGTTTTTCACTGCCCGGTTTAACTACCGGTGTTTTAAACGCCATCATTAGGTGGGGTAATTCTGCTGGCCGTTTTACGGTAACGCGTTTTGCGCCTTTTTGTTCGACTTCATTCAGTGACTTAACAGTAATCGACTCACCCCTTGGTAATGGTCCAAAATATTTTTTGGCTAATGCATAAACCTCTTCTGGATTAACATCACCTGCAATCACCAAAGTCGCATTATTAGGCGCATACCATTTTTGATACCAGGCGCTTAGATCCTCTATCGTCATATTATCCAAATCTTGCATCCAACCAATCACAGGATAACGATAAGGACTGGTTTGAAATGCCGTAGCCATGGCAACTTCATAAGCGTAAGACTGTGGCTTGTCCTCTGTGCGCCAACGACGTTCTTCTTTTACGACTTCAATCTCTTTAGCAAACTCTTCTTTTGGCAAGGTTAAAAAACGCATACGATCGGCTTCTAATTTGAAACTGATTTCAAGACGAGATTTTTCCAGCGTTTGAAAATAAGCCGTGTAGTCCGGGCCGGTAAAAGCGTTATCGCTGCCACCATTCTCGGAAATAATTCGAGAGAACTCGCCACTTGGATATTTTTTTGTGCCTTTAAACATCATGTGCTCAAGTGCATGGGAGATACCGGTAATGCCATCATGTTCATAGCTTCCACCGACCTTATACCAGACTTGTGTAACGACAATGGGCGCGCGATGGTCTTCTTTTACCAAGAGCTTAAGCCCGTTATCCAGTTGAAATTCAGTTACTTTCGCATTGGCAATGCCGGGAATAATTAACACCAGGCCTAGCAATACAGTTTTCAGAGAACGACAAGAATTTTTCATTTTTATATTTATCTTTAATTAAGGAATTAAATTTCTGTGATGCACGCTATATAGAGCGTATTTCTCTTCATGAGTTCGATCTTACTTAATGGTAGGATACCGCAACTTACTTACAGCATACTAAAATAATTTACTTTTGTGTTTGGTTTAAAAAGAAAAAACGACGCTAAAAAAGCTACAGAGTCGTCAAGCGAGAGTGCAACACTCTCGGATCGTCTGAAACGTACGCGTACCGGCCTTTTCGGAGGTCTTTTCAGCCGCAATAAAACTGTTCTTGATAATGCCACGCTGGAAGAGCTTGAGGATCGTCTCTTATTAGCAGACATCGGCATTAAGACGACTGATCAGGTCATCCAATTATTAAAAGCCGAATCCAAAAAGAATTCGACAGAAAATCCACTAGAACAATTAAAACAAGTCTTGTTACCCGCACTCAAATCGGTCGAAAAAGCGCTCACTATTCCAGATGTTCCAAATAAGCCCTATTTAATACTCGTCGTTGGCGTTAATGGCGTTGGCAAAACAACTACGATTGGAAAACTAGCCAAACGCTTACAGAACGAAGGAAAGAGTATCATGTTGGCCGCCGGAGATACCTTCCGTGCAGCAGCCATTGAACAACTTCAGGTATGGGGTGATCGCAACAAAATTAAGGTGATCGCACAGTCACACGGCTCAGATTCTGGTGCAGTTATCTTTGATGCCTTGAAATCTGCTCGGTCTAACAATATTGACGTACTGATCGCTGATACCGCTGGCCGTTTACACAATAAAGATCACCTGATGGAAGAAATGAAAAAGATCCATCGCATCGGGACCAAATTCGATGCCGACTTACAAAGCGAAGTTTTATTGGTATTAGATGCCGGAACCGGACAAAATGCATTGATACAGGCGAAACAATTCAATGAAATGATTGGTGTTGATGGCATCGTTTTAACTAAACTTGATGGGACTGCAAAAGGCGGTATCGTTTTTTCTCTTGCAGATGAATTAAATATCCCCATCCGATTTATTGGTGTTGGTGAACAAGTTGAAGACTTAAGACCCTTCGACGCCGCTGAGTTCATCGATGCCTTACTTGTAGCAGACACATGATTCGATTTACTAATGTCCATATGAATTACCCGGGCGGCAATGAAGCCCTGCGTAATATCAACCTACATATTGAACAAGGCGCCATGGTCTACATCACCGGTCGATCCGGCGCAGGCAAAAGCACACTACTACGTTTAATCGCCTTAATTGATCGCCACTCTCGCGGACAAATTATTATAAACGGTCAAAACCTTGAGCGTGTACGTAATCGTCGCACACCCATCTTCAGACGCCATATCGGTTTTATGTTTCAAGATCATCGACTGTTAAATGATAGAACCGTATTCGATAATGTCGCTTTGCCGTTGGTTATTGCAGGTTATCGTCATCAAGAGATCCGTAAGCGTGTACAAGCCGCGTTAGACAAAGTCAGCCTGCTAACCAAAGTGAATAGCTACCCAATGGCGCTATCAGGCGGTGAACAACAACGCGTCGGTGTTGCGCGCGCAGTGGTACATCGGCCTGCTATATTGCTGGCAGATGAACCTACAGGTAATCTTGATCCTGCCTTGTCATGGGATACGATGAAATTATTTGAACAGTTCAATCAAGTTGGCGTAACCGTTCTTATTGCCAGTCATGACCTTGATATGATTAAACGCATGTCAAAACGCATCATTACCTTAAAGAGCGGTCGCATATTGCCCCTTGGCGGGACTCCGACAAAATCATGAAAAACGTCAACCGCAAAAAAAATACGCGGCCGGATAAAACCTTCAAGAGCGAGCTTAAGCGTCGCTTTGATATGTGGTTATTACAACATGCGCAAGCATTTATCTTTAGTCTCGGGCAATACATTAAATACCCTATCAGCAATATATTAACCACTGCAGTAATAGGAATATCACTCGCCTTACCCGCCAGCTTTTATCTATTGCTCGACAATGTACGTTACGTTTCATCAAGCTGGGATGGCTCAGTACAGATAACATTGTTCCTTCAAACCGATGTTGATGAGATACGCGCTGCAGAATTTGCAAATACCCTGTCCGGCAATAACAACATCAGCGAAACAGTGTTGATAAAACGCGCAGATGCACTAGCAGAATATCAAAAGCTGTCCGGCTTTGCCGAAGCACTCAATACGCTCGACGAGAATCCGTTACCGAATGTCTTGTTGGTAAAACCAAGCCTTGATAGTGGCGACGAAGCACAAACAGAGGCATTAATAAAAGAACTGGAAGCCATGCCAGAGGTGGATAGCGCACAATATGATAGTCGCTGGTTAAAACGCTTACTTTATTTATTGGATATCGTTAACCGCCTGATTGTGATTCTATCAACACTGCTCGCGATAGCGGTGTTACTCATCATCGGCAATACCATTCGGCTTTCGATACACAACCGACGTTCAGAGATCGAGATCACCAAGCTGTTTGGCGGGACGGACAGCTTCATACAACGCCCGTTTCTTTATAGTGGGCTTTGGTACGGTGTCTTTGGCGGTATCATCGCCTGGTTACTGATTACGATATCCATGCAAATGTTACATGGCCCGGTCAAACAGCTCGCCAATCTCTACTCCAGTGACTTCCAGTTGATAGGCCTTGGTTTCGGTAATTCAGTAATCCTGCTTGCTAGCGGCATTGCCCTTGGCTTGATAGGCTCCTGGATAGCTGTAAAACGCCATCTTCGGGCTATTGAACCGATTTAACAAATCGCCGTCATTCCCGCGAACGACTGCATGGACGCAGGAGGTAGAGCGACTCATGGAGACAAAGCCGAGGCGGGAATCTAGTAAATATAAGCGCCCTAGGGCTCTGGATACCGTTGCCTATTTTAAATGAACGGCACATTGTTCCCGTTTTCACGGGAATGACGGCAAGATCTAAGCGAAAATATTTGCACCCATAGTCTTAAATTTCAACAACTTAGGCTCAGCTTCATATTGAACCTTTCTAAAGATTAGCACTCTATCTTTTGGAGTGCTAAAATTAACACAACAGCAATGGGAAAGAGTGCAATGAATCAATTAACAAACTTACAATTCGCATTACCGACGGGGTCGATTGAGAGCTATATCTCATCGGTCAATCAGGTACCTATCTTGTCTCTAGAAGAAGAGCAGGTCTTCGCTCGACGCCTTCGAGAAGAAGACGATATCGAAGCTGCGCGTCGTTTAGTTATGTCACACCTCCGCTTCGTCGTAAAAATTGCACGAGGTTATAGCGGTTACGGTTTACCACAGGCTGACTTGATTCAAGAAGGCAATGTTGGATTGATGAAAGCCGTAAAACGTTTCGATCCAGATTTTGGTGTTCGACTCGTTTCCTTCGCCGTACATTGGGTGCGCGCAGAGATGCATGAATTCATTCTTAAGAACTGGCGCATCGTTAAAGTCGCGACCACCAAAGCACAACGCAAATTATTCTTTAACCTACGTTCATCAAAGAAACGTTTAGGTTGGTTAAATCAAAACGAAGTCAATGAAATTGCTGAAACGCTCGGCGTAAAACCCAGCGATGTCATGGAAATGGAAAAACGCATGGGCAACTACGATGCGTCTTTCGATGGCCAAGATAGCGATGACGACGAAGACTCAAGCTACTCGCCATCATACTTCCTGGAAAATAAAGCAGCAGGTCCGGAAGAACTGATCGAAACCGCACAGCTCGATGATGAAAGTCAGCAATCATTACATAAGGCATTAGCCTTGCTTGATGATCGCAGTAAAGACATCATCGCCAAACGTTGGTTAGCCGAAGACAAAGCAACCTTGCATGAACTTGCAGCCGTACACAGCGTCTCCGCAGAACGGATAAGGCAGATTGAAGGCAACGCAATGAAGAAATTACGCGAGACGATTGCTGCTTAAACGCAAACAACTTGATAAAAGACGAATCAAGGATGATTAAGAAAAAATACAAATGGCCCCATTCGGGGCCATTTTTTTTGGATACAAAACTTCTGCTACCGACCCAAAGCAGTAGTTACACATCAAATTCTTGATCTTCAGCTTCTCAGGGGGAAGCCGGCAGTCATTTGTACAATGAACTATACTATCTTTTACAGCACACCATATAACTAGAGAATTAAACAATTATGGCGAGAAAAATTTATCTCATACTATTCTTTACGTTTACAGTTTCTTTGGTTCATGCACAGGACCCCACCAATAAAGAAGAATGTGTTGCCATGTTAAAGATTCAGTTAGGAAAGCAATGCACCACGCTTTTTGAGAGCAATAATAATGATATGGAAAAAGCATGTCTTGAAAATGCACCTATGGAGATAGAAAAACAATGTGAACGATTTTTTGGGAGTGGTAATTTTTGCTCAGTCTGCACTTCAGAATGCGTAAACCAATTTAAGGAGGATGGCCCTACACGGATTGAGTGCCTTCAGACTTGCCTAATAAATCCTGCTTGTGTAAATACAAAAGACACATAAAAACGTATTCCTGTAATTGGAGCATGACCGTTAAAATATATTTTATGACACAAATTACGCTACACGAATAACCGAAATGGCTTGCAACATGCCTTTCACCTCACCGACCGCATTCAGTATGAAGCAGTAGCTTTTAATAAATCTTATTAACTACCGTTATTGGCCGAGTGGAGAGTTACAATGAGCTAATTCCAATATGACTTATGCCCAAACTGGTTCCGCCAAACTTATTAATCTCGCCATTATTTTAGTTATATGCGTCATATTGTTTGCTGCGGCTATGTTATTGCCGAAGGGTTTTAGCGATGACTTGTCAATAATAGGCAAAGGTTCGGTCGTTGTGGTGCTAACGCATGACAAGAATTCTGTGAATGGTATGGAAATGATGGAGCTCCTCAATAAAGTCCGTTCAGATTATAAGGGGAAGGTCGAATTTTTGGCCGTTGATGTTAATACCCTGAAAGGACAGGCTTTTATCCAGCAACAGAGAGTAGGAGCTATTGTTCTTGTCTTGTTTGGCCCAGATGGATCAAGAGGGGATGTGATCGGTGGTGATATCGATGAACAGGAATTGCGTTCAGCGTTAGATAGTATTTTATCAAAGTGGAAAAATAATTAAGAATGAGGAATGTCTGCTTATGGCCGATCTCAGACATAAAATATTTTCGGATTGTTTTATCATTTTCCCCTTATGAATTGCCGAGGGATTGTTTTATTTCTCGGTTGAGCTACATGGATGTAACGAGAGCGCATTATGACACGACTGCATGGATGCAGGAGGTAGAGCGACGCAGGAAGCAAAAGCCGAGGGGTCGTATGCGCGTACCGAAAGAAATAAAACAATGCCGAGGGTATCCGCAGGACAAGACATTAGGGCGGCCTTTTTCTTGGTTACTTCATTTTTGGCCGCGCAAAAAGAAGTAACTCGCCGCTCAAGGGCGAAACCAATTTAAAAAATAGAGTCCGATCGTGATTTACGCCAATAAAAACTAAAACGTATCTGGTCGCAACATCCACTGAACTTGCCAATGCTCTTCGGCATTCTGTTGAAGGCAAACAACGCTGCCCGGTTTGTAAGCAACAAGATCTGAGTCTTCATTTCCGGTTACCAGATAGGAAACCATTTTTGCCATGAACGGCAAGTGGCCAACAACCATCGTGTCGTGTTTGAATTTGTACGCCCTGTTTGAGAAATCCTGTACTGGATCATTTGGGTTGATACCATCAGTGACTTCTATTTCACCGCTGACCAACAACGCTTCTCCAAGTATCTCCGCTGTTTGATGGGCCCGCATCTTACTACTGTGCAGAACCTTATTTACTGTAAGGCCCGAAACTCTCAACGACTCTGCAAGTTGCTTAACATCATTTTCTCCATGCGAACTGAGGGGACGACCCGGGTCAACATCTTTTAACACTGATTCTCCATGCTGAACTAAATAAAGTTTCATATGATAATTATAGATAGAAATTTATACTAATCACTAAACTTTCTTAAGAAAGAAGAAATACTTCAATATCTATTGCGATAGATCAATTTAAAGCATGTATCAAATTTTATAATTACACGAAACCACTTTAATAATGTGAGATGCGTATGTTAAATATCAATTTGAATGAAAAAGAAGGAATTGTACTGCTTGAACCAGAAGACGCGCTATCGGAAGAAGATTTCACTGCAGCTGCTAGGATAGTTGATCCCTATATTGGAAAAACAGGCAAACTGAATGGAGTGATAATTCATGTTAAATCATTTCCAGGATGGGACTCGTTTGCTGCCCTGATAAAACATTTAAGGTTTGTTAAGGATCATCACCAAAAAATTGCTTGTGTCGCATTTGCCACTGATTCACCTATTGGTGAATTAGCAGAACATGTTGCCAGTCATTTCGTCAATGCTGAGATAAAACACTTTGACTTTAACGAATTAAATGAGGCTAATAACTGGATTAAAGCCTCTGCTTAAGAATAATTGGAAGAGCAAAAGAGAGCCGACTTATTTTCCCTTATATCTTGCCGAGGTATTGTTTTATTTCTCGGTTGAGCAACATGAATGTTGCGAGAGCGCATTATGACACGACTGCATGGATGCAGGAGGTAGAGCGACGCAGGAAGCCAAAGCCGAGAGGTCGTATGCGCGTGCCGAAAGAAATAAAATAATGCCGAGGGTATCGCGCAGCGACAAGACATTGGGCGGCCTTTCTTTTCCTGCCTTTTCTTTGGCCGCGCAAAGAAAAGGTAGTCGCCGGACAAGGCGAAATCATTCTAAAAACATATACGGAACAAAAGAATAAAAAACAATCCGCAGGATTCCCCAAACCCCACCTTTCACACGATCAAAAACAAAAAACAAAGTAAGATAGATCACTATGAAAAAAACAACCTCAGTCTCCCACGCCGTTGATTCCATCCCAGAGGACGCCACCATAATGATTGGCGGCTTTATGGGCGTCGGAACACCGGAACATTTGATCGATGAACTGGTGCGGCAAAACAAAGGCGGCCTTACCTTAATTGCCAACGACACTGCCCGGCCAGGAATCGGAATTGGCAAACTAATCGATGCCCATCTGGTAAAGCACGTGACCGCTTCCCATATTGGTACGAATCCGGAAACTCAGCGACAGATGATCGCAGAGGAATTGATAGTGGAACTGGTGCCCCAAGGGACGCTTGCTGAGCAGATTCGTTGTGGTGGCTTCGGTCTAGGTGGCGTGCTGACCCCAACTGCTGTAGGTACCTTAGCGGCAGAAGGCAAACGCAGCCTGGAAATCGAGGGCAAGGAATTCTTGCTGGAACTTCCACTTAAAGCCGACTTCGCCCTGATAAAAGCGCAGCAGTGCGACTACTTCGGGAACTTACAATACCGACTCACCGCGCAGAACTTTAACCCGGTTATGGCAATGGCCGCCGAAACCGTATTCGTTGAGGCTGTAGAACTGGTTCCTGTTGGTTGTATCGCTCCCGATGATGTACATACACCCGGAACTTTGGTCGATTATATCGTCAAGACAGAGGTGACCGCATGAACGCTAAACAATTGATCGCTCGCCGCGTCGCCCGTGAAATTCAACCGGGTAGTCTGGTGAACCTTGGTATAGGCCTGCCCACTATGGTGGCTCAATATGTGCCGACCGAGGACAACGTCTTCTTTCAATCCGAGAACGGCATCATCGGCAGCGGTGGCCTACCGGACGGCATGGAAAACCCTTCACTCAGCGATGCTGGAGGCGGCATGATCGGTGCATTACCGGGTGCCGCTGCCTTTGACAGCTCCTTCTCTTTCGGGCTGATTCGTGGAGGACATCTTGATATGACGGTGTTGGGAGGACTTCAAGTCGATAGCCAGGGGCGGCTCGCTAACTGGATTATACCGGGTAAAATGGTACCCGGAATGGGTGGTGCCATGGATCTGGTCACCAGCGCTCGCAAGGTAATCGTCGCTATGATCCATACGGCGAAAGGCCAAGCAAAAATTGTCGATGAGCTCAAACTGCCCATGACCTCCGGTCGACGCGTCGACCTGATAGTCACCGAACTGGCCGTTATAAAACCCAGCGAACAAGGATTGATTCTTGAAGAGGTAGCACCGGGTGTAGACATTGCGCAAGTACAAGATCAAACCGAAGCTAAGCTTATCGTCTCTGATCCTGTTAAAACAATGGAGCTAGAATAGAGCAGGAGTAAGCTAATCTTAACCAGATAGGCGCCATAAAAAAACGTTACGGTTGTTTTAAACGCTACTATAATAATGTTCTTATGCAACAAGACTCTTCATGGCAAGCCTTAAGTAAACCCGGCGAAGCGACCGAGTACTTTGATTTACAAACTAACAAACCGCTGCAATGCGGCGTTTCTGCTTTTAATATAAGCAACGCCAGTTGGTTGGCAGAGATATCACGCTTAACTTACCAGCCTGACTTCCATCTCAATAAAAAAAATAATTTGGGTCGCTTTGAATATAAAGAAATTGGCTTTGTTAATAAGGCCGAAACCTCGACACATGTTTCTCTGTTAAAGGTCAAAGGCATTAACAGTGATGGTTATCCACAACCGTGTCTCGTTGTTGCCTTTCGTGGCACCGATGATCTTGTCGACTGGAACAATAATATTAAAGCCATGCAAACACCTTTTAATGAATGTGGTTTAGTTCATGCAGGTTTTAATATTGCTTACGAGAGCATTAAAGAAGAATTGTTTTTTTATCTAGAAGACCTCTCATTACCCATCTTCGTTACCGGACATAGCCTTGGTGCTGCATTAGCTACTTTACTAATGGCAGAGATAATGGATCGGCCTAACTTTGATTCTTGTTATACCTTTGGCTCGCCACGAGTTGGTGATGCGGCATTTGCTAATGCTTTAAATAACAAATCGTTTTATCGCATTATTAATAACTGTGACATCATCACCACCGTGCCGATCAGTATTCCAACTATTAGCTACCAGCATTGTGGCACGACACAATTATTAAATAACATGGGCATGCTCATCGAAGGACTTTCGGAAGAAGATATTTTAAGTTATCAAAAAAACAAAATGCTTAACTTAAAGGACTACGCCTTACAGGAGTTATTCTCGAAGAACATCATGAACATTAAAGGAAATCTTCCTCCCGTTCTTGCTGATCATGCACCAATAAATTATGTATTGGCATTAGAGAACCAGGCTAAAACAGATTAAACTTAAGGAATAAACATAAACCAAATTGATAATTATTTTTAATTTAATAGGAGAGCCCTTGTGAATAAACTTTTTATTATTTTGTTATTAGTCGTTGGGCCAAGCTCTATTGCCTTATCGCATTCGGGTGATAGCGGCGAGCATGGTTGCTACAAAGACATCAAATCTGGCCGACTTCACTGTCATTAAATTTTATGCAATTATTTATCGGAGAGACTTATGTCAACTGATTGGCGAACCGATGGCGTGCGGGTTGTTCGTGCAGACGAACTAAACACCGACACCGCTCAAACAATGGGCATGAACAGGGCTGAAGCAATAAGCGCGGCGACTGTTGGAGCATCTAAGATATGGGCAGGCACTGTGACTATTTCGCCCAATACTAAAACCGGCGCACACCACCATGGCGAAGTAGAGAGTGTTATTTATGTCATCACCGGTCTAGCACGCATGCGTTGGGGCGAAAAACTTGAATTTACGGCGGAAGCGGGCCCGGGTGATTTTATCTATGTCCCTCCCTACGTACCTCACCAGGAAATTAATGCGGGTGATGACACTCCATTAGAATGCGTATTGATGCGCAGCGGACAAGAGGCGGTTGTTGTGAATCTGGACATAGAGCCTATTGAAAAACCAGAGAACGTGTGGCGTGATGGCATGCATGGCTGCCTTAATGAGGGATAGCTTAACAATAAGCTACATGAAACAGCTCTAAAGCTAATCGACAATGGAAAAGTAAATGGCACAAGATCATAGTTTTACACTCTCACATGAATTCGATGCTCCTGTCGGAAAGGTATTCGAAGCATGGACTGATACAGATCAACTTAAGTAGTGGTTCGCACCTCAAGGTTATTCTTTATTATTTGCTAAAGCCGATATCAAATCCGGTGGCGAGACTCATTACTCTATGACCTCAAAGATTGGGATTGAGATTTGGCGTAAGCTTTTTTATAAAGACATCATTGCACCTGCCAAACTGTCTTACACAGTGGTTTATTCAAGCGGAAAAGGCGGCATTGAACCACACCCGATGATCAAAAATTTTCCTATCGAAATATTCACTACCGTGATGTTGGATAAAGAAAATGGCAAAACGACACTTGGCCTTAGCTGGGAACCGCTTAATGCCAGCATAGAGCAAATCGCACGATTCTCTGATGAAACCTTTGAATTAAGTCAGGAATGGGGCGGGACACTCCAACGTCTGTCTCAACATCTAGCAGACCATTAAATCGTATAGTTAAATAAAAGATAAAATTCATTTTTTACAGGAACAGTTGTTACCATCGTTAATGGCAGAAAGAACAATGTATATAGAGATGGCTAGATTAGTTCTGTTTTATTCGCCATTTAACACTACAATAAATTTCACAAAATATATGTTGTCGCAAATTAAAGGAAAATATTATGATTAAAGTATACGGCTTAGCCCTATCATTCCCCGTAAACCGGGTACGGATGTGTTTGAATGCAATTGGTGTGGACCACGAATTTGTAATAATAAACCCACTTGCGGGTGAGACCCAAACTGAAGAGTACCTGAAGATGAGTCCTTCGGGCAAGATCCCGGCAATCGATGACGATGGATTTTATTTGTTTGAGAGTAATGCCATCATGAAGTATGTTTGTCGCAAACATAACTCTGATTTATATCCTGCTGATATTATCGAACAAGCACACGTTGACAAATGGCTGGATTTCATCGTCGCGCACCTCAACAATGGCTTAGCTAAAGTGTTCTTTAATAAGATAGTCGCGGGCCTTATTGACGCCGAAGTCGATGAAAAGTCTATGCAAGAAGGTTATGGCTTCATTGAACGCTTTATGACTGTTATCGAAAATCAACTAGGCGCTACAACCTACCTAGCTGGCGATAAAATGACAATTGCTGACATTGCCCTACTTGCCACCGTTGATCCGTTTGAAGTTATCGACATTAATATTTCTGATTACCCAAATGTCGCGGCATGGGCAAGTAAGTTAATGAAAGAACCGTTTTACACCAAAGTTCATGGATCTTATAAAGAGACGCTTGATGCCGCCATGGCTGGATAAACCAACGCAATGAAGCGAATAGGTGGATTCCTCTTCCTGGTTATTTCTACTTCTGTATTTGCTACAGGGGAATCCATTTCCTATAAGGTCAACGGCGAAACATTTGAAGGTTATTACACATCACCGTCTGCTAACGCACCTTTAGTACTCCTCATTCATGACTGGGACGGCCTCACCGATTACGAAATAAAACGCGCCGAGATGTTGTCAACATTAGGATATGCCGTTTTTGCTGCTGATTTGTTTGGCGCAGGTGTACGACCAATTGAAGTAACTGACAAACGTCAACACACAGGCGCGCTGTATAAAGATCGTATAAAAATGCGGGCTTTATTAAACGGAGCACTGGCAACAGCGAAAGCAAACGGCGCAAATATTGACAATGCGATAACGGCGGGTTATTGCTTTGGAGGCGCGGCTGTACTTGAGTTTGCGCGAGCGGGAGCTAACCTAAAAGGCTTTGTTACTTTTCATGGTGGATTAAAAACACCTCCCGGACAAGATTACTCAAATACAAAAGGCAAGGTACTTATCATGCATGGCACTGCTGACACAGCTATAAGCATGAATGACTTTGCCAAATTAGGTAACGAATTGGAACAAGCTAAAATCTCACACGAGATGATCAGCTACGGCGGCGCCCCACGTGCATTTACAGTGTTTGGCTCGGATCGTTATCGGAAGGACGCTGACAAGAAATCCTGGCAACGTTTTACAAAGTTTCTTGAAGATATACTAATCAATTAAGGTCTGACATTTTAATTCTAGCTTGTCGTTATAGTGTGAGCGAAGCGACTCTTCCACCAACGAATCGTTAGCGGCACAGAGACGTTTAGAAAGAATGTCGTCATCATTAAAGTATAAAATGCTTCAGTGCTGATAATGCTATGTTGTACATAGGCAATGTCCAATACCACAAAAGCCAATTCTGCTCGGCCCAGCATACCAAAACCAATCATCAAGCTTTCTGGCCAATCAAAATTACCCGTATATCTCGCTGCCAAACTCGCAGACAGAACCTGACCCACAAACAAACCAGCAAAGAGAATAAGCGCATAGGGCAACACCGTCATAAAGATATCGCCTTCGAAAACTAAATGCGTGCCTAAGGTAACGAAAAACACTGGCCCGATCCATGTGAACGCAACATTATCAACAATCTCTTGTGCTTGTTGATGGAAATCGACGTTACGATGCTCGTGGAAAGCGAAGTATTCCCTTTGAATAATCAAACCAGCCATATAGGCACCCACAGCCGGATGGAAACCAAACTCATGAGCCAACAGACCAACTAACACTGCAATAAGCAGTAACGCCAAGACGGTGTATTGACCTTCCGCCATAGCTAGGAGGCGTCGTAAATTAAAGCGACCTACTAAAGGTATGTTTTTAGCGAACCCATCACTGTGTGGAAATAACCAGGCACCAATAAAGGTAACAACTAAAAAGAATGATACCGCCTTACCCACAACTAACATTATGCCGTCCAGACTAACCGTAGCCTCGCCTGTTGCAATCGGTACCATGATCGCAACCAACGCAAGCGAAGCAATATCATCCAACACCGCAGAGGTCATAATCCCGGTAGCAGCTGGCATTTTATTCAAACCCTCCGTCTTCAGAGACACCATCGTTAGCGACACCGCCGTTGCTGTCATTGCTAGTCCACATAACAATGCCGCATTAGGGTCTTCCCAGAAGACTATCGCGGCAAAGTAGGCAACAATAAACGGTACTAGTGCACCGAAAAAGGCAATGCCCCAACTTCGTTTTATGCTCGCGAGAAAATTATTGGTATCTTCCTCAAAACCGAGAGCAAACATGATAATAATAATTCCCAATTCTGCAAAATCAGTAATAAATACCGGCATAACCTCCGGTAACAAACCAATATTTACCATTGCTGCACCACAAAACAAATACCAAAGCACGGGCGTTAAACGTGTGCGAAATGCCAAAAACGAAGCTACAAAAACACTTATCCAGATGATGGCAAGAATACTAATATCGTGCATTGGATCCATTGTTATTTTTCACCTTAGTTATAACTAATATAATAAATATATGTCATACATAAACACTAGAGATTGACATCGGTCAAGTAAAACAGAATCTTTGGAGGCTACCTGGAAAAAATAAAATGCCAAATATACAGAGCCGGGTCTTTAATTAATTACGCTCATCAAAACTAGTGTTAAAATCAACGCCCCTATAACAAAAACAAAGCTCTATGAAAAAATATATATTACATCTGGACGCAATAGTCGTCGTTGTTATTTTGTTTGTCCTATGTATAAGCGGAAATATAATTCAACGAAAACTACATGGCGATTTGCACAAGAAAAATATAGCGCTTATATCGCAATTAACTGATACAAAATTAGAATTAATCAGTAGCAAGAGTTCTCTTAAACAATGTAGCGGCAAGGATGATGCCGATTAAACGATTATCTTTTGCTCATGCTACAACCTAACTTTAACAATGAAGTCTACATTAAGCATGGCCATCTTTTATGTTCGAGCTATCGCCATTGGACGGGGAAACCGCTCATCACTAAAAACTCCGATCCTGACAAACACATATTCGAGCTGTATACAGCGCCTTTTGCTATTGTTTCACATGGGATTGAGGAAGATCCTGTTTTTAATTTTGGAAATAAAGTTGCACTCGAATTATTTGAGATTGACTGGGAGCAGTTTATACAACTCCCTTCTCGGAATTCCGTAGAAATGACTAATAGAAAACAGCGTGAAGAATTAATGCGGCGTGTCAGTAATGATGGGCATATGATTGACTATACTGGGGTAAGAGTCACGTCTACTGGCAAACGCTTTAAAATTGAAGGCGCGACCATCTGGAACATTATTGATGGGAACGGTCATTATCATGGGCAAGCGGCTATGTTTAAAAGCTGGTCTACTATTAATAACGAATAAATTAATTAACTTATTATTTAATTAAATAGGCTAAGCATCTTTCATGTGTAACAAAATAACCAACGCTTTAGTATTTTTGTTTATCATTGCTTTCGTCAGTATGGCATATCACTTTATGGGCAAGGTGCCGGGAATTATTTTTGCAGTTGCTTCAATTGGTGGTTTCTTCTTATGGCGTTTCACCACTTACCAAACTCCGATTGATCCGCATAAAGTAATCATTCCTTATCTAGTAACCGTAATACTTTTCATTATTCATGTTTATGAAGAGTATTTAACGAATTTTGAAGTTGCCGCAACAGATATCTTTGGATTCCATGTACAGGAACAAGTCTTTATGACAATTGCCGCATTTATAGCGCCTGCGATGTGGATCTTGGGTGCTATTTTATTACTAAAGAAAACTCAGTTCGGCTATTACTTTTTAAGTTTTTTTATCATCGCCATGACTATGGCAGAGTTATCGCATTACATTTTCCCATTTATGGAAGACGGAACTTTCCATTATGTGTCTGGGATGTACACCGCCGCCTTGCCTCTTATCCCTGCGCTTTATACTTTATTGATAATCTTACGCGAGATTAAAGCAGCCAAAAATTAGAAACCATTATGTCTTACGACCGTGCTTTATCAATACAAAAATCCGTTATTAATACGATTGATGAATTACATGGTCGGTTAACAAAAACAGTAACCTCAGATGAAGATATCCATCGAACCCGTGTTGATATTAAACATTTGCGTAGCTGGCTCAGGTTATTACAAATCAAGACAGAAGACATTGATTGGAAACCCATGGATTACCGCCTGATTAAAATCTCAAAAACTTTAGGCGGTGCTCGTGACGCTCATGTTATCAATGAAATACTATCCATGCTTGAGTTAAACGCAATATCAAAAAAGGAACGGCTGGCAATAAATCGTTTTAAAGAAAGACTGAATATTAACTTTGTGTCAAATCAAGTCGATTGGAAAACGACACAACAAATTCTATCGCATGAGTTAATAACATTTAAAAATAATTTTGTTTCTTTCGAGTCCATGCATACTATTAAAAATGGATTACGATATACATATAAAAAAACTCTCCAACATGGGCAAAAAACTTACTTTAAAAGCAAGGCAGCTGATGATCTGCACAAACTTAGAAAATGGGTTAAATGCCTTAATTATCAGCTGGGCTATATTAGCAAACGAGACTCAGATTCTTGTAAACAAACTATACAATCTCTCCACGAGCTAGGCGAGCTATTGGGAAAGGCCAATGATTTAAATATGATATACAAATCACTCACACTCATTTCTGATAAAGAAGACAACATCAAGGACTTCGCATTAATAAATAGTTTACTAAATAAACATCTTAAACAGATCCTGAAAAACTCAAAATATTTATATGAATCCGTATTCAATTTATCGCCTAAAAAATTTATCAAAAAAATTAACGTATAAACCGACAACAATACACAGAGAATGGCTATGCTTTGCAAATACGTATAAAGTGGCGATTCAGCGTAGCAATTTAGAATCAGGACTTGTATCTACGCATCATTAATATTAAAAGTGCTTATGTCTTCGTTACGCGTTAGTTATCAAACTATTGAATTCGATGATGTCGATATTCATTTACGAACCCTCCGTGATAAACAAGAGTTCCTTGATACAGATGGAATAGCGGAAAAACTTGGCATCTCTTCTGCACAATGGTCTTTGTTCGGCGTAATTTGGCCATCAAGTGAAGTACTCGCGCATCATATGTCTGATTTTGCTATCAAAGGCAAACGTATTCTTGAAATCGGTTGCGGAATTGGACTGACTAGCCTTGTCTTAAATCAGCGTGATGCAGATATTACCGCGACAGATTACCATCCAGAAGCCGAAGGCTTTCTGCAGCATAATGTTAGCTTGAATGGTGGTTCACCCATTCCGTTTCAACGCACAGGGTGGGATGACGCTATAAGCGACCTTGGTACATTTGATCTTATCCTAGGCAGCGATCTTCTGTATGAGGATGAACATGCGGAAGTGCTTTCCAACTTTATCAATCAACATGCTAAAGCAGACTGTGAAGTAATTATCGTCGATCCGGGCCGTGGCCGACATGCGCGATTTAGTAAAATGATGGTGAAACTAGGTTACACTCATAGCCAATCAAAACCAGTCGAAACAAACTATCTTACGAATAAATTCAAAGGCCAAATTCTTCGTTATGGTCGCTGAATGATCATTGTCAAACAATTATTTTGAATTAACTAATTCTTCTACCTGTTCCAACCTTTTGTCTCTGCCACAACCGTAACGGTAGTATTTATATCGTACTGGGTTCTTTTTATAATAATCTTGATGATAATCTTCGGCAGCATAAAATTGTTTTGCTGGTAAAATTTCTGTTACAACCTTGGCTTTATTTTTTAGTTTTTGTTGTAGTGCCGCTTTACTCTTAACGGCTAATTCTTTTTCATCGTCGTTCATCGTGAAAATAGCTGCACGATATTGCGGGCCTTTATCGCAAAATTGTCCGCGCGCATCGAATGGATCAATGTTCTTCCAATAGACATCGAGCAACTGTTGATAGCTTACTTTGCTTGAATCGTATTCAATTTGGACTGCTTCATAATGTCCTGTCGTACCGGTAGAACTACTTTTATAGGTAGGGTTTTCAGTATGACCTCCCGAGTATCCAGACGTCGAACTGACAACACCATCGAGCTTGTCAAAAGGCCCTTCCATACACCAGAAACAACCACCAGCAAAAATAGCGACATCAGTAGCAGCAAACGAGACAATCTGGAAGCTGTATAAAACTACAGCGAGAATAATTCGGGACATAACTAACCTCGTAATTCAGGTAATGGTTGATCGACAGGGATAAACTTAAGAGCAAGTCCGTTATTGCAATAGCGCAAACCCGTTGGCTTTGGCCCATCTTCAAAAATGTGACCTTGATGCCCACCACAACGAATACAGTGATATTCCTTTCGTGGCCAGATCAGTTTCAGATCTAATTTGGTACCTACACGACCGGCAATAGCATCATAGAAACTAGGCCAGCCCGTACCACTCTCATATTTTGTATCAAATTCAAACAGTGGCAGATAACAAGCGGCACAGATAAAGGTCCCGTCTTTTTTTACATGGTTTAGTGCACTTGAACCGGGAGGCTCTGTGCCTTCTTCAAACAGAATATCAAATTCTTGATTTGATACCAGCTTACTCCATTCGTCATGTTCTTTTTTCAGCGGGCCAAGGTTAATATTATTATCAACTGGATGTGCCAAAACGCTAGGCCCCATCACCATAAGTGCGCCAGCAATACCTCCGGCCTGTATAATAAATTGTCTACGTTGCATGTTAAATCTCCTGAGAATAACACTGTGACCACGACAAAATATCTCAGTTCAGTCTTTCAGACAATCCATTTTGCCGTGAAACA
Organism: Gammaproteobacteria bacterium; assembly: GCA_047618295.1. GTDB lineage: Bacteria > Pseudomonadota > Gammaproteobacteria > Eutrophobiales > Eutrophobiaceae > UBA7359. The sequence continues at coordinate 12,676 of JBLHKL010000007.1, read as the reverse complement.
CTTCAACAACACGGCGTGAGCTTAAATAACACTCGCTAACAAGGGGATATAATGGTCGATCAACAGAGCAGCGAACATTATCATCAAATAGACGATGGAAAAGGAAAATGTTTTCATCGCTAAACGGTCTGCATGATCAAACTGCATTCGAATAGCGTAATAAAGAAAACCGCCACCAAGCAGAACGGCGTTAACGAGATAAAACAAACCTGACATACCGACCAAATACGGTAGTAATGTTACGATGAATAGTATGATGGTATATAACAATATATGTAGCCGCGTAAACTCAACACCATGCGTGACTGGCAGCATAGGTATATTTACTTTGGCATATTCTTCACGACGATAAATAGCCAATGCCCAAAAATGGGGTGGTGTCCAGGCAAAGATAATAAGAAATAATAATAATGAATTAGGATCCAATGTCCCGGTAACCGCCGACCAACCCAAAACCGGAGGCGCGGCACCGGCAGCACCACCAATAACGATATTCTGAGGTGTCGCACGTTTTAGATACATCGAATAAATAAAACCATAGCCAATCAACGATAGTGCTGTTAAGCCAGCAGTTAATGGGTTGACTAGAAACGCCAAAATACCCATGGAAATCGTACCGAGAAACCAGGCAAAAATAACTGCATTCAAAAGACTGACCTTGCCTTTTGGCAATGGCCGGCTATTAGTTCGCGCCATGATCGAATCAATCTTGTGATCGACAATATGATTAATGGCTGCGGCAGAACAGGCTGCAAGCCCAATACCGATTGTCCCGTAAACTAGAACATCCCAAGGCACCATGCCTGGTGTAGCCAAAAACATACCGACAATCGCTGTGAAGACGATAAGCGACACAACTTTTAGCTTACAAAGAGCTAAGTAGTCTTGCCACCCAACGGCGGAGGCATCTGTAAGTGATTGATCTTCCAAGGGAGAACTCCTGATTATTTTTTAACTGGCAAACATAGGTGTAACAGTGATACCAGGGACAGCAATAATAGCGCAGCTACCCCATTGTGCGCCACTGCTACTGATAGCGGTAGATAAAACTTGATGTTTGCAATGCCCAAAGACACCTGAGCAATTAATATAATCAATACGATTAATCCCGTTAGTTTAATGTTTTTAATACCGGATCTTATCGCCTGAACAGCAACCGTTAAAATTGTAAAAAATGTGATTAAAGCGCCAATACGGTGAGCCATATGGATAGCTGTTCTTGCACTACCGTGCAGGACGCCACCTTCATAATCGATACCCAAACCACGCCACAAGATAAAACCTTCATTAAAATCCATGGTTGGCCACCAAACACCTTGGCAGGTTGGAAAATCCGGACAGGCTAGTGCCGCATAATTTGTACTTGTCCATCCACCCAGCAATATTTGCATAGCTAAAACGATCATGCCTGCTATCACCAATGGCAACAGCTTGCTATATCCTGTTTTAACAACAGCATGCTGGATGGACTGATAACGTAAAACACTCCAATACAACAAGGACAGGATGGTTAAACCACCAATGAGGTGAGACAAAACGATAACCGGCTTTAGTAACAGAGTGACGGTCCACATGCCTAACATGCCCTGGAATATAACCAGCAACAACAATGCAGAGGCAAATAAACGCATGCCTGATAGGGAAGATTTCGTCCATGACATACAAGCTATAATTAAGATTAACAAGCCTAATGAACTGGCCGCATAGCGGTGAGCCATTTCTGTCCATGCCTTAGCGTGTTCCAATGGTCGCTCTGGATATGCTTCGTTCACATTTTCTGCCTGGTTAGGAACGATTAACTTACCATAACAACCCGGCCAATCTGGACAACCCAACCCAGAATCTGATAACCGCGTATAAGCACCGATCACTATAACGATAAATGCCAGAACACACGCAAAGCGTAAAAGGTTTAAAATAATCTTATTGTCGCTCATCTTTAAATATTCTCGAATCAGCCTATGCGTGACCCACGTAACAATTTCTTTAAATCTTTATAGATATCCCTAGGGTTCACATTGGGCTCATAGCTCATCATTAAATTACCAAGAGGATCTACAATGTAAATGCGATTCATCTTTAAAGGATCGTCCGCTTCATTTAATCGAAACTTTTCTATCATTTCATTTATATTGATCAAGCCGGCATTAATAACTTGCTGGCCTTTAAACTCGACCAGCTTCTCTTTTAGTTCACTTGCTGATTGATTAGTTAACAACAAAACTTTTTGTACACGCAAAGAATGCTTGTCCATGGAGGCATGTATCTGGCGCATAAGATAGACATTGTCCATGCACTGTTTATCACAGGTTGCGGTAACATAAACTAAATTCCATTCGCCAAACAAACTATCTTTTCTCTCATCGTTTAAGGGATCTATCAAGGCTAAATCGCCTAACGGCCTAGCTGGCTCTATTAAATCACCTTTGTTTGACATGCCTCTCATCTCAAGAAAATCGGTATAATTGAAAACATACCAGGATAAAACCAGTGGGCTGACAAACATTACGACAACTAGGATAATTGTTAACCTGTTGCTCTTCTTTATATTTTCAACATCTTCACTCATATGTTTTTTCCTGCCTCATCTCTTCGCTTTATATTTAATAACAAGTAAATAATAAATAATGCGCTTGCAAAAGCGAACCATTGAAAAGCATAGCCATTATGTACGTTTTCACCTGAACCTGGCGGTCGCCACTGCCGATAATAGCCGTGCTCCGACTCCGGTGACAACCTGATTACATAAGGCAATAGTTTTGTATTGGTCAAACCTGCCATTTCGTCAAGGTCTATACGTTGGACCCTATAAATGCCTTCGCTCATTTCTTCTGGCGGGAGTTCCTTTAATAGCAAACCTGTTTTGGGAACTTCTTTAACAACCGCTTTAATATCTACAATGCCCTCTGACATAATTAGTTTAGGACTAATTCTTCGATCTGGGCCGACCGCCAACCAACCGCGGTTAACTAAAACGATATGCTCGCTATCATCCAGTTGGAAAGGAGTGTAAACGTAATATCCCGCTTTCGTATTTTGTATTTGATTATCTAACATAATCTGAAACCCTTCTAAAAAGGCTCCATTTGCTGTCACTGGCCGCCACAAAAGATTATCCGAGCCTAATGAAACATTATCAATCTGATTTAAGTCTATTACATCTCCTGACTGTCTGTTTTCAAACTCGACATATAGATTTCTTTTTTGTTCTGCACGATCTAGTTGCCAGCAGCCTAGGAAAACAAATAAACCAAACAACACCATTGCTAATAAACTTGTAATTAACCTCGGGCTAAAGCACCATTTTCCAAAATATAGATTCATATGCTAAATGTATGCTGGTTATACTGGTAGAATATCTAGACGACAAACTGAGATAACAATAATTGGCATTATGCTTTTTAAAATATACATCGCAATATTATTTCTCTCGATAGGCGCTTCATTAATAGCTAGTGGCTTTTTTCTTGTCAAAGATGAATCTAAATCAAAACGTATGGTTACTTCGCTTACTTTCAGAATAGGGCTTTCTATACTGCTATTTGTTTCACTTTTTGTCGGCTTCAGGTTCGGCTGGATTCAACCACACAGCGCAGGTTTTTAAATTACCTCAAGCTGCAACAATTATTCAAAAGCCCAAACTAAAAAGGCGCTGCTAATGCAGCGCCTCCGAATGCTGTTTATCTGTTTAACTAAATCCAATAAACAAAGACATATAGTCCTAACCAGACTACGTCAACAAAGTGCCAATACCAGGCAACGCCTTCAAAAGCGAAGTGATCTTTTGATGAAAAGTGGCCCTTCATTGATCTGACCAGAATAATCAGAATCATAGTTGCGCCCATGGTTACGTGAAAACCGTGAAAACCAGTCAACATAAAAAAGGTTGAGCCGTAAACTCCCGAGTTCATTGTCAGATCTAATTCATGATAAGCATGCGCATATTCACCAATTTGAAAATAAACAAACACAAAACCTAACAGAACGGTTGCTGCTAACCACCAACACAAAGGCGCGCGATGATCTTTCTTCAAAGCATGATGCGCAAATGTAATCGTCACACCACTAGAGAGAAGAAGTATTGTATTCACAAGAGGAACATCAAACGCAGGAATAACATCTTTAATAACCATGTATTTGGAATCTGCATTTGCTAATGACATATCCGGCGTCGTTAACAAAGGCCATACCGCTTGAAAATCAGGCCACAAAAACATGTTTGTCGCAAAGCCAGCACCTTCACCACCAAGCCATGGCACAGATAAGACTCTGATATAGAAAAGCGCTCCAAAGAATGCCGCAAAAAACATTACTTCAGAAAAGATGAACCAACTCATTCCCCAACGAAAGCTAATATCAACTTGCTTGTTATAACTTCCCGCAAGGCTTTCACCTATAACATCTGAAAACCAACCAGAAAACATATAGACAACAGCAGCGATACCAAGGCCAAGAATAAAGGTGCCGAAACCAGAACCGTTCAACATCATGCCACCACCAATGAATGAAGTGAACAATGCCAAAGTTCCTACAATAGGCCAGCGGCTTGGTTCCGGTATAAAATATGCGTCTTGAGAGTTAGACATAACTATTCCTCATTTCTATTATTTATTGTTTTACTAACCTTTCGTACTTATCGCTTTGACAGACTTGGCCTCAGAAACTGCGACACCATCACTGTCAGGGGCTTTAAAAAATGTATATGACAACGTCATTGTTGAAATATCTTCCGGCAATTCAGAACCAACAACATAACGCACGATCATTTCCTTGCGTTCACCCGGTCCAAGCAGTTGAGTTGTAAAACAGAAGCATTCTGTTTTATCAAAATACAATGATGCTAATGCGGGCACTACGCTGGGCACCGCCTGACCTACAACTGGTTTGTCTGATGTATTCTCTACAACAAACACCGCCTCAGCGATCTCTCCAGGATGTACATTCATCTTGAATTTCGATGCCTTAAACGTCCAAGGCAATGCCGGATTCACATTGGTATCAAACTCAACCGTTACCAAACGATCCATATCCACATACTTGGCTTCCGCTTCTACCTGAGAAACTTCCCCAGTTTTGCCGTTAAGCCCAGTGACATCGCACAAAAGATCATATATTGGCACCATCACATATCCAAAACCAAACATAGCTGCCGCAAAAACGAATAGCTTCTTTGCTGTAACTCTAGTGTTTTGTGCCATGCCTACATGTATACCAGGACTATGGCAGCATAAAAACCAACTGCTACAAGCCCAAGGACTATGACTAACCGCATGTTCTTCGCTGCTAATTCCTTTTCTGCAGCTGTTTTTTCCTTGTCACTCATAATCACTTTTAACCACTAAGCTTAAGAATGTGCCGTTGCATCCGTCACTTCTGGCGGTGTAGTAAAGCTGTGGAATGGTGGAGGCGATGGCAAAGTAAATTCTAAACCATGCGCGCCTTCCCAAACCTCATCCGTAGCCTTTTCACCACCACGAATACATTTTATAACAACCCAAACGAGTATTAGCTGACTCAGACCAAAGGCGAAACCACCGATACTAATAATCATATTCCAGTCTGTAAACTGAGTGCTGTAATCCGGGATACGTCGTGGCATTCCAGCTAAGCCAATGAAATGCATTGGAAAGAACAGCACGTTGACCGAGATAGCAGATGTCCAGAAATGCAACTTACCGAGCTTCTCGTCGTACATATATCCAGTCCATTTAGGCATCCAGTAATAAACACCACTGATAATACCAAAGACAATGCCTGGCACGAGAACATAATGAAAATGAGCTACGATGAAATAAGTATCGTGATATTGAAAATCGACCGGGGTTATGCCCATCATCAAGCCTGAGAAACCACCCAGCGTGAACATAAACAGAACACCAATAGCAAACAACATCGGCGTTTCAAAGGTCATAGAGCCTTTCCACATAGTTGCCGTCCAGTTAAAGACTTTAACGCCAGTTGGAACTGCAATCGCCATGGTTGCGTACATGAAGAACAACTCGCCTGCCAACGGCATACCAACGGTAAACATATGGTGCGCCCAAACAAAGAAAGATAAGAAGGCAATCGATGCTGTCGCATATACCATAGACGCATAACCAAATAAGGGCTTGCGTGCAAAGGTTGGAATTATCTGAGAGATAATACCAAATGAAGGCAGTACTAAAATATAGACTTCAGGATGTCCAAAGAACCAGAATATATGCTGGAACAATACGGGGTCACCGCCACCAGCCGCATCAAAGAAAGCAGTACCAAAAAACTTATCCGTTAACAACATCGTTACTCCACCAGCCAATACTGGCATAGCGGCAATCAACAAAAATGCGGTGATAATCCAGGTCCAGACAAATAATGGCAATCTCATAAATGTCATGCCTGGTGCGCGCATATTAAAGACGGTCGCAATAATATTGATGGCACCCATAATCGATGAGATACCCAGAAAATGGACTGCAAAGATTAAGAATGGAAATCCATCGCCTAATTGCAGTACTAGTGGAGGATACATTGTCCAGCCACCCGCTGGGGCACCGCCTTGCATAAAGAAAGTAGATAACAACAGCGTAAATGCAAATGGAAGAATCCAGAAGCTCATGTTGTTCATACGCGGCATGGCCATATCCGGCGCACCAATCATCATTGGTATCATCCAGTTCGCTAAGCCAACGCCAGCTGGCATTACGGCGCCGAAAATCATGACTAGCGCATGTACTGTCGTCATGGAATTGAAGAACTGTGGATCGACAAACTGCAACCCTGGCTGAAACAGCTCAGCGCGGATAACCATTGCCATGGCCCCGCCGATAAAAAACATAATCAAAGAAAACACCAAGTACATGGTGCCGATATCTTTATGGTTTGTTGAAAACAACCAACGGCCTATACCGGTTGGCTTGTGGTCGTGATGATCATCATCGTGGACAGCTCCGTAGCTCATTAATCTATCCTCTAATTATCTATCTATTCGTTTATATAAATCTAAAAATTCGCGATTACCTTACTGCTTTCACATCAGCCGGCTGAATTATATCTTTCGCCGTGTTATCCCATGAATTTCGTTCATGTGTCATAACAGCCGCCAGATCCGCATCATTTAGTTGTTCCTTGAAAGCAGGCATCAAATTTTTACCGTTTAAAAGCAGATTAATCATCTCTTCCGCGGAACCATTAACAATCGCACTGCCATTTAAGGCTGGGAACAAGCCGTCGATGCCATTACCGTCAGCCTGATGACAAGAGACGCAGTTTGTAGCGTAAACTGATTTGCCCTTTTCTAACAATTCTTCTTTGGTCCATTCTCGATTTGCGCCATCTGCAGCTGCAAGCTGAATAGCTTTTTGCTCTTCTACCCAAACGGCATATTCTTCTTTCGAAACCGCGTGCACAACGATAGGCATGAAACCATGGTCCTTGCCGCACAATTCTGTACATTTACCACGATAGATGCCCGGCTCTTCTATATAAGTCCAGTTGTCATTAATATACCCAGGGACTGCATCACGCTTCCAACCTAGGGCAGGCACCCACCAAGCATGTATGACATCAGCCGCAGTAGTCAGGATTCTTATTTTTGTGTCGACAGGAAGCACAACGGGATTATCTACATTTTTAAGGTAGTTTTCGATTGTGTTGGGGTCTATGCCTGAGTTTAATTGTCGCGCTTTATTGTCTTCTTCTGACATTGTGCTGAAGAAGCTGATATCTTCATCGAGATAATCGTATTTCCATTTCCACTGATAACCGGTGACTTTCAGAGTCATTTCCGCGTCACCCGTTTTCTCCATGAAGACCAGTGTTTTAGTAGCAGGAATCGCCATACCGATCAAAATCAAGATAGGAATAATCGTCCAGGTGATTTCAGCGGTGGTGCTGTGATGAAATTGTGCGGCAACCGCGCCTTTTGATTTTCTATGGTGGAAGATTGACCAGGCCATGGCACCGAATACAGCAATACCAATTACCGTAACAATGTACAAAATGGTCATGTGTAATTCGTAGACTTTATGACTGGTTGGCGTGACGCCTTCAGTCAAGTTGAGCGGATATTCGGCCAAAACAGCCCCACTCACTAGGAACAATGAAACTGCAATTAACCCAAGCACAGTTTGTTTTAATTTATCGACTGACATACAACAATCCTCAGCATTGATGATTTTTATTTTTAATAGCTACTTCTTAAATTATTACTTTTACAATTCTTTTGCGACGCCACAACTGAATGTCGCTCAACCAAACAACTTATCTTAATTCGGCGATGATGACATATCACCAATCAAGCTGAAAGCTTTGTATTGCTTACGTTTAGCACAAGCTCAAAGATAATAACGACCTTTCAGACGCCCTAATTAAAGGATTTCTTTGGCTTAATTTTATTAGGTTTTATCCCAGAGAATGATCCCGCGATCCATAACCCCATGATTTCCTTCCCCTTCTAGGTGCGACAATATGCCCTAAATTGGGCACTTGTTGCAACCTTAAGCTTATATTATCTAATGTCGCAGCCCAATATAAATGAGAGATCTATGTTTTTCAGCATTTCTGCTAGATCTAGACCAATCATGTAGTCAAAGTTCGCAATATTTGGACAAGCCAGCTCTTCGTTTAACAATGCCAAAGTTTCTTCTTTGTGTAGATACTCTTTATCTAACTGATTACTCACCCAACCACATAAGTTTATATCATCGGCCCTGATTGTCTCTGCGGTTAATATGGCATGATTAATACAGCCCAAACGCAAACCAACTACCAGAATAACGGGTAGCCCCAACTCACGGACCAGATCAACCGTTTTAATTTTGTCAGATAATGGCGCTCGCCAGCCACCTATGCCCTCAACAATGATATTGTCACAAGCTGATGCTAAATGATTATAGCTAGCGACTATCTGATCAAGCTCGACAGACACATTTGCTTGTCGAGCAGCAAAGTTAGGGGAGACAGACGGCTCAAAGACATATGGGTTTATGAGTTCATAATCTACAAGCTCACTACAGCACTGCATTATTAGTTTCGCATCATCATTCATTAGCTTGCCATTGATATAAATACCACCACTCGCTACAGGTTTCATGCCATTGGTTTTGCTCCCTTGCTCCTTTAGTGCTTCGATCAAGGCGAGCGTAAACCAGGTTTTTCCCACACCGGTATCTGTGCCAGTAATAAAAACGCCTTTGCTCATAACTATTTTTGCTTTCTATCCCTGAGATCTTTCTTTAGCTGCTCTAATGATATTGACTGAGAACTATCACCCATGCTTCCGTCTCTATCTTGTTGTGGCCGCCAGGCATGTCCGTATACAACCTCATAGGTAGCGGGTAATTTATCATCTGCTCGAAATGTCTCGTAATGAAAGATAACTTTATTTAAACGCTGTTTCCCTGTCAGGGTTTTACGCCGACCTTTATTTACATTGTGCGCACCAATATTTTTTAACTCGTGCATCAGCTGTTTGCAATCGTTGTAGGTCAAAACAATGTGCTCAACACTTAGCACTGGAGCATCCATTCCATTTCGAATCAATGAATCACCAATGTCGTGCATATCTACAAAGGCATTTACGTGAATATCGTCGTCGACCTTTTGCCAACATTCGCGCAATTCTTTCAATGTGTCTGGACCAAAGCTTGCGAATAAAAAGACGCCTCCGGGTTTAAGCATCCGTTTAACTTCTGCAAACACCAGTTCCAGATCATTGCACCATTGCAACATTAAACTGCTAAACACCAGATCAAACTGCTTATCTTCTATAGGCATTCGGGCTGCATCAGCACAGAGAAAATGGTTTTTTGAAAAATACCTTGGAGACTTTTTACGCGACGTTTTTAACATCTCGCCCGAGATATCGCTCTGATAATATTGTGCTTTTTTAAATCGTTGTTTTAATGTTCTCGAACCATAGCCTGTCCCCGATCCTATATCCAAAATTGATACCGGATTAATTTTAATCAGGTCAAACGACTCTACTAATCGATCAGCAACGGTTTGTTGCAACAAGGATACTGTATCGTAGTCCTTTGCTGCGTCGTCAAACGCACACGCAACATTTCGTCTATCAATACTATAAGCATTATTATTTGAGTTGTGCACTTATAAAACCGTCTATTAAATTAATTGTTTCTTGTGGTTGGCCAACAAATAAAGCATGACAACTATTTTTTATAATCGCATATTCCATTTTTGGACGTAATTGTTTTAATTGATTAATAACTTCAGGGTTTATAAGCGCATCATCTTCACCCAGCAAGTGTTGTGTCGGTATATTTAAAGCTGTGAATTCCTTTCTTTGATCTTGCTCTAATAATTCATTCAACCAAAAAGAAAGTGTTGAACTGTATTTTTCATTAGCAAGGTTTGCTCTTATAGTTGTTATCATTTTCTTTGCATCTTTGTCGCCATGTGCAATCAGCCCAGCAAAATATTCGATTGTCTTTTTTGGATCCCTCAATAAATTACTTTGTAGGCCGGAGATCGATTTCTTATCTAGTACATTATTCCAATCAGGCTTATTTACAAAACATGGTGTGCTAGCTATATAAACAATACATTTTACTTTACTGGACAGGCTTGCTAAACGAGTAGCGATCAAACCGCCAAAAGACCAGGCAATGATGACCGTATTATTTCGTACCTTTTCTTTCAGGCAAGACGCTAAAGCCTCAACTCCATCTGCCTTCGCTTCTTCAGCTAAGGCATAAAGACATACGGCATCAACTTGATCAAAACCATTTAGATTATCAATAAAATAATCCCAAATTGTTTTGTTAATACCCCACCCATGTAAAAGGATACAGTTGGGCTTTTGTTCATTATTCATTTAAATTATTTTTTATTCCCTGCACTAGACTCGCAACCTGGCCCTTGTTGTGAATAGCAGAAAAAGTTAATCTAAGTCGAGAAGTATCTTTAGGAACTGTTGGCGGACGAATTGCTGCTGCTAAAATATGATTTTGAAAAAGCGCATCACTTAACTCTACGGTTTTGTTTGCACTGCCGACTATAAAAGGCTGTATAGGGGAAAAAGAATTTCTAGTATCTAAACTTTCCTCTCGCATTAACTTTTTATAGTGCTCAATTAAGTTAGATAGATTTTGCCGTAGATCGACAGCATTCTCGACCAAGCCAACCGCTTGCGTCATTGCAACTGCTAATGAAGGCAGCATCGCTGTAGTATAAATATAGGTTCTTGCCTTTTGAATGAATGCATCTACATATAACGCGCTACCAGAAATAAATGCGCCACTTCCACCAAACGATTTGCCGAACGTCCCAATCAACAAAGGCACTTGAGATTGATCCAGGTTTTGTAACTCTAACAATCCAGCGCCTCTATCACCTAAAACCCCAAGACCATGAGCATCATCTACGATCATAATCACGTCATAAGCTTTGCACAGTTTTGCTAATTCAACAACGGGGGCAAAATCACCATCCATACTAAATACACCATCCGTCATCAGTACTAAATTATATTGTTTATATTTTTCTAATAATGTTTTGAGATGATCTATATTTCCATGTCGATAACGCACAAGACGTCCTTTAGATAATTGAGCGGCGTCTATTAAAGAAGCATGGTTTAGCTTGTCTTGTAAAACAATAGTATTCGAGTCAATTAAAACAGAAGCAATGGCAAGATTTGCCAAATAACCTGAACTAAAAACTAATGCAGCATCTCTGTTAAGAAATTCTGCCAACCTTTTCTCTAACGACTTGTGCGGGGCAGAATAACCAACAACCAATTGCGATGATCCAGCACCTAAACCATACTCTTTGATGGCCTCTATCATGCTTCCCTTTAAAACATCATTGTTAGCTAAACCTAAATAATCATTGCTACTAAAGTTTAAATAATCCTTCCCATCAATCTCTATTAATGGTCCTTGAGAAGAATTAATAGCCCTTCTGTTTCTATACAAGCCATCGCTCTTTCGTTGATTTAAATCGTCAACAAGATTCACTTTCTTATAACTTTAGTTTCTATGTTTTAAATTAGTGACTGCTCGATTGAACACCTAAACGTTCGAAAAGTCTTTGATCTTCCGCTAACTGTGGGTTGTCTGTAGTAAGTAACTTTTCACCGTAAAAAATAGAGTTAGCTCCAGCCAGCAAACACAATGCCTGCATTTCTTCAGTCATTTCACTTCGGCCAGCAGAGAGACGAACGTATGATGCAGGCATCATAATTCTTGCACTAGCGATAACTCGCACAAAATCTATAGGGTCAAGATCTTCTGTTTCATCTAAAGGCGTACCTTCAACCTGCACCAACATATTTATTGGAACGCTTTCTGGCTGCACATCCATGTTAGCCAAACTCATCAACAAACCAGCGCGGTCATTCACTTCCTCGCCCATGCCAATAATGCCTCCACAACACACATTGATTCCAGCGTCCCTTACATGTTCTATCGTGTCTAATCGTTCTTGATAATCTCGAGTACTAATTATTTTTGAATAAAACTCCGGTGAGCTATCAAGGTTGTGGTTATAGTAATCTAGCCCTGCTGATTTTAGTTCTTGCGCCTGGCCTTTTTCTAACATGCCAAGAGTTACACATGTTTCCATGCCCGTTTTCTTAACCGCTTCAACCATAGCAATGACTTTTTCTAAGTCGCGTTGTTTTGGTTGCCTCCATGCGGCGCCCATACAAAAACGTGAAGCGCCACTTTCTTTT
>JBLHKL010000006.1:0-38901 GCA_047618295.1 Gammaproteobacteria bacterium | reverse complement strand
ATCCAAAGCTACTTTTAAAGATTACAATTTGCACATTATTTATTTTTTCTTTGTCGGCATGCTCAGATAAAGACGATGCTAAAACCCCTAATACTGAAGTCACAAAATCAAATGCTCCTGCTGATGTCAAACAAGCTTCGACTGTGAGCAACTCAAATGATAGTGATTCAGTTGATTGGGCTAAATACGGAAATAACTATGCAAACCACCGCTTTAGTGAGTTGAATCAAATCACTACTGAAAACGTGGATCAATTAGAACTCGCCTGGACTTACCAAACTGGGATAAAGAAAACATTTCAAACCAGTCCTATTGTTGTTGATGGTGCAATGTTTATCACGACACCTTTGAATGATGTGATTTCAATGGATGCGCTAACAGGCAAGGAAATCTGGCGTTATAAACATGACTTACAAGGAGATAAGTTTTGTTGTGGTCCTTCAAACCGTGGTCCTGCTGTATCAGAGGGTAAAGTATTTACGGTAACGATTGATGCCCGACTTATTGCATTAGATCAAAAGACAGGTGAAAAATTATGGGATGTGCCTATCTCAGATCCAAATTCAGGTATCGATGAGGAGATGAATCCGATAACGAATATGGAAGAATTAAAGGGTGCCGTCATGACAGGCGCTTCTGGTCATAGCGCTAGTCTTGCCCCACAAGTTTATGATGGGAAGGTCTTTGTCGGGATCACCGGAGCCGGTTACGGTTTACATATGGAAGTCGAACAAGACGGCAAACAAACACTGGCTGTAGGTGGTTTTGCAGGTGGTGGACATGGTTTACGCGGATACATGGTGGCCTATGATGTGAATACCAGCGAAGAAATTTGGCGCTGGTATAGCTCTTCCGAAGAGGATTGGGAAGGTGATTTCGTTGAAGCTTCATCAGGTGGTGAGAGTTTTAATCGCGATATAGAAAGTGAAAAAGCTAACTCCGAGAAGTATAAAGATTCTTGGAAGTTAGGCGGTGGTTCTATTTGGACAACCCCCGCTTTAGATACAGAACTAGGTTTGCTTTATTTTGGCACAGGCAATCCATCACCACAGATGGAAGACTCAACCCGGCCTGGTGATAGCCGGAACACGGTTAGTTTGGTCGCCGTTGATGTGAATACCGGCAAGCTTAAATGGGCCTATCAGCAAGTACCTCACGATCGTTGGGGGTATGATGTAGCAAGCCCACCGGTTTTAATCGATTATATAAAAGACGGCAAGATAGTTAAGGCCGTCTCTCAAGCAAGTAAAATGGGTTGGTTATTTGTTCATGATAGAGCAACGGGTGAATTGCTCATGCGATCAGATACATTTGTACCACAAGAAAACATATTTGCTAGACCAACAGAAGAAGGAGTGCGTATTGCCCCAAGTACCTTTGGTGCAACGACATGGTCACCAGCAGCGTATTATCCAGAATTAAACTCTATGTATATTGCAGGTATCTATACAGTAGCTAAATTTTATTCTAAAAAATTGACGCCTGAACCTGGTAAGCCATGGTCGAGTTTTACCTTTTTCAAGCCAACAACGGATCCAACCTGGGGCAATATAACGTCAGTTGATCTCACTACCGGTAAAATCAAATGGGAAGTGAAAACCGATCAGCCGATGGTTGGTGGTGTTATGGCGACAGCGGGTGGGCTACTGTTTGCTGGTGAGGGTAGTGGTAACTTTAATGCATACGAAGCCAAGACTGGCAAACTGCTCTGGCAACATAAGAGTCAATACGGTGTTAATGCACCTCCGATAACTTATAAACTCAATGGCACACAATATATTGCTGTTGCTTCCGGTGGTAGTGGATTATTTAAATATGCATTGGGTGATGAGATATTAGTCTTTAAGCTTAAGCAATAAACTAGCTGCAATATTGATAAACGGGTGCTATGAGCACCCGTTTTTATTTAAGACTTATTTTGATTTTACTAGGATTTCCGCAAGACGTTCTTTAGCTTCATTACGACGACCTTCGTCGGCAACTTCACGTCCCGGACGAGCAGGGGCGGATAGTGCCTTTTTATAAAACACTTCAGCTTGCTTGTACTTCTTTTTTTTCTTTAGAAAATCTCCATAGTATAAATTAGCATCTATATCATCAGGATTAAGCATGATTGCTTTATCTAGGTATTGTTTAGCAAGATCAAGATCACCAAAGCCAATGGGCCATTCCGGGACTAGAACGTATAAGGTGCCAAGATAGGTATTAGCGGCACCTTTTGAGGCTTCCGGATCAATCTTGAGGGATTTTTCCAAGGCATCACGAGATTTTGTAACTGCATCTAATGCTCTTAAAGTGCCAATAGCACCACCATAAGTCGATAAAACAATACCTTCCCACAGATGTGCGTCAGCGTTATCCGGTTGAAGCATGCGAATAGAGGTGGCTTTCAATGCCAGGTTTTTTAGAGCACTCTCATGTTGTTTCTTTTCTATTGTATATTTTATTCGTGCCCATTCTTTTTGTACTTGTTGTATTTCCGTATTAATTTCAGCCTGAACTGAAAAAGAAATAATCATTAATCCACTTAAAGCAAATAAAGGCAGGTGTGAAAATATTCTCATGTTTTAATCTATCTTATTTTTGTGTTGCAGTTTTTCCGATTCAGGACTCATAGATATGTAAATAAGAGATTAAATATAATTTCTGAAGCGAATATAATAATTAGTATAGAGCGATATCCTAAATTAAAGATTATCTACGGGAGTAAGGTATGACGCAAATATTTACTGATGAGGAATTAAAACAATTTAAATCTGCGCAAACTGAAGCATTTCCTTCTCCTGTACCTACTCAAATCATATCGAACGGGGAATTCACACCATCAGCGCAAACAAAACAGCAGTCTCAGGTTGAAGCACGAATAAAGCAATTAGCGGATGAGTGTGGAAAAAAGCAAGGGCTTAGTCGTCGACAATTCCTAGGCAGTGCATCGGGTATGGCAGCGGCATTTTTAGCAATGAATGAAGTTTTCGGTTCTTTATTTATGGTCAATAAAGCTGAGGCAGCAGAACCCGAACGCGCAATAGCGCGTGCTAGTTCTCTACAAGATCAATTTATCTTTGATGATCAAACTCATTTTGTTCACGATGACTTCAAACATGATGGCTTATTAAATATACCGCGATTTGCAGCAGATAATTGGGAAGCTGGATTGACAAAAGAACAGCTGACTCTAAGTGATTTAAAATTCCAGAATTATATCCGACAAATATTTCTAAATAGCGATACTAAAATTGCATTATTGAGCGGAGCGCCTTTTGATGATCCTAGTTGGTGGTTCTTGGCTAATGATCAGATTCGTGGTGCAGTGGAGTCTATTAATAAGCTTGCCGGTACTCGGCGTATGTATGGTCATTTTGTTATCACGCCAAAACAAGCCGGTTGGATGGATGAGGTGGACAAAGTCCTTGAGACCGGTCACACAGACTCATGGAAAGCCTATACGATTGGTGATCCACTAACGTCGACTACAAAATATCCATGGCGACTGGATGATGAAGAATTGATGTATCCCTTTTATGAAAAAGCAGTAAAGGCTGGGATTACGAATCTGGCGATACATAAGGGTTTGATGCCGGCAGATTATGAAACAAGTTGGCCTGAAGTCTGGAAACATGCCTCAGCCTGGGATATTGGTAAAGCGGCAAAAGATTGGCCAGATATGAATTTTATTATTTATCATGCTTGTCTACGACCTGCATTTGAATTACCCGATCAGGCATTAGCAGAGTTTGAAGCAACAGGTGAAATAAAATGGGCTAGCGATTTAGCACGAATCCCAGAAGAATACGGCGTTGATAATGTTTATGCTGATTTAGGTACTTGTTTTGCCAATTCAGCGACTGCCAATCCACGTTTTGCAGCCGCCTTGCTGGGGACACTTATAAAAGGTCTTGGTGTTGATCATGTTGTTTGGGGAACAGATTCTGTTTGGTATGGTTCTCCTCAATGGCAAATTGAAGCTTTGCGTCGGTTAGAGATCCCAGAAGATATGCAAAAGAAGCATGGGTTTGCGCCATTAGGTCCAGCAGATGGCGTAGTGAAGAACAAGATCTTTGGTTTGAATACGGCAAAGCTTTATAAGCTTGAGCCCGAGGTGGCGATGCGTGCAGTCAAAAGTGATGGGATTACAGGGTTAAAGCAAGAATTTTTAAATAGTGTCGACTTGCGTGATAATGAACGTTACGGATTTATAATTTAACAATAAAAATAAACAGCTAATGCTCAGCCATTTGGGTGTGAAGTTATTGATAATAATCAACTTTTTCTAAAAATTTAAAACATGGTCACTTTTAAAAAACTTGTCGACTTCATAGCCTTGATCTTTCGTAGAGGTGTTTTCTGGTTCGGCTTCTATATTAGGCCGCCTATACACTGGTTTATCGGCTTGTTTTCAAAGGTAGGCAACCCACCTGTTTTTAAAGATGATGTCTTTCTCTGGACTAAATCACTGGAAAGCAATTATGACGCAATACGCGCAGAAGCAATGAACATGATGCTTGAGCGCGATAAGATACCACCATTAAGAGATGTTTCTCCCGATCATGATCGCATTGCTGTTGATAATAAATGGCAGTCATTGTTTATTTGGGGATACAGCTATAAGTTTCAACGTAATGCTCAGCTATGTCCTGTAACAACAACTGTAGTGGAAAAAATTCCCGGACTGATCTCTGCTTTTTATTCGGTGCATGCACCGGGGACTCATTTGCCGCGTCATTATGGTCCTACAAATGGCACTATCACTTGTCATTTGGGCTTAACGATTCCGAAGGCAAAAGGTTGTCGTATCTCGGTAGATGATAAGGAATATGAATGGCATGAAGGCAAGTGTTTTGTCTTTGATGATACTTATTATCACGAGGTCTGGAATGATACCGAAGAGGATCGGGTCATTTTGCTTGTTCAGTTCGAGCGGCCATTACGCCAACCGGGAAAGGCGCTAGCCGATAGTTTTATGTGGATGATAAGACGTAGCCCATTTATTCAGACAACATTGGCTAGAGTTAAAGAGTGGGAAAATTTAATTACTGATGGACATAGTGATATCCAAGACAGAGTAGACGGCTAAACCTTTCAGCACTTGGTCACTATGTGACAGTGGCAACAAGAGTTCTCTTCTTAAACGTTTAAACGCATTTCATTTAGCCAGTCAGCTTCTCTGAATAGTGCGCTGTTTTTTTTCTTTAGCATGTAGCTGTAACATTTAGGGGCTTTGCTTAATAAGTTAGTAAACTCTTCAGATAGTGCCAGGAGAATAATGAGAATGTTCTTACCAGAAATGACCGACTATGATGAGATCAAGAGCCAGTTTAAACTTGAGATCCCTGAGTTTTATAATTTTGGCTTCGATGTTATTGAAAAAATGGCAAAAGAGCATGACAAGACTGCTTTTATTGCTGTCGATAATAAGGGAGAAGACATTCGACACTACGCCTTTAGCGATCTAGACCTTGCCTCCAATCAATTTGCGAATGCCTTGCTAGCGACGGGTGCTAAGAAAGGTGATTTTGCCTTTGTCATGTTACCGCGTATCCCCGAGTGGTACTTCACTATGATCGGTTGTTGTAAATCAGGTGTTGTTGCCATGCCAGGAACAGCAATGTTGTCTGCTAAAGATATTGAATACCGTATCAACAGGTCGAAAGCTAAACTTATTATTGTCACTTCTGAAAACGCTATAAAAGTTGATGAGGTCAGACATTTATGTCCGACATTGAAAACCTTCATTATGATAGGCGAAGCAAGAGAAGGTTGGCAATGTTATTCGGAAATAACATCTCATGCATCTGACACACTCGATAAAACACAATTAGAGCCGACTCGCTCATCTGATCTGATGATCATGTATTTTACCTCTGGTACGACAGCGATGCCAAAGATGGTTCCTCGTGATCACTCATACGCCTTAGCTCATAGTATTACTGCTCGTTATTGGATGGATTTGAAAGAAGATGATATCCATTGGACACTTTCAGATACTGGCTGGGCCAAAGCAGCATGGGGAATGTTGTTTTCTCCGTGGCAAATGGGTGTGACAGTCATACTTTATAATGGTGAAGGTTTTGATGCTGAATTGCATCTCAAATTGATTGAGAAATTGGGAGTAACTACCTTTTGTGCACCACCCACAATTTATCGGGTTTTTGCGCAGATGGATCTGTCGCAATACAATTTGACTTCAATTCGACATGCCATTGGTGCAGGCGAACCACTTAATCCTGAAGTCATAAAGGTCTGGCGCGAAGCAACCGGTTCAGATATCTATGATGGTTATGGTCAAACAGAGACGATTAATATAGTCGCCAATTATCCAGCGATTCCAGTTAAACCAGGCTCAATGGGAAAACCAGTGCCCGGTGTTGATGTTCATATCGTCGATGATGAAGGTGAGTTATCAGACGTTAATACAGTAGGTCATATCGCAGTACGTATTACTGAACCGTTGCCACCAGGACTGTTTGCTGGTTATTGGCAGGATGATGAGGCGACAGCATTGTCATTTAGAAATGGCTGGTATCTAACTGGAGATACCGGAACGATTGATGAAGATGGCTATATCTGGTTCGTTGGCCGTTCAGATGACGTTATTAGTTCATCAGGATATCGCATAAGTCCATTTGAGGTTGAAAGTTATTTACTTGAACATCCTGCTGTCCTCGAATCTGCAGCAGTAGGAAAGCCAGATGAAATTCGTGGTGAAATTGTGAAGGCCTTCATAGTGCTTGCACCAAATTACGAGCCTAGTGAAGCACTGACCAAAGAACTTCAAGACTTTATGAAAAACATCACTGCTCCTTACAAATATCCTCGCGAAATTGAGTATCGAGAATCACTACCGAAAACTGTTTCCGGTAAGATACGCAGAGTTGAATTACGAGAAGAAGGGATTAGCTGATGGGATTAAGAATCAGAATCTGTTTTTATTGAAAAATGTATATGCTGCTTGCATATGCTTTCTGCGTAAAAGACTCTGGAAATAGACTTGAAAGAGGCTTATAAAGGCTACAAATCAGGGGTATTAAATGGCAACACCAGCAAAAATGATAAGCAGAAGTCTAATTACTGAGAAATACAAAGCTCAGAATCATGTTCGTTTCATCACAGCGGCTAGTCTGTTTGATGGGCATGATGCTGCCATTAACATTATGCGTCGTATTTTACAGTCAACGGGTGTTGAGGTAATTCATCTAGGGCATAACCGCTCAGTCGGCGAAATCATAAATGCCGCAATTCAAGAAGATGTTCAAGGGATTGCCATCAGTTCCTATCAGGGAGGTCATGTTGAGTATTTCAAGTACATGGTCGATCTACTCAAAGAACGCGGCGCGTCTCATATCAAGGTATTTGGCGGCGGCGGCGGTGTCATCGTCCCGGAGGAAATTGCTGAGCTTGAAAAATATGGTGTAACACGCATTTACTCTCCCGAAGACGGACAGAGAATGCAGTTACAAGGCATCATCAACGAAATGGTTGAGCGTGCTGATATTGATTTGTCTGATAAGAACATCCCCGAAAATTATAACAATCTTTTGTCTAACGGATACGGTCAAATTGCTCGTTTGATCACGGCGATAGATGAAGGCGTCATTGCTGAAAGTCGCCTCAGCACACTTTCAGAAGAAGCTAAGAAGTACAACAAAACCCCGGTGTTGGGAATTACCGGTACAGGCGGTTCTGGTAAATCGTCGTTGACTGATGAATTAATTCGTCGTTTTAATCTTGATCTCGATGAATTGAAAATTGCAATAATCGCAATCGATCCGACTAAACGTAAAACGGGTGGCGCACTTCTCGGCGATCGTATCCGTATGAATGCACTTGATGTTCCTAATATTTATTTTCGTTCTATCGCAACACGCGAAACAACAGGAGAAGTCCCGACCTCACTGACACATATCATTGATCTCTGCAAAGTATCTGAATTTGATCTAATCATCGTGGAGACACCAGGAATAGGACAGGGTGACGCGGGTATAGTGCCATATGTCAATGCATCTATGTATGTCATGACACCAGAATTTGGGGCTGCGAGCCAGCTTGAAAAAATTGATATGCTCGATTTTGCCGATGTGGTTGTGATTAATAAATACGATCGAAAAGGTGGTGAAGATGCCTTGCGCGATGTTCGTAAGCAATATCAACGTAACAATGAATTGTTTTCAACTGCAGTTGAAGAATTGCCAATATACGGAACCATTGCTTCAAAATTCAATGATGATGGTGTGACTTCTCTATATCACGGCTTACTTAATATTTTTAAAGAAAAAAAATTAAACAGTTGGCATGGAGAATTTTTTGCGCCGCTAGAATCAAAATGTTCTACCAGCAGAACAGTCATAGTTGCCGCTGAACGGCAGCGTTATCTCGCAGAAATTGCAGAGACTGTTCGAAATTATCATAAAACGTCAGCTGAACAGGTAAAGATTGCACGTGAACGACAGCAGTTAATAGAATCAAAAAAAATGCTCGAGTCATCTGGTGATAAGAATAATGCCTTGGATGTCTTGATAGAAAAGCGTGAAGACAAACTTGATCCACGTTGCCGTAAATTACTTGAGATGTGGCCAACACTTAAAGCAGATTATGCTGCTGATGAATATGTCGTGGATGTTAGAGGCAAAGAGTTACACACAAAAATAATCAGTCACACACTTTCTAATACCCGTATACCAAAAGTTTCACTGCCACGTTATCAGGATGAAGGAGAAATCCTGCGCTTCCTGCTTGAAGAAAATGTGCCAGGAAAATTTCCTTTTACTGCAGGTGTATTTGCCTTTAAACGAGAAGGTGAAGATCCAACGCGTATGTTTGCTGGAGAAGGCGATCCATTTCGTACGAATCGTCGTTTCAAATACTTGTCTAAGAATTCTGATGCAACTCGTCTTTCGACGGCATTTGATTCAGTGACACTCTACGGGAATGATCCCGGTGAACGACCCGATATATATGGGAAGGTTGGAAATTCAGGCGTATCGATTGCGACACTCGATGATATGAAAGCGCTCTATGATGGGATTGATTTATGTTTGCCGACAACATCAGTTTCACTCACCATCAACGGCCCAGCGCCAACTATCCTGGCTTTATTTTTGGTCACGGCAATCCAACAACAATACGTAAAATTTGAGAAAGATAATGGCAGAGAAGCCACCGCTGAAGAAAAATTAAAAATCAAAGACTGGTCTTTGGGGAATGTTCGTGGCACCGTTCAGGCTGATATTCTTAAGGAAGATCAGGGGCAAAACACCTGTATTTTTTCAACTGAGTTTAGTCTTAAATTGATGGGCGATATTCAACAGTATTTCGTTGATAAGAAAGTCAGGAATTTCTATTCAGTTTCTATCTCCGGTTATCACATCGCAGAAGCAGGCGCGAATCCTATCTCACAGTTGGCCTTTACCTTAGCCAATGGTTTTACATATGTTGAAACGTATCTATCACGCGGAATGAATATTGATGATTTCGCAGGTAATCTTTCGTTCTTTTTCTCTAACGGAATGGATCCTGAATACACTGTGATAGGACGCGTTGCTCGTCGTATATGGTCAACCACTATGCGTTTTAAATATGGCGCAAATGAACGTAGTCAGAAATTAAAATATCATGTTCAAACATCGGGTCGTTCCTTGCATGCGCAAGAAATAGATTTCAATGACATTAGAACGACGTTACAAGCACTGATAGCGGTTAATGATAATTGTAACAGTTTGCACACCAATGCTTATGATGAAGCGATTACTACGCCAACGGAAGACTCGGTGCGGCGAGCAATAGCAATACAATTGATCATTAATCAAGAATATGGTCTTTCTAAAAATGAGAATTCACTTCAAGGTTCTTTCATTGTAGAAGAGTTAACCAATCTGGTTGAAGAAGCCGTTCTACAAGAATTTGATAGAATGTCAGAACGCGGTGGCGTGCTTGGTTCTATGGAGACGGGTTATCAACGCGGTAAGATTCAGGATGAATCGATGCATTATGAAATGCTAAAACATAATGGTGAACTCCCCATTATTGGCGTCAATACTTTCGAGAATCCAAATGCAGATGAACAGACAAAGACTATAGAGTTGGCCCGTTCAACTGAAGCAGAAAAACAAAGTCAGTTGAGTCGTCTCAAAGAGTTTCATTCACAACATAAAGATCAAAGTGAAATTCATATTGAAAAGCTGAAAAGATCTGCACAAAACAATGAAAACGTTTTTGCAGCCTTAATGGATGCTGTTGAGCACTGTTCGCTCGGTCAAATAACTAATGCATTCTTTGAAGTCGGCGGTCAATATCGCAGGAATATGTAGGCCGTAGTTTTAAATGCGTATTGTCTCAACTACCTGTTCCAATACGGAGATTGTTTGTGCACTCGGTTGTGCAGAATATTTAGTCGGTGTTGATAACCACTCCGATTACCCGAAAGAAGTCGTCTCCAGTTTGCCGAGAGTTGGGCCTGATCTTCAAGTTGATGCAGCAGTAATTACCCAACTGAAACCGGATCTAGTATTGGCTTCATTAACTGTCCCAGGTCACGAGAAGGTTATCGATTCTTTAAAAACGGCAGGATTACCCTATTGGGCATCTGCCCCAGAATCATTAGCAGCTGTTTACCAGGACATTGATGACATTGCACAACAGTTAGGTGTTGCAGATCGTGGTACACAATTGATTGAATATATGCGACAACAACTTAAACCAGTTAACACAGCAGATAAACAGCGCCCTTCAATAGCAGTACAGTGGTGGCCAAAGCCAGTAATTTCTGCGGCAAGAAAAAGCTGGGTTCATGATCTAATTGAATTAGCAGGTGGTAGTAATGCGTTAGAAGAATTTGAAGAAATAAGTTTGCCGCTTGAGTTTGAACAGTTTGCCAATTTGAATCCAGACATCATTGCCATCTCATGGTGTGGCGTTAAAGAGGAAAAATATCGTCCATCGGTGATAAGCGATAACCCACTGCTAAGTGCTGTGTCAGCTGTTCAAAATGAACGCATAGTTTCGATTCCTGAAGCATTTTTGGGCCGGCCTTCAGTGCGACTCGTTGAAGGTTACAAGCTGTTGAAGATTGCAGTGGAAAAGTTTAATCAAAACTAGTTTGTAGAATTAATCGTTAGATGTTTCTAGGTCAGATCATTATTCGATAGTGGCAATAATATCGCCTTCTTTTAATACCACTTCACATTCTTTCTTAATGGTTAGTTTTCCAGAGCAGGGCGCAGGAAATTCAAGGGATGCTTTTTCAATCATAATGTCAGCTAGCACGGCATCTTTTTCTACATCATCACCATCTTCAAAGTACCAAGTAACGATGACAGCTTCTGCACCATCTTCTACTATGTCGTTTGTAATTATTATATCCATGTTATTAATCCTTCATCATTTCTTTGACGGTATTAAAAATCTTATCTTTGTTAGGTAGTGCGAATTGTTCCATCGGTCGGGTAAAGGGTATTGGAATATCCGGGAAAGCAATTCGTTGTGGAGATGTTTTGAAAACACTGCTGTCTTGTTCTGCAACGGATGAAATAATTTCACCGCTAACACCGTAGCTAATATAATCATCATCAATGACTAATAAACGCCCAGTCTTGGAAACTGAATTAAATACGGTGCCACGATCAAGTGGCACCAAAGTTCGCAGATCAACAACTTCAGCATCGACACCCTCTTTAGCTAAGGCCTCTGCAGCATCAAGTGCCATGTGAACTGTTACACCCAGTCCAACAAGAGTAATGTCTTTGCCTTCACGAACAATGGCAGCTTCACCAAAGGGAACACCATAGGTTTCTTTTGGCACATCAACGATAGAACCTTTAACAGTACCTAGCCAGCCCATGCCTTGCAGATTTTTATGAAGCATGAAAATAACCGGATTATCATCGGCTACTGCGGTATGCATTAGGCCTTTTGCATCATAAGCATTGGATGGCACAACGACTTTCATCCCGGGCAAATGCGCAAAGGTGCCGTATAAACATTGGCTATGTTGTCCGGCATCGCCATAACCACCACCGACTGAGGTCATCAGCACCATAGGAATGGGTTGATTACCGCCAGAGAAATAACAATTTTTAGCGGCAAGGTTATAGATAGCGTCCATACAAACGCCGAAAAAATCGACAAACATGAGTTCTACTATCGGTCGCATGCCTGCAGCAGCGGCACCGACAGCAGCACCAATAAAGGCTGTCTCCGAAATAGGGGTGTCACGAACGCGTTCAGGGCCAAATTTATCTAATAGACCGGTGGTAGTGCCAAAGACACCTCCGAGTTTGGCAATATCCTCGCCCATAACAAAAATGTTATCATCGGCTTCCATTTCTTGAGAAATAGCTTCACTGATAGCCTTTGCGGTGGTTAATTTACGTTTTGGTGTTGCCATTATTATCTCCTAAGCAAAGACTTTTTCTAGTGCTTCAGCGGGTTCAGGCTCAACTGCTGCCCGGGCAAACTCAAAGGCCTCATCGACCTCGGCATGCATAGTATCTTCAATTTTCTTTAAGGCAGCCTCATCTAAAGCGCCACTTTCTAATAAATGAGTTCGAAATATTGGAATAGGGTCTTTCGAGAAAAGAGCGTCTTTTTCACCCTCGGGACGATAGGCTTCAGCGTCACCCATGAAGTGCCCAGCTAAACGATAAGTCTCTATTTCTATGAGACTAGGTCCTTCTCCCGCTCGTGCTCGATTAATGGCACGCTCTGCAGCGTCATAGATAGCCAATGGGTCATTACCTTCTATATATTCTCCGGGGATACCATAGGCAGCCGCACGGACATCGTTTCTGGGTACTGCCGTGACGTCTTTTTTTGCGACAGAGATGCCCCAAGCATTGTCTTCAATGATACAAACAAAGGGGAGCTTCCAGACTGCGGCAAGATTCATGGTTTCATGAAAGGCCCCTTGGTTAGCAGCGCCTTCGCCAATAAAGGCGACAGCGACACCGGGCTCATTTCGCAGTTTTCGTGCCAGCGCAACACCGGCCGCAGGACCCATACCTTCAGCAATGATGCCACTACAGGCAAAATTTACTTTAGTATCAAATAAATGCATATGACCACCCCGACCGCCAGATAGTCCAGTCTTCTTACCAAATATCTCTGCAGTCATTGCCTTTAAATCAACACCCTTGGCAATAGCTATATGATGTGGTCGATGAGTTGCAAAAACGGCATCGTCGGCATTGAGGTGGGCACAAACACCAACAGCGCACGGTTCCTGCCCATTAGAAAGGTGCATTTCGCCGGGAACAGGGCCATTAGCCATGTTAAATACGGGTTGCTTGCCTTCTAGATAAGCCGCCTCCATACATTCTTCGTAATAACGACTTTTGAACATATTTTCATACATCCAACCCTGCTTAATAGCATCGGCTTGCATCGTAAGAATCTCCTGGTTAATTTAATCAAAATTAAACTGTTTCGGTTAACGCATCATATAAACCTAAACAGGTATTTACAAATCCCATTATTTTTAGAGGCACAAATTTTGATAAAGCAAAATCGATTGTAAAAATTAAACTACTCTGTACAGTCCCATCATCAGTTTATACAGCAATCAAGAAACCGTATTGAGTTAAAAATCGACTCATTAGAACGTATCTGGGAGACCTTCGTGCTTGACGTAAATTCATCAGCAACCATTGAATCCGGAAACGGATATAAACGCATGTTTGTTGAAAATAAACTATCGCTAGGAATATTTTTTCCACTTGAATCCTTCGAGAGTGATGTTCCTGCAATGCAAGATCAAGAACGTCTTGCTAAATTGACCGAAGAGTTGGGTTATGCAGCGCTTTGGTTCAGAGATGTGCCTTTACGTGATCCTAGTTTTGGTGACGTGGGTCAAATCTTTGATGTGTGGGTTTATCTCAGTTGGATAGCGGCTCAAACCAAAGATATTGCACTTGCAACAGGATCAGTCATCTTACCGATCCGGCATCCACTGCATACCGCGAAAGCGGCTGCATCTATAGACCAATTATCAAATGGTAGATTGGTATTAGGGGTTGCCTCTGGAGATAGACCTGTAGAATTCCCTGCATTTAATGTTGATCTTGAAACAAGGGGCGAACTATTTAGAGACCATTTCGAAGCGATGAAACAGGCCCTGGAAGAAAGTTTTCCACACATCCAGAGTCAATCATCAATATTAAAAGGAATGGCTGATACGATACCCAAGGCGGTAGGTAAGTTACCCTTTCTTGTTACCGGAAACAGCCAGCAGAACTTAGGCTGGATAGCCGCTAACGCAGATGGTTGGATTACTTATCCACGGCCTATTAATCAGCAAGCGAACAAAATACAAGAATGGCGTGAAGAGTTGAAAAAAAATGCTAATGAACAATTCAAACCGTTTGCTCAATCGTTTTATATTGATTTAAGCGAAGATCCTGACGAAGCACCTACACCCATTCACCTTGGCTTCAGGGGTGGTACTAAAGTACTGATTGAATTTCTAGAACAATGTCAACTTATCGGTGTAAACCACGTGGCCTTAAATCTTAAAATGGGCAAACGACCCGCTGAAGAAGTTATCGCTGAAATCGGTGAGACGGTGCTCCCAAATTTTAAAATAAATAATTAAACAGTTACAAACGAAGAGAAAAAAGATGATCAATAAAATATATGCTATGGATTTCGCTTTTTACAATACACAAGGCGTCTACGATTTTGATGCACAGTGCGAAATGGTTAAAGAGATTGGCTATGATGGAATCCATCGTTCCATTTGGGACGGTACACGTTGGCAAACTGCAGATGTACTGGCTACGGTTAAAGAAAAGCATGACCTTGATGCTACAGGTATTTATATTGTTCTGGATTTAGATTACCCGACAGATCACCCGCATAACAGTGGCATTCTAACGCTACTTGAAAACATAGAAGGCTGTACTCAAATAGACCTTTCCATACGCAGTGCTGGCAAGGGGATAACACCGTCTTCAACGCAAGGAGATAAACCTGTCAGTGAATGGCTAAAGCAGGCGTTGGAAATATGTGAGCGTCGCGGTATCGATATACTTTTGTATACACACATAAAATTTTGGCTGGAGCGACATAGTGATGCGGTTCGATTATGCAAGGAAATCAACCATCCCAATCTTGGAATTGTATTCACGAGTTTCCATTGGTATGCCTTGGAAGGCGGCAGCCCAAGTCGCGTTCTCAACGAGGTTTATCCCTATCTGCGTAAGGTGCATCTGTCCGGCAGTCGTCAAAGTCCACTGGGATTCGCAGGTGTTGCTACAGTAGAGCCACTGGATGTGGGCGAACTAGATAACTTTGCCATTGTTGGCGCCTTAAAAAACAAAGGTTATGAAGGTATGTTTGGTTATCTTGGTTGGGAAGAAGGTGGAGATCCTTATGTGAAATTGAAAAGATCTCATGATGTGCTACGAGATATGATCAAGCGCGCTGACGAACACCCTAGTTGGACAAGTCATGTCCCTGTCTAGCAGGAACCGGAACGGAACATCAACGCGTACTTGTTCACGCTAATTATCGGTCAATTGCCTTTGAAATAGGGCGTTACAATGAGTTCTGCCGTAATAATGGCTTTTAAGCATAGAGCTATAAAACTATTTCAGTGTATTTACATCGAATTACAATGGTAATGCACCTCTAAAATTGTGATATCAAATTTCTTCGATTATTAGCTGATAATCACATACTATTACGCATTGGCCTGTTTTGTTTAATGTCTCCCAATAATGATGAATATAGTAATAAATTATTGGAATCATAAATGCATGGTCTCCTAAATCGCAATAAGAGGAGAAACAAGATGTCTGATCGATTTTTCAAATTACTTGTTATTGTTTTATTTTCTATTAGTTCTTTTTCAGTTATCGCTGAACCTACTGAACCTGAGCAAGCTAAGACATGTTCCATGGATAACAGTCGACTAGAAGATATCATTCGTCGATTAGACAAGACCCCTGAGGGCAGCAATGGAATGTGGCAATTAAAAGTGGGCAATCATGCTGTCACCGTTATTACCGATGAAGACGCTGATCGAATGCGCATTGTTATTCCCATCACAGAAACATCCGAACTAACGGAAAAGCATCTGTATCGAATCATGCAGGCAAACTTTGATAGCGCTTTAGATGCACGATATGCCATTGCTAAGGATATATTATGGAGTGCTTACATACATCCGCTATCAACGTTGAGCGATGAAGACTTTTTAAGTGGGCTCGGACAAACAGTCAATCTGGTTGACACTTTTGGCAGCAGCTTTTCTTCTGGGTCAAGCACCTTTATTGGCGGTGATAGTAAAGGACTGAAAGAAAAAGAATTAATAAAAGAACTGTTGAAGAAAGGCAAAGCAATATAAAACCCGCATAAAATAAATAATAAAGAAATATGAATAAAAAAACTCACATAACGATTGGTGGTGCTAACGGACAGCTTATAAGCCAACTAGCCAAACTTAGTAATCGCCACGGTATGATTGCCGGTGCTACAGGCACAGGTAAAACTGTAACATTGCAAATTCTGGCAGAAGGGTTTTCTCAATTGGGTGTGCCAGTATTTGTTGCAGACATCAAAGGTGATTTATCCGGTCTTGCAAAAGCAGGCGCACCTCACCCCAAGATTGATGAACGTCTTGCCGAGATCCCGATTAAAGATTTTGCATTCAATGCGAACCCAGTTGTATTTTGGGATATATTTGGTAAAAAAGGCCATCCGATTCGAACAACTATTTCGGAAATGGGGCCATTGTTGTTATCGAATTTACTAGAATTAAATGATACTCAGAGCGGTATTCTCTATGCCTGTTTTAGTATTGCTGATGACGAAGGTTTGTTATTGCTAGATCTTAAAGATCTACGATCCATGCTCAGCTGGATGGCTGAAAATGCCAGTGAGCTAAGTTCAAATTACGGTAATATCTCTAAGGCCAGTGTCGCTGCGATTCAACGAAGGCTGTTAGTTCTTGATCAACAAGGCGCAAAGAATTTTTTCGGCGAACCCGCATTAGGTTTACGCGACTTAATGCAAAGAGACGAAGATGGTCGTGGCATTATTAATATACTCGATGCGACCAAGCTATCATCACAATCACCAAAGCTCTATGCTTCATTTCTGTTATGGTTGTTGTCAGAGTTGTTTGAACAACTGCCCGAAGTAGGGGATGCTAAAAAACCAAAATTAGTATTCTTTTTTGATGAAGCACATTTGTTGTTTGATCGTGCTCCGCGTTCATTAGTCGACAAAATCGAACAAGTTGTTCGCTTGATCCGATCCAAAGGAGTGGGTATCTATTTTATAAGTCAAAACCCCACTGATATTCCTGAAGATATATTAGGCCAACTCGGTTTGCGTATTCAGCATGCCTTGCGTGCCTTTACTCCAAAAGATAAAAAAGTTGTTAAGACTGTTGCTGAAACATTTCGTCCAAACCCAAAATTTGATTGTAAACAAATTATTACTGAGTTGGGCATAGGTGAAGCATTGGTTTCTGTTCTTGATGAAAAGGGGAGTCCTACACCAGTAGAGCGTACTTTAATCCGACCGCCACAATCACGTATCGGACCATTAAAAGCAGCAGAGCGCATTGAGGTGATTGAAAATTCAATTATTGGTGATAGTTACAATGAATCTATGGATAGAAATTCAGCACATGAGATATTACAAAAACGCGCGAAGAAAACGGTACAAAAAGTAGAGAAGGCTCAAGCAAACCAAAACACTAAAGCAAAACAACCGGCTAAACGACGTAGTACCCGACAGGGTATAGGTGAAGCGATGATGAAAAGTGTCGCACGAAGTATGGGGAGTGCCTTGGGACGGAAAATTATTCGTGGAATTTTAGGCTCAATGTTTGGGAAATAATATTGACTCAATCTATCCGTTGATCTTAATTAGTAGTTAAAGAAAATTAAACGATGCAAATTAAAATCTTGCTTCAAACAATTCGTGCTCCGTTTCTCATTCTAACACCTGTCTGTATATTTTTAGGGTTTAGCACTGCCTACGTAATCCATCCGTTCATTGATTTTGTTACAGTTGCTATAATATTTTTCGGTGCTATTGCCGCCCATATCAGCGTTAACACACTTAATGAATACGATGACTTTAAAAGCGGACTGGATCTAATTACTAAAAAAACACCTTTTAGCGGTGGTAGTGGTGCATTGCCTGATAATCCTGAGATGGCTAAATCAGTATTAGTTCTTGGGCTGGTATCATTAGCGGTGACGATTGTCATTGGGGTGAATCTTGTACTTGAGCACGGCATGGAAATTATGCCTATTGGTTTAGTTGGTGTGGTTCTTATAATTGCGTATACAAAATGGATTAACCGTTCTCCCTTCTTATGCCTTATTGCCCCAGGCTTAGGTTTTGGGGTGCTTATGGTTGCTGGTACTCATGTTGTTTTAACCGGCGGGTATTCGAACCTAGTGTGGTTGATCTCACTTGTGCCTTTTTTACTAGTCAACAATCTTCTTTTATTAAATCAGTATCCAGATATAGAAGCTGATTCAACTATTGGAAGAAATACTTTTCCAATTTCCTTTGGTATAAAAACCAGTAACGTTGTTTATGCCATTTTTATGCTGACTGTATTTTCATTGATTATTTACTTTATTTACAGTGAGGTTATCTCAAGCTTGAGTATCATCGCTCTCATCCCTATGTCGTGCTCGATATTTTCACTTTTAGGTGCAATAAAATTCGGTGCAAGAATTGGTGAGCATCCTCAATATTTGGCAACAAATGTAGCGGCGACATTACTAACTCCATTACTACTTGGAATAGCTATTGTCTATGGTTAATAATTTATTATGGCAATCAAAGTCGGGTGTGAATCCTAAATGTCACGAGTAAAGGAAATTAAAGACGATTACGGTTTTTTTGGAATTGGAATTCTTAATAACAGTGATGAAGTAAATATAGGGACGCTCTGGCGTTCAGCTTATTTACTAGGCGCGAGCTTTATATTTACTGTTGATAAGAAGTACAAGCATCAGGGAAGCGACGTAACAAAGTCATGGACTAGAATACCGTTGTATCATTTCAAGACGTTTGACGAATTGAAAGATAATCTGCCCTACTCAACGAGATTAGTTGCGGTAGAAATGGGTGAAGATGCGATACCAATAAGCGAATACGACCATCCAGATAGAGCCGTATATCTATTGGGAAATGAAATAAGCGGCTTACCACCGCAGATTTTGGAACAATGCCAATCTTTGGTAAAGCTCCCAGGTGACTATTCTTTAAATGTAGCCGTAACAGGCAGTATTGTAATGTATGACAGGATTACCAAAGGTGATAGATAGTCACGAAAAAGATAAATGAGACTTGGATGAATGCAGTTTCGTATGGGTAATTATTCTGCGAATCACTCGAAACTGTACTGAATACTCAAGTACCGTTAGAATTCGGCTGAAAATATTAATAATTTTGAGGTTTTAAAATAAGCATGACCATTTTGACGTTATTTTCCGAGGCAGAGTTTGAGCAAGTCGCCGGAGCACCCATCAAGGGTGAAGAAGAAGCACAAGTTTCAATGTTTATTGATTTTGTGCAAGAGGCAATACAATTTTGTATGGTGCAAGCAGATATTGAAGAGACAGGATGCTCGTTGCGCTATTTATCGATTGATGTTCATCCCTTCAAGGATATGGGAGACCTTTATGACCTTGCTTATATCGATATCCATTCAATACTTGAACTTCCTGAAAAGTCAGAAGATACGCTTAAGATTGAATTGCCTGTTATAGAAGAGGGCGTTGGGAGAATAAGTGAAGTCGCAAAAACACTCGGTATTCCATCGACTGAGCCGGCAGATGCAGTTTTAGCTTTTTTCCGAATGCGTTTGGCACATAAGGTATTAGAAAACACGCTGGATTTTGACAGTATCAAAACTGTTATAAGAGGCACCAAAGATTCTATGGCCATTTTGAAAAAGAAAGGACTGCACCCAACAAACATGGGGGGTATTTTAGACACGCCCGACACGGTAAGAATGAGTGATGTCTGGGGTTTGGAAGATGATGCTCCGGAAGAAATGCCACATTTTTTCGTGTTTGAATAGAGTATAGGACTGCAAGCGATACAATCGATATCAAAAGAGGATGATTGATTTTTATTCTATATTTAAATATTAATTAAAATTGCTGTCGTGAGTTAATTATAAAACTTAAATCATTAAGGAATAATTATGGACGAGAAAATTAAAGATCTCTTAACTCAGATATCCGATATAGAAGATGAAATAGAAAAAACCATTTGCGCACGACAAGAGAAGATTCTCTATTTTTATGAAGATGGAAAAGTAAAATTCAAGGAAGGAATCGAAGACGCACATAAAAAATTGAAAAAAAGTTTATTCAGGTTTTTCCTGGATAGTAAGTTAAGAAACCTGCTTTCCGCTCCTTTTATATACAGCATGATAATCCCCTTTGTAATTCTTGATATCAGCATGACGCTTTATCAGGCCGTTTGTTTTAGCTTGTATCGCATCAAGAAAGTTAAACGCGCTCACTATATCGTGATCGATCGTCACAAATTAAAGCATCTGAATAGCATCGAACGCTTCAATTGTGTTTATTGCGAATACGGTAATGGTGTTATTGCGTATGCAAGAGAGATAGCCGCGCGAACGGAGCAATATTGGTGTCCAATAAAACATGCAAGAAAAGTCATTGGCAGGCACTCCCGTTATCAGGACTTCATCGATTACGGTGAGGCGACTGATTATCACGAGCAACTTGCAGAATTTAGACGAAAACTAGCCTTTTCATAAAATAAGCTATTGCCCTTAAATACCATAAGTTATTGATTTATCGAAAATAGACTTCTATTCGACAGATAATTATTGTGCAGTGCAATAATTTGGTAATATGTCTTATGTATCATTGTTTTACATCTAATTTTGGAGAATTAAAGGCGATCGCATGAGCGTTATCAATCTAAATAAACTGTTGAACCCAAAATCGGTAGTTTTAATCGGAGCATCAGATAAACCGCTATCGATCGGCAATGTGGTGATGAAGAATCTTTTGAATGGTGGTTTTGATGGGCCAATACTGCCAGTCAACCCTAAGTATGAAACCATCTGTGGTGTGTATGCCTATAAACGCATAGCGGATCTACCCGTCGTGCCAGATTTTGCTGTAATTTGCACTCCAGCACATACTGTCCCTGACATCATTATGCAATTAGGTGAGAAGGGAACGCGAGCAGCTGTTGTTATCAGCGCAGGTTTCCATGCAGTAGATGACGCTAATGGTCTTGAACAAGAAATGCTTGATGTCGCACGCCATTATGACTTTCGTATCCTTGGCCCTAATTGTGTTGGTTTACTCATACCCGGTATCGGCTTAAACGCGAGTTTTGCTCATACTGATTCTCTTCCCGGTAATATTGCAGTGATTTCGCAATCAGGTGCGATTTGCACATCAATATTAGATTGGGCCAAATCACGTGGCATTGGTTTTTCGTATTTTATTTCGCTAGGTGATAGTTCAGATGTTGATTTCGGTGATTTACTTGATTATCTCGGCACGGATACACACACAACAGGCATATTGCTCTATGTAGAATCAATCAAATTTGCGCGTAAATTTATGTCGGCTGCACGTGCGACTGCGCGAAATAAGAAAGTAATTGTTATTAAGTCAGGGCGTATGGCAGAAGGTGCGAAGGCGGCTGCATCACATACCGGTGCATTAGCCGGAAATGACGCTGTGTTTGATGCCGCGATACGTCGGGCAGGGATGTTGCGCGTTTATTCTATTCAAAATCTATTTGATGCTGTGGAAACACTGGCTCATGTTTCCGGTATCAATGGCGATCGATTGATTATATTAACCAACGGTGGCGGTATTGGTGTATTGGCAACAGACAGTTTAATCGCCAATGGAGGTCATTTGGCAGAACTTGCACCGAAAACAATTCAAGCCTTGGATGAATTTCTTCCAGCAACCTGGTCACGTAACAATCCGGTCGATATTATTGGTGACAGTGATGCGAAGCGATATGTTAAGGCGTTAAAGGTATTGTTGGATGATCCTAATTACGATGCCAT
Organism: Gammaproteobacteria bacterium; assembly: GCA_047618295.1. Classification (GTDB taxonomy): domain Bacteria; phylum Pseudomonadota; class Gammaproteobacteria; order Eutrophobiales; family Eutrophobiaceae; genus UBA7359. Next base: position 16,859 of record JBLHKL010000006.1, on the reverse strand, counting down.
TTTGGTTATGCTAGTCCCGGTAGCCATCATCGACAACACAGAGGTCGCACGTGCGATTACTGACGCTATAACTGAATCGCACAAACCTGTCTTGACCTGTTGGATGGGTGAAGATGCCGTTCAAGATTCAAGAGAAATCTTCGAGAAAAATAGTATTCCCCAATACGAAACACCAGAGTCAGCCATTAGTGCATTCCTTCAAGCTGTTGAATACAACGAGAATCAAAAAAATCTGATTGAGTTACCACCCTCTATACCCGAAGATTTCAAACCAGATAAAGAAAGAGTGCGTACAATTATTAAATCGGTTTTAAGTGAAAAACGAAACATACTTACCGAACCAGAAGCAAAAGAAGTGCTGGACGCATATCAAATTCCTATTGTTAAGACATTAATTGCACGTGATGTTGATGAAGCCGTTAAACAGGCAAAAACGATAGGATTTCCAGTAGCATTAAAAATCTTGTCAAAAGATATCAGTCACAAGTCAGATGTTGGTGGTGTGCTACTGAATATTGAATCAGTTTCGATACTACAACTATCGGCTGAAGGCATGTTAGAGCGTATTAAAAAAAGTAATCCGGATGCAAAAATCGAAGGGTTCACGGTACAAGCAATGGTGGATTGTCCCAACGATTATGAATTGATCATTGGTGTTACTACTGACTCTATCTTTGGTCCTGTTATTTTATTCGGACATGGTGGTGTCTCAGTTGAAGTAGTTAACGACAAATCTATAGCATTGCCTCCGTTAAACATGAAGCTAGCCAATGACCTTGTGCAACGTACGCGTATTGCTAAAGTTCTTAAAGGTTACAGGGATGTTAAACCAGCAAACATGGAAGCCATACTTGTAACATTAGTAAAAATTTCACAGTTAATAGTCGACCACCCTGAACTTCAGGAACTCGACATTAATCCGCTTGTTGCAAATAATAATGGTGTTATTGCACTGGATGCCAGAATAAAAATAAATACAGTCGCACCTGATGCCAAAAGCCATCTTGCGATTCGACCCTATCCACAAGAGTTAGAAGAGTTGTCTCAGCTCACCTCAGGTGCTGAAATACTTATTAGACCTATTAAGCCAGAAGATGAAATGGCGCACCATGAATTCTTTTCGCATATCAATCCGGAAGATATCTATTTTCGTTTTTTTCGTGCAGTGAATAATTTTTCACATTCTCAAATGGCACACTTCACACAAATTGATTACGATCGTGAAATGGCCTTTATCGCTATTTTGAAAAATTTAGAAGGCAATAACGAGACTATTGCAGTGTCGCGGGTTGTGAGTGATGCAGACAATTCTGAAGCTGAGTTTGCTATTCTAGTTCGCTCGGATATGCAGCAAAAAGGAGTAGGCAATAAGTTAATGAGTAAGACTATTGAATATTGCCGTGAACATGGTACCAAACGATTAATTGTTTACACCTTAGCAAATAATTTTCCAATGCAAAAACTCGCTAAAAACTTTAATTTCATTAAAGTTGAAAACGATAATGACAAACAAACAGTGAGCATGAAATTGGAATTGAAATAGATAGTTGTTGGCCATCTATTTTAAGTGCTAATGCATATAGTTGATCTACTCAATTCAGAGTATTAATCCATTAATCTAGAGTGATTTCTTTTCGTTATCTTTAAGGATACTAATCTGCTGCTATCGACCCAAAGGGAACGAAAAAATTAGTTGACTTAGTCGCCGTAACTAGCAAATTTCTTACGGGAAAAAAATAGGATATTTATTATCCAATAAAAAATTGTTATCAGTATAAGCATTGTTGGGACAGCAACAATGAATAGCATTTGTTCTTCCGGCAATTCTCTAACGTTAGAACCTAGAATTTTCACAATCTTATCTGTGAATGCTAACGCTGCCCAAATTAAAGAAAAACCTATACGCCATACATGTCTAATAACACGTTGAGTACCTGATAAGCCTTGCCAATATAAATTACGAACATCTCCAATTGCACAGAGAACGGCAAAGCTTGCCCAATAATGATAAAGGTTTAGGGTGTCTGCTTCATGCAATATTGAGTTCATAAAAAATGCCACTATTGCAATACCTATAATCCATACCAAAGCCGCGTGCTCTAGTAAGCTAGTTTCATTTCTTTTATGGTGAGTTGTTAGCCATGCGGTGAACACGGTGTATATAACAACTGCACTTAAAAACATGTCATCAGTAGATTCTTTTAATACTCCAGCTACGAAACCTGAAATCAACATAATAAGCATTGAAATAGTAAAACAAGTGCCGGCTTTTCGATGAAGAGCGGCTCCTTTTTGTGTGAACAAAGCAACGGTGGCAGCAACTAGTCCAATAGTTCCTGCAGGAGTATGAATCACCCACACTATCAAGTCTTTCATGAAAAATTATCTGTTATTGAAATTTATGATTTAGTATTTAACTTTTTACTTGCAAGGTAACCGAATTGAGAATTTTTGTGTTCTTCTGCAAGATATTCGTAAAGTGTATTGGCTATTTTTTGTTGACCTAAACTTTCATGGGTCTGTGCTTTTAAATAAGTAATCTCGGCTTTCATTTCAGGAGTCGTTTCTTTTGCATTTTCTGCCCTAGTAATCAGCTCCAATGTACGATTAAATTCTTGAGCCTCATATTTTTTGTAAGCCTCTGAGATGGATGCGCTTTGAATCGTGCTGGCACAAGCTGTTACAAAAATTATAAAAAACAAGATAAGTATTTTCCACATAATCATTTCCTAAATTCCTGTTAAATTAATTGGATATAAATTGACATGGGCTATACTATCAATGCATAAATGAACATAATAGAATGGATATTTAATATCTGATATACATATTTGTATGGATTGGCGATCAGTAAAATTTGACTGGAACCGCGCAAGAGCCTTTTTAGTGACTGCCGAAGAAGGTTCTCTAGCGGCGGCGGCTCGTGCGCTTGATATGACGCAACCTACTTTAGGGCGTCAAGTTGCGGCGCTTGAACAAGAGATTGGAGTCGATTTATTCAACCGCAGAGGAAGAGGGTTGGAACTGACGCCAAACGGGATGAAGTTGGTTGAACATGTTCGTGCTATGGGTGATGCAGCGAACAGGTTTTCTTTATCAGCAACGGGGAAATCGGACATCATCGAAGGAAATATTTGTATCACGACTACTGAGTACCTTGCTACATTTATCTTGCCACCCATGATCCAAAAATTACGGCAATCAGAACCCGGTATTGAAATTGAAATTATTTCAACGAACGAAGAAAGCAATTTAAATCGTAGAGAGGCTGATATTGCAATACGTAGTTTTCGGCCATCACAGCCAGAACTGATCGTAAAAAAACTTTTTGATGCAAAAGCTCACCTCTACGCTGCAACGACCTATCTACAGCGCCTTGGTAACCCTAAGTCTATCGCCGAATTAAATAGCGCTAATTTTATTGATATCGAGAAATCGGGCCGCCTGCTTTCTTTGCTTAATGCTCAGGGATTTAATTTGAGTGAAAACAATTTTCCCGTTATAACAAAAAGCCATATTGTCCAGTGGGAACTGGTTAAACAGGGTGTTGCAATTACTGGAACGCTTGAACAAATCGGTGATAGCGAACCTCTTGTTGAACGAGTCGTTGTTCCTGGTTTAGCTCCAATTACAGCTGAAGTCTGGATAGTCACCCATAAGGAATTAAGAACTAACAGACGGGTTCGAAGGGTATTCGATTTTTTGGTTTCTGAATTCGCCAGTTATCAGCATAAATGAGGAATGTCTGTTTCTGGCCGATAGCCCTCTGTGTCAGGGTAGTTGCAGATCTACAATTAATTAATAAATAGGATCATTCATGTAAATCGTCTCTTCGACGCTATCTCCTGATTCGTTCTACCGCCTATGTCCATTCGAGACATACGGTCCATTCATGGACATGTCCGCTCCTGTGCCCGCGGCATACGACCGCCATGGAAAGGCGGAGTGTCGAAAATGCAGGAGCAGTTTTCTACCAGTACATCCTGTAAATAAAAAAGCCGGGTCATAAGCCCGGCTGGAAAATTATGAACGGGTTAATTGGGGAAAGGAGGGAAAACCCGTTCTTATCTGGTTTATCGACCTTATTAAATTTAACTTTAGGCTAAATTGCTTATCAAGGTCTTGCTTGAAGCACCGACTTCTTCTTTTACCAACTTGGGAACGAGATAACCCGATACACGGGATTGCATTTCATTTAATAATTTTTGTGCGCCATCTTGTGAAACATCATAATGTGCTGCGCCAGCGACCGGATCTAATAGATGTAGGTAGTAGGGCATAACATTATTTTCAACTAGCCGTTCCGATAGATCGATTAACGCTTCGACAGAATCATTTATCCCTTTTAGCAGGACCGATTGATTTAATACTAATACGCCAAATTCTTGCAGCCGCTTAATAGCATTTGAAACTGAATTATCAAATTCATTGGCATGATTGGTATGTATAACAAAGATGATTGATTTATCGTTATCTGTTATTTGTTTTAGTAACGTAGTCGTTATGCGAGCAGGGAGGACGATAGGCAGTCGCGTATGAAAGCGTATGCGTTTTATGTGTTTGATTGTTGCAAGTGTTGAACAAATATCTTGTAAACGTCTATCTGACATCGTTAGCGGATCGCCGCCGCTGAGTATCACTTCTTCGATACTTGAATCATCTTTGATGTGCTCAAGTGATGCTTGCCAGTGTTTGCTTGAAGCGGAAGATTCCTGGTAAGGGTAATGACGTCTGAAGCAATAGCGACAATGCACGGCACAGGCGCCAGTCGTTATCGATAAGACACGACTATTATATTTTTGTAATAGACCTTGTACGGGTTGAACATTTAACTCAGCTAATGGGTCATTAATGAATCCAGTTGCTTCATCTTCTTCAGCTTTGTACGGAAATACCTGCCGCAAGATGGGATCGTTTGGATCGTTCTTCTTAATACGATTGGCAAAGGCATAGGGCACCCTAACAGGAAATTGCGTTATTGCTTGTTGGCTATAACCGATTGCCCCGACTTCTAAACCGACGAATTCAAGCAAATCAGTAGGTTGTCGTATAGCTTGTGCCAGTTGTTCTTGCCAGGATAAAGACTGCATTATTTGTTAGGTTCCATGTATGATATTGCGCTTTTAGAATCTGTGTGAAAACTATTGCGCTTGCTTAAGCGGCGTTAAAACTGGCTCAAAATGCTCATTTATCAATATAAATTGCGCGTTCTCGCCATTTTTGCCTAACCTAAGCTGCGCTCATAACGTTTTCATATGTAATAACTATATTTGAAAGAGGACATCATGGCGACTTATAGCACTAACGAATTCAAATCAGGTCTTAAAATAATGATTGAAAACGATCCATGCTCAATCATTGAGAATGAGTTTGTTAAACCAGGCAAAGGCCAAGCCTTTAACCGGGTTAAGATGCGCAACCTGAAAACAGGCCGAGTGCTAGAGAAAACCTATAAGTCTGGGGAATCTGTTGAAGGTGCCGATGTGATCGATCTGGATTTGCAATATCTCTATAACGATGGAGAGATGTGGCATTTCATGAATAAAGATAGTTATGAACAGTGTGAAGCCGATGCCAATGCTGTTGGCGAAGCCAAACAGTGGATTAAAGGTGAGGAAATGTGTCTGGTTACCTTGTGGAATGATGTGCCATTGTCAGTTGCAGCACCAAATTTCGTAGTATTACAGGTGACAGATACCGATCCAGGTTTAAAGGGTGATACCGCACAGGGTGGTTCAAAACCAGCAACACTTGAGACTGGCGCAATCGTTAAAGTCCCACTATTTGTCGAAAATGACGATTTGTTAAAGATTGATACAAGAACCGGTGAGTACGTCGGCCGCGCTAAAGAATAAAATAGATTTACCGTTAACCACTCGAATGAGCATTGTTCTTTTGTGGTTTAGCCGGATTTATCTATCCACCCGGCCAGCTGATAAATATTTGTATTATTAGGTTTTTAAAATCGCTATAAAGCCTATCACTGTCGGAATGTTTCTGGTTTATGACTGTGCAAATTCCTGAAATTACAGTTTTCAGACTATACTTAATATATTAACAGTATTTTATAATTGGATGATAATTATGGAAAATTTTGAACATACTATGAGTGAGTTGTTTGCTCAACTAGGACTACCTAATGCGGATTGTGATATTGATAGTTTCATTCATATGCACCGACCTGTCTCTGGCGATCTGACTTTGGAAAAAGCAGCATTTTGGAATAATGGACAATCTCAGTTCATTCATGAAGCACTTTATGCCGACTCGGACTGGGCAGAGTTGGTTGATCAACTCGATACACGATTACGAGCATAACGAATTTTAAATAGTGTTCTTCACAACACCCTTAGCATGAATATTGGCTGGTAGTTTTTAACGGCAGTCATTAATATCCACTGCCATGGCATTAGATAAATCATGGCAACCTAGTGCCAGTGTAGAAATAATAAAAAAAAGAGCAAAGTTACTGCAGCAGATCCGTGAATTCATGAATTCTCGTGAAATCACCGAAGTCGATACTCCTATCCTAAGCCATTATGGTATCAGTGACCCTTATATCCAGAGTATGACAACATCCGGGGTATCTAATAGAGATGCAAAGCTCTATTTACAGTCCTCTCCTGAGTTCTGTATGAAGCGTTTGCTTGCTGCAGGTTCGGGTTCTATCTACCAAATTGCACATGTGTTTCGCAATGAAGAGGTGGGAAAACGCCATAATACAGAATTCACTATGCTGGAGTGGTATCGAACAGGTTTTGATTATTATCAACTCATGGATGAAGTAGCTGAGTTATTGAACGCTATTGGTCTAGAAGTACCAGACAAGATGACCTATGCAGACGCATTTAAGCAAACGATAGAAATTGATCCGCACACGGTTGCTACAAGTGAATTGCAAAGTCTTTGCAAACGACAGGGTTGGGAAGAGGCTAGTGATGATCGACATGCCTTACTCGATTTTTTGTTTTCTGAGGCCGTTATAAAGAGTCTTAATCAGACCAAACCACTTTTTATATACGACTATCCTGAATGCATGTCGGCTTTGGCATCGCTGAGAAAAGGAGAACCTATTGTTAGTGAGCGTTTTGAATTATTTATCGCAGGAATGGAAATTGCCAATGGCTTTAATGAACTCACAGATGCGGATGAACAAGTGAAACGATTTGAAGAAGAGTTGAGGGCGAGAAGACACAAGGGCTTGGCGGAACCGCCAATAGATAAACACTTTGTGGCGGCACTCCAATCAGGATTACCTGAATGTTCAGGTGTGGCAGTTGGAATAGATCGTTTATTGATGGTTTTATCTGAAAAAGATGATATAAATGAAGTCAGTACGTTCACTTTGGGATCTAATTAGTTTATGGGTATTTATTCAGTTAATAAGTTGATTGCTGAGACCCGCCGCATTGCTAAAGAATATCGGCTAGCTACTGGCAAAACGCTACCCGTCACCCCCGAAATTGCAATCAATGACGCCATTTCGATTCTTAAATTGTCGCCAAATGATGAAAACATCCCTGGATATGATGCCATCTATGAAGTTGCTGGTGAATCATTAAAAGTTCAAATTAAAGGACGGGTTATCTTAAATGAAAACGACAGGGACATCGCCTCGGACAGATAAAGGCCGAACAGGAATGGGATGCGATTGTTTTAGTGATTATGAATGCTGATTTTATGCCGGAAGAAATCTATATGGCGAAAAGAGACGAGATTATGGATGTGCTAGAAGAAAAAAGAAAAAATAATAAGAAAGACGCCATGACTATTGCGCAGTTTAAATTGATATCAGAACTTCTTTGGACTGAGCAAAATGGATTAGAGCAAAACTCCATTTAATAAAACAAGTTACAATATTTATATATTGTTATTCACGGTAATTTATCTTTATCCGACACATCATTCTCTTTGGTTTTAATAATATTCGATCTTTATAGCAATTTATGAAAACAATCAAAGAAGTCTTTTCCGATGGTGGTTCATTAGCAGGTTTGATTGGTGATTATCAGCATCGGCCAGAACAAGAAGATATGGCGCATAAGATATTCTCAGCGATATCAGAAGGCCATAATTTGGTGTGCGAAGCAGGTACCGGAACGGGTAAAACGGTAGCGTATCTAGTGCCGGCCTTGTTATCAAGGCAAAAGGTAATCATCTCTACAGGCACGCGTCATCTACAAGATCAACTATTTCAAAAAGATTTACCTCTGGTGCTTGAAGCGCTCGCGTCACCGGCAACAACAATGGTGCTTAAAGGCCGTTCAAATTATCTTTGTCTAGAGCATATGGAACTTGCCATTCACGATACTAAAGACCTGAATTACCAAAACATGTCCGATCTGCAAGAGGTTGTGCAATGGTCTTCTTCAACTAAGACGGGTGATATTAATGAGTTAGGCATGATTGAAGAAAACTCAGTGATTCGTTCAAGAATAACTTCAACAACAGAAAATTGTCTCGGTCAATCGTGCCCAAGCTTTGAAGATTGCTTTGTTTTTAAAAACAGAAAGGCTGCATTGGAGTCGGACTTGGTTATTACCAATCACCACCTATTGTTATCTGACATGAGTTTGCGAGAAAAAGGTTTTGGTGAAGTATTGCCATTAGCTGATGTGATTGTGTTTGATGAAGCACATCAATTGCCCGAATTGGCATCTACTTATTTCAGTCAAACAATGAGTACTCGCCAATTATTGGAATTAATTACTGACATAAAAACGGCCGATCATGAAGAAGCTGGTGATATAGAAGAATTAGCAGGGACATTAGCAAAATTTGAAAAATTGATACGTGATGTACGTTTAGTGTTTGGTCGAGCAGATCAGCGGCTTAACTGGTTAGAGGTATGGGAGAAATCATTACTGTCAACTGCGCTTCCAGAGATGTTGACCGCCTTTCAAGGCGTTATCGATATACTTGAAACCGCCTGTGGACGTGGAAAGTTATTAGATAATTGCTGGCAGCGTGCAAAGGCTCATTATAATTACATTGATACCTATATCGAAACCAAAAATGAAGAATCAATTCGCTGGGTAGAAATACGTGGCCATCATCTTTATTTGAATCAAACGCCCGTTAATATTTCTGAGACCTTTCAACAACGACTTAGTGAATACAATGCGACTAGTGTATTTACCTCGGCGAGCTTGGCTATAAATGATGATTTTAATTATTACAGTCGTCAACTTGGTCTTGAAGAATGTCAAACGCAGGTCTGGGATAGTCCTTTCGATTATCAAACCCAAACTTGCTTGTATGTGCCACTTGATTTGCCCGAACCTAATCAATTTGAATTTTTTGATGCATTCATAGCAAGAACCATCAAGTTATTATCTTATAGTGAAGGACATGCCTTTGTTTTATTTACCAGCCATCAAGCACTGAAAAAATCGGCAGATATATTATCGAAGGAGATTGATTATCCCATTTTTATTCAAGGGCAGGCTCCACGATCAGAATTATTAAATCAGTTTCGACACACAAAGCATGCCGTGTTGCTTGGGACTAGCAGTTTTTGGGAAGGGGTTGATGTGAAGGGCGAGGCTTTATCATTAGTTATTATTGATAAGTTGCCGTTTGCCAGTCCGGACGATCCGGTACTGCAGGCGCGCTTGAATCACTTTAGTAAACAAGGCAGTAATCCTTTTATGGATCATCAAGTTCCTCAAGCGGCTATAAGTTTAAAACAGGGAGTGGGGCGCTTAATTCGCGATGTTACTGACAGAGGTGTCTGTGTTATCTGTGATAAACGAGTGGTAAGAAAAGCCTATGGCAAGCGTATAATCAAGGCATTGCCACCGATGCCGATTACACATGAGTTGGATGACGTTAAAGACTTTTTTAAATAGAGAAGATCTAGCAGAAAAGATTCACTAATTTGCCACAGAGGGCACAGAGGGCACAGAGAGCGACAATAAAAGATAAATCAACTAGCAAGAAAATAAATATGCTAAATAAATCACTGCCCTGTAATATTAATATTTAGTGCTTTTCTCTCTGTGTCCTCTGTGGCTAAATTGCTTTATATTTTTAAAGCTAATGTAATACCATCTGCTACGGGTAACATGCTTATCATGACGCGGGCATCATTATTTACATGTTCATTAAAATTGCGTATTGCAACGGTGTCTTCATCTTGTTTGCTTTTGTCAGCAACATTGCCAGACCATAATACGTTGTCTATAAGAATTACACCGCCGGGCCTGATGAGTTGTAATGCTCTCTCGTAGTAATCAATGTATTCAGGTTTGTGAGCATCAATAAAGGCAAAGTCATAAGTGTTATTATTTTTTTCTGCTAATAATTTATCCAAGGTTTCTATCGCTGGCCCGATGTGTAAATTAATTTTTTCTGTCACATTTGCCTTGTTCCAGTATTTTTTTGCAATTGCGGTTACCTTAGGATCACTGTCACAAGCATCTAGATGACCACCCTCTGGTAATGACATTGCTATAGAAAGGCTGCTATATCCGGTAAACACACCAATCTCTAGTGCTCTTTTGACGTGTAATAATTTTATTAGAAATGAAATGAATTGACCTTGTTCAGGAGCAATTTGCATCCTGGCCATGGGATGCTTTGCTGTTTCTGCTCTACATTCTTGAAGTATTTGTGATTCTCGTAATGAAACTGACAAGAGATAATTATAAACTTGTTCATCGAGCTGCATGCTTTTTCTGGACATAGGGTACTGGCCTAATAATTATTAACTTAAAGGATATCATGATTGAGTCTACTGAAACGACAACTAAGCGAGACACTAAAACGTCTGACAGGATCAACATTATACAGATCACGGACACACACATACTCGATGACGGTGCACCATCATTTAACGATTATGATACCTCCGCTAGTTTGATGCGCGTAATACATAAAATTTTAGAGTCTGAATCTGATGCAGATTTGATTTTATTGACGGGTGATTTGGTTCATGAACCCACCAAGACGTCTTATCAAAAGTTGGCTGATCATTTGTCAGTATTGACAACACCTATTCTTAGCTTACCGGGTAATCATGATGCGCCAGAATTAATGCGGTATGTCATGGGTGCTAATGGGTATGACACGGGTAAACTTATCAAATTCGATGATTGGGTAATCATACTATTAGATACCTGTGTAAGAGGCGAGCATAGTGGCGAATTATCTGCTGTTGAACTAGAGTTTTTGCGGACAAGTCTCGAGGCCAATCTTGATTCTCATTGTTTGATAGCACTTCATCACCACCCGGTATCGATTACTAGTAGTTGGATGGATGCAATGTCTTTAGTCAATGCAAAAGATTTTCTAAATATTGTTGATGAATTCAGTCAAGTGCGTGGCATTATCTGGGGTCATATCCATCAGGAATTTGAAGATGAAATTGCTAATGTGAAATTATTTGGTACACCATCAACCTGTTTACAATTCAAACCCGGCAGCACTGAGTTTACTGTTGATGATAAAGCGCCGGCATACAGAAAGTTGACCCTTGAAAAGAATGGCTCTATCAGTTCAAGTGTTATTTATATGAACAATTGAAGTTATCGTGATTTATTAGCAACTTTATTTCTTAAATATACTGGTGTGGCTTCTTCAACGGGAATTGCATTGCCTTCTAGATAGGCTGGTTTTGCCAGAACAATGATGTCTTTTGCTGAAGGGAATACCTCACCGTTGAAACCGCTCAAGTTTTGATTAAATTGTGCTTGAAGTGCTTCACTATATGTATCCCATCCTGTTCCTGCACCGAACCATTCGCCTTGCGATGGTTTAGATATATCAGCTGGTGAACAAACTTTTTCTTCACCAATTTTTTCCATTAAGCCTAAATCATTTTTTTTGAAAAGACCCCAGTAAATCTCTTGCATACGCGCATCGATGGCGGATGCAACTTGGGAGTGCTCGCTAGCGTAATGTTGAGCCAGTGCATTCAATGATGAAATGGGGATGACAGGTGTATCGTGTGCAAAAGCAAGTCCTTGTATAACACCAACAGCAATACGAACACCTGTAAATGCGCCAGGGCCTTGACCGAAGGCAATCGCGTCAAGATCTTTGGTTTGTATATCTGCCTCACGCAGTAGCTCATCGATCATTGGTAGGATTAACTCTGTATGTCGTCTTGGGGAGACTTGAAAACGATGAATACAACTATCATCTATATCAAGTGCTGCAGAACATGCTTCTGTGGCTGTTTCAATTGCTAATATTTTCATTATTTTTTTCTACATAATTCCTTTGTAATAGACATAAATTATTATTTTTTAAAGTCAGTGAGAACTGACTAGGTTCAATAAATAAGACTTCTAAAGTGATCGGCTAATTTCTCGTATTGAATCGAAATTAATCTCTCAAAAAGTGAATGAGCAATAATTTTACATTCCTAAAATTTACATCTAAAGCAATTCATATAAAACAGGTTCTCATATTCGTAAATTCATAAGTTAATGTTGTCGTTTTCAGTAGACAAACTCTAATTTCATCAAGCTGTGAATCACGATAAAACAATCACTTACACCATTATTACTAAAGCACAGCGGTTTTGGGTCGATAATTGATATTACATATAGATATTTTCACGAATTTTAACAGAAACAAACAACACTTTTAGACCGATATGTATGGATTTATAAAACAGAATGGAAAGTCTAAATCAAGAGACATCAGTAAGCGATGAAGAGCCCTCTGCAAATGGATGATTCCAGATTGCTGTGCCTGAAGATGGTCTACTTGTCCGTGTTAAAAAGATAGTCAGACATACGGGTAATGGAAAACCCGTTAAAGCTGTTGATATTCTGAATAAACTAAAATAGTCGAAGGTCGTTTACGGCATCGATCGGGATGCAATAGACAAATTAATTACCTCAGTTGATGAAAATAATATTCCAGAAGAAGCGGTTGTCATTGCCAAGTCAGATGTTGAGAACGGTACCAATGGGACTATTGAGTGGAGTATAGATGGAATAACTGATGAAGGCTCCACGTATCTGGTAGTGCCAGAAATAAAAATTGCTGTAAAGACATTATCGACTCAAGGAAAGAAAGGAAAAAATGTCTTTGGCAAAGATAAAAATCCACGGCCTGGCTTTGATCAACAAATAAATAATGAAGCGGGTGTTATTTATACACAAGAAACTGATGGCATTGTTGTCTATGAAAGTAGCCACGCAGGCATACTCCATAATAAATCTGGCACACTCTCTGTGGAGTCAAGTCTTGATGTAACTGAAGACAAACTACAAGCCTGTATGGATATTCATGCCGGTAAAGTGATTGGTCTAAATAGAGAAGTTTCAAAAGCAGACATACTTAAAACACTTGAATCAGTCGGTGTTGTGTATGGTATAGACCACAATCAAATTGAGACTGCATTGAAACAAGCTCAATCATCAGGAAACGTAGTTAAGAGTGTAATTGTTGCAAAAGGTGATGCTGCAGTTAATGGAGAGGATGAACAAATTGAGTGGATGATGGATGTCCAATCAGAAGACATCAATAAGCGTGCTGTATTACCAGGGCAAACTGTTGCACGTATAAAGTCAAACTTAAACTACAAACCTGGGCTGGATGTGTACGGTGAAACTGTTCCCGGAGAAGAAGGCGCAGAAGTGTCTCTCGACTGTGAATCGGGTATAGAAGAAACAAAGATCCCTGGGCTTCGTGAATACAAGTTTTTGAGATTAGGCGTGGTTCAATTTGAATCTGAGGCAGTAAGCGTTAAATCAGGAATAAATATATCTGATGATAAATTAAAAGTAAGAATGAGTTTGTAGCGTTCTGATGTAGCGGGTGATGAAGGCAATATCTTGTTACAACATGTCGTTGCAACATTAAGTGAGCATGATGTTGTCTATGGAATAAAAACAGATGCTATTAAACTGATTCTAGAAAACATAAATAGAGAAAAAAAATCCAAGATTGACTTACTCGTTGCAGAAGGGATTCCTGCTAAAGATGGCGTTGATGCGAGAGTTGATTTTGATAAAGAATTTTCTGTTGGCGGGAAAATTTTGCCAAATGGGAAAATTGATTATCATGAAAAATCATATCCATGGAATGTAGAAATAAATGATGTAATTGGTAAGCTTATACCGGCCATACGCTCAGAAGACGGACGAAATGTTATCGGTGAAGAGTTGCTTGCAAATCAAGTTAAGGATTCTGAGCCGGAGCTTGAAGGTGTTATTAAAGAAGCCAATGGCGTATTGCGTATAACAGAAGATGGTATTTTATTGGTTAATGGGATCAATTTTAAAGTGTCTGATAATCTTGAGCTTGATGGTGATGTCTGCCAATAGACAGTCAATATTAAGGGCTATGTTGGGCCGGATTTGTTGTTGAAACAAAAGGTGATGCCATCATTCAGGAAAATGTTGAGAATGCGACGGTTAAGGCGGATGGCAGCATTATTATTAAATCAGGTATTAGGGGCACACAAAGTAAAATCATCACCGGACAAAATATTGCTGCTGCATTCGCTGAGAATGCAGATCTCAATGCTACGGGTGATATTTTAATAGAGAACAGCCTTATTAATTGCAGCACAAACTCTCAGGGCTTAGTACAAATTGGGAACAGTAAATCGAAAAAAAGTATTTTAGTTGGCGATGTGACTCAGGCGCTAAAAGGTGTCGAGGTTGCTATTTTAGGGTCTGATAGTTTTAACAAAACTATCGTTGAAGTTGGTGTTGGTATTGACGCGCAGATGAAATTGAGAGAACTGGCGGATGAAATACTTAGTGCTAAAAAAGCAATTTCTGATGTAAAGAAACTATATGAACATTGTTGCAAGAATCCTAAGGCACAAAAAGAACAAAATGCATTATTATTAAAACTGACTGGCACGCTAGAACAAAAAAATAATGAATTTGATGAGTTGTTTGCAGAAAAAGAAGCTTTAGCTGCTTTAATGGTTGATTCAAAAGATGCACGGGTTGTCGTACGCAGTAGAGTTTATCCGGGTGTTGTTATTCGCATTATGAATAAAGTCTACGAAGTAAAAGAAGAGAGAAACTCCGGTGTTTTTCTTCTAAAAGGAGAAGAAATAGTATTTGCACCCGCATAGTCATGCAGTGTTATGTTCATATGACTTTTTGAAAAGCCATTTTCAAAGATATACTTAATTTAGTTTCAAGCTTTGCCGAAGCACTCTATAATCCACATCCATGTTGAACTCATTTGAAGCACTAATTGGCTTGCGTTATGTCCGCGCACGTCGCCGCAACCATTTTATTTCTTTTATCTCCTTAACCTCTATGCTTGGTGTGGGTTTAGGTGTAATGGCTTTGATTACGGTTCTATCTGTAATGAATGGCTTCGAGAAAGAATTAAAAGAACGTATTTTAGGTATGGCTTCACATGCTACTGTCATTGAAGACGGTGATGTATTGAATGATTGGAGACCAATAGCAGAAGAGGTTATGCATCACCCGGATATTCTTGGAGTTGCGCCTTATTTTCATGCCGAAGGCATGTTAGTTAAAGGTAAAAGTGTAAATGGCACAATAATCAGAGGTATTTTGCCCGATGAAGAGCCTAAAGTTTCGACAGTCACGGAAACTATGATTCTGGGTGATATTAATCAACTTAAAGCGGGTGGTTTTAACATCGTTCTAGGAAAAGAACTCGCACGAAAATTAGGTGTAGCGCTCGGCGATAAAGTGACCCTAGTTGCACCTCAGGCGAATGTCACGCCGGCGGGTATTTTGCCAAGACTTAAACGGTTTACGTTAGTAGGTATATTTGAAGTCGGCATGCATGAATTTGATAGTGCATTAGCGTTGATTCATATGGAGGATGCTTTTCGTTTATTTCGAAAGGCAGGACCTACAGGACTGCGCTTGAAAACAAACAATATTTTAAAAGCTCCAATAATCAGTCGTGAGATTGTTGCTCAATTACCCGGTAGATATTGGGTGGTTGACTGGACACAACGGCATGCTAATTTTTTCCGAGCATTAAAAACTGAAAAAACAGTAATGTTTGTCATATTGCTACTGATAGTTGCAGTTGCGGCATTTAATATAATCTCAACGTTAGTGATGATGGTCTCTGATAAACAAGCCGACATCGCGGTGTTGCGAACACTAGGCGCCAGTCCTGGAAGCATATTAAAGATATTCATGATTCAAGGGACAATCATTGGCATTGTCGGCATTGCCATGGGCGTTATCGGTGGTGTCTGGTTAGCTACTAATGTAGAGACAATCGTGCCAGCGATAGAATCTATGATAGGCCAAAAATTCTTGTCCGCAGATGTGTATTACATTAGTGATCTTCCTTCAGACATGCATTGGAATGATGTTATTACTATTAGTGTTGTTGCTTTTGTGCTCTGTTTGTTAGCCACGATCTATCCTGCTCTACGCGCAGCTAAGACACAACCTGCGGAGGCATTACGTTATGAGTGATGCTCTAATCGAAACACGACAGCTCACTAAATGTTTTAACGATGGCGAACTTCGCGTTGAAGTTTTGAAAGGTGTTGATTTCAGTATTAAGTCAAACCAGAGTGTTGCGATCATTGGTACCTCAGGTTCTGGTAAAAGTACCTTGCTACATTTGCTGGGTGGTCTCGATACACCCGATAAAGGCGAAGTTCTTGTTAATAATAAGGACATGGGAAAACTGAACGATGAGCAACGTGGTGATCTACGTAATAAACACCTTGGTTTTGTTTATCAATTTCATCATCTCTTGCCAGAGTTTACTGCACTGGAAAATGTTGCAATGCCATTATTAATCAGACGTGGCAATAAAAAAGAAGCACTAGAGAAGGCGGCAAACCTATTAGAAAAGGTGGGTTTATCTGAACGTGTTTTACATAAACCTGGTGAATTATCTGGTGGTGAACGCCAACGTGCTGCTATTGC
>JBLHKL010000005.1:0-40143 GCA_047618295.1 Gammaproteobacteria bacterium | reverse complement strand
TAGTCAATTGGCAAAAATGACAGATAAGACATTTAATTTGAGTACAGCATTCAATGCCGATATGAGCAGGAATGATATTGATATCTCGAAGCTGGATCTCAGTGTATTAGGTAATAAGATTACGGCTGAAGTAATTGCTCGTAATATCAAGTCAGACACCCCTGCTGCAAAAGGTAAGCTAAAGGCAAGCGGGCCAGATCTACCTACATTAATTAAAATTGCAGCACAGTTTACAGGCGGTGGCACACAAGATTTAAATACACTGTCCAAGCAACTTAGCGCTGCACCAAAGGCATTTGATATAACTGCCGATTTCGATGCGGACTTAAAAACCGGTGCTGTAGATATTCCTAGTTTATCTATCAAGGCACTAGGTCTAACGACGACGGCTAAACTGAATGCCAAGCAGGTCAGTAGTGACACGCCTTCTATCAGTGGTGAATTAAAAGCAAACGGCCCAGACCTGCCTTTATTAATTCAAATCGCGAGCGCCTTTCAGCCAAAAGACAGTGGGTTACCTGCGCTCGCAGATGATTTGGGAAAGATAAAAGATAAGAAGTTTGATATCGACACACGTTTTAACGCTGACATGAAATCAGGCAAGATAGATTTGCCTTCACTTGCAGCGAATGCGCTTGGCTTTACGATTAGCGGAAATTTAAAAGGCGATAATATACAAAAAAGCAGTGGTAATATGGGTGGTAAGTTTTCTATTACCAGTAAGACACCCAAGCCTTTATTGATAGCGATGGGACAGGCAGATCTTGCTGAGGTGCTACAAACAATCGACTTAAACACAGGCATTAATGGTAATACGACAAATTTAAGTTTGAAGCCACTATCATTAGACGTAGTGTTTTCGGGAAAGAAAATACCCAATTCACCAGTGAGTTTATCGGTAAAAGCCGATTCAAGCATCAATCTTGAAAAGGAGATATTTGAGCTAAGTGGCTTGAGTGTTTCAGGTCTTGGACTTGATATGAAAGGCGCCATCAAGGCGACAAATTTTAAGACGGAACCTGCATTATCCGGCGACATTGCTTTGGCGCCTTTTGATTTACGTCAATTCATGAAAACTTTAAATCAGGAAGTGCCGGTAACAGCAGATCCAAAAGTATTAAAACGTGTTGCACTATCCGCCTCATTTAGTGGCACTGGCGGTAGTATTAACCTAAAAGGGTTAAAAGCAGAGTTAGATGAAACACGCCTACAAGGCGATATCAACCTTAAGAGTATTTCACCTTTGGATATTGAGTTTGGTTTAGGCGTCGATAAATTAAATGCCGATCGATATCTACCGCCGGCGACCGGTAAAACTAAAGCAGCGACCCCCGAGACTGTTGCCGCTGGTGTTGCAACAAAAATACCCGTTGAGACCTTGCGCGCGATTAAGATTAAAGGTGACTTTGTAATGGGCGAGTTTGTTATATCAAACGCAAAACTCACAGACATGGAATTAAGTATTCGTGCTGATCAAGGCGATATTAAGTTAAATCCTATCGCTGCCAAACTTTATGAAGGTGCATACGTGGGTGATATTTACCTTGATGCAAAAGGAAAAGAACCAAAGCTAACGATTAACACTAGTCTTACGGGCGTGCAAACAGAACCCTTGTT
The DNA here is from genome assembly GCA_047618295.1 of Gammaproteobacteria bacterium. Lineage (GTDB taxonomy): Bacteria > Pseudomonadota > Gammaproteobacteria > Eutrophobiales > Eutrophobiaceae > UBA7359. The sequence continues at coordinate 38,526 of JBLHKL010000005.1, read as the reverse complement.
AACCGATGTAACAGGCAAAGCGGATCTGTTAGGTGAGGCGAATATTAAACTGGCATTAAACACATCGGGCGCAGATACGAATGTATTGAAAAGCAGATTATCGGGTAATGGCGATATAGCATTTAATGATGGTGTATTAAAAGGCGTGGATATTGCTAAGACACTGCGACAACTTGAAGTGATGATTGAGTCTAAACGTTTTAGTACGTTCGATACAAAAGGTGACACTATCTTCAATGCGCTAACGGCTACATTGGATATAAAAAATGGCATTGTAGATAACGACGATCTATTAATGTCTGCGCCTGGCTTTAAGGTTACCGGTAAAGGAATGTTGATTAATCTCAACGATGAGACATGGAAATATAATTTGAAATCTGAAGTTGACGCCGCAAGCGCTACATCTGGCGATCAACGATATAATCTTGGTGGTTATGGTCTAGCAATTAAATGTAGTGGAAAGGTTGCTGATAAAAAATGCATACCTGATGTGGGTGATATAGCTAAGGAACTATTGAAAGGGGTCGTGCAAGATAAAGTACAGGAAGCTATTGGTGACAAACTTGATAAGTTGGGGATAAAAATACCAGGTCTTAAGAAAGAAGCAGCGCCTGCGCCACAACAAGCAGCACCTGCTCCAGCTCCGGAACAACAGGTTACCGAGCCTGCACCTGCGGCAGAACCGCAACCAGCTCAGCCAGTAGACCCAGTAGATGACCTAATTAATAAAGGCGCTAAAAAGTTATTTGATAAATTGTTTTAGTTAATAAAATTATGGCTGACGATCAATTTTCAGGTCTGTTATTAGCCTGGTTCAGTCAACATGGTCGCCATGATTTACCCTGGCAACTTGAGCGTACGCCTTATCGTGTTTGGGTATCTGAAATCATGTTGCAGCAGACGCAAGTTGTGACGGTGATTCCGTACTTCAATCGGTTTATTGAAAGCTTTCCAGATGTAGCGACTTTGGCCAATGCCAAACAGGATGAGGTCCTGCATCATTGGACAGGTCTCGGTTATTACGCACGCGCTAGAAATTTACATAAGGCGGCTAGAATTATTGTTGAGCAATTTGAGGGGCGATTGCCTTCAAATCTTGGTGGCTTAATCGACCTGCCCGGCATAGGTCGTTCAACTGCTGGTGCGATACTGTCTTTAGCGAGTGAGCAACGACATCCCATTCTCGATGGTAATGTGAAACGAGTCTTGAGTCGTTATCATGGTGTTGAAGGTTGGCCGGGCAAAAAAGAGGTTGAAGCTAAGCTTTGGTCTTATGCTGACCTACATACGCCCGATGAACAAATTAGTAGTTATACACAGGCTATTATGGATTTGGGTGCGACACTTTGCAGTAGACGTAAGCCAGATTGCCTTCATTGCCCACTAAACGGCGATTGCTTTGCCTTAAAGTCAGCCAGACAACACGAATTCCCCGAATCTAAACCAAAATCTACCTTACCGAAGCGTGAGATCATATTCGCAATCATTGAAAATGATAGTGGTGAGATTTTGCTAGAGCAACGACCACCGACCGGGATTTGGGGTAGTCTTTGGTGTTTTCCGGAATTCTCAACAGATAAATCTATCGAGAGTTCAATTATAGAAAAATATGGGTATAAGATAAAAGATAAAATTGAATTTAAAAGTTTTAAACATACGTTTAGCCATTTTCACCTGTTGATAAAACCGATCCATATCAGACTAAAAGGACAGACAAACAGGATAAATGATGTAAAACTATCAACCTGGCTAAACCTAGATGCTGAGCGGCAATTAGGTTTCCCTGCACCGGTAGTGTCCATACTTAAAGAACTTAACAATAGTAAGAGGGTAGTTTTAGATGAGTCGTAGTGTAAATTGTATCAAGCTAAATAAAGAAGCTGAGGGTCTGGCTACCTTGACTTACCCGGGAGATTTAGGAAAACGCATCTATGAGCAGGTTTCCAAAGAGGCTTGGAAAATGTGGTTGGGACATCAAACCATTTTGATTAATGAGAACAGATTGACGCCGATAGAGCCTAAAGCACGGAAATTCCTTGAAGAAGAGATGGAGAAATACTTCTTTGGCGGCGGTTCAGAAGTGCCGAAAGAATTCAATGCCCCAGAGGAATAAACCACAGCTTGACGAAACCCTTTCAGACCGGTTTAATACGCATCTTTTTTCTATACCGCATCAATGGCCAGGTAGCTCAGTCGGTAGAGCAGAGGACTGAAAATCCTCGTGTCGGCAGTTCGATTCTGTCCCTGGCCACCATTTCTAGCATTTCAGAGTAGCTTTAGAAACTATATCGATTTATACAATTATCCGTTTAGATAGGAGACAAATTCGACCTGAGTTATAGACTTTATTGAGTAGCTTTATCCCTATGTCTTATGTACGAAGACACCATTAAAGTCGTCCAACGCCGATATGAAACACGAGAGTAAGCGAAGCATTTAATCTTCTGGTATATCGAGGCTTACTACAACCGCGTTAGGCGACACTCTGACATCAACTACAAGAGTTCGATAGACTTGAGAGTCAGTTGCGAAATGCAGCCTGAAAAACGCTCCGGTTTTTAGAGGCAGGTCAGTAACGGACTGTTTCTTTGTCGGCTTAGAAAAACTCGAATATTACTTCATCTTCGTTTGGATCGATTTCATCCTGACCGATAATGTTAACGCGGAGAAAATTTCGCACGGCACGGGAAAAAGAGCGATTTTCGCTGACGGCCATTAAAAACTTTTTGCCAAAGCCGCTGGTATTCGATTCATGCGTATCTGCCAGTGCTGAAAACTGTACTGGCTGCATACCGCTTTCATAGTTCGGAATCCAGCTAATGGTACATTTAACCGCGACATACATCTTACTCGCAGCGGTAACTTCATAATTAACGTTGGTGAATCCTCGTAGGTTTGCCAGCTCCTTGAGTCCGGCAAGCAACACTAAGCTTTGTCCGTCATTTAGCTGGCTGACATCGGAAGGGATGTCGGCACCCTCTGGAAAGACATTTTTATTGACAACCAGATGCTTGTTATCAATCATCGCTCGCCAGTTAATCGAGCCATCATTGTTGTAGGTATATTGGACATTATCGAGCAAGCCATGCTCATTTCTAGAAAAACTTTGTGGATCAGACATTTTTTTTTCCTTTTTTGGTAGGCAATACACGTTCAAATAAAATTCGTCAGGTTGAAACAGGAATTTTTAATTATTTATGCTCGTCTAAACGAGACCTTGTTTCACCTAAGCTGAAATATAACGCCGCTTTACATAGTATGCAATGGTCGTATTGCCCGCCCGGTTTAATGTCCGGCCAGATGAATAACAACTGGTTAATCTCTAACGCACTGAGTTATTGCAGAAAACCCGCTGTATAACAGTGCTTAGCCTTTTGTGTTATGTGCGAAGACACCATTAAAGTCATCACCAGGAGGTTCTTCAATATAGTGTTCACATCGCTCAATATAGATGAGATAGATATTTTTATTAGTTTTATCAGGCCAGTTGTCCTGAATATCCCTGAAGATTTTTAATGCGTCTTCAAACCTTGCTTCTTTATAAGCCTCGATGCCGCTATTGTAATATTCCAGCTCATCCAATAGACGTTGTTTTTCCACCGTACCACTTATCTCACTATCAAGACTCGAGATAACCGTATTACCTTGACCATCATCATCATATGAAACTGAACGTGACAAATAGAGTGGCGTCTCCCATTGAGTCATAGATAGATCTGCATAGTCGATTATTTGCCATATCTCAACAGGAACCGACTGTCCCTTAACGGTAACGAGATCCAGAAATCTAAAGATATATTTATCTTGCGAAATACGCTCTTTTACATGGTTAGAAATATTGCACATGGAATTATAATATTTACAGAGTGACTCAAGACGTGCGCCAAGGTTGATCGGGTCTCCAATCGCGGTGTAGTCACTACGTCCACTACTGCCCATTTCACCGATAATTGCGACACCTAGATTAATACCTATGCCAATCTCAATAGGTTCAACACCCATATCTTCGGCCATCTTGCATATGCTGGTAAAACGTTCATCTTGTTTTACTTTTACATTCAGTGGGGCTACCGCGTGGATCTGATCCATTGTTGCGTCAACAGACTTTTCCACATGGTTTTTAACAACGGCAGGTGCGTTCCAGTAAGACATGATCGCGTCACCGATAAATTTATCGACCGTGCCTTCATACTTAGTGATGATATTTGTCATCTCATCCATATATTGATTTAAAAACTGAATTAACGTATTAGCATCACCCGCTGCTTCAGAAATATTGGTGAAGTTACGAACATCAGAAAAGGTAACGGAAATCTCATGTTCCTTGGCGATAAAAGCATCCTTACCACTAGCGGCATTTTTGATGATGTCTTCCATGACTTGCGGGGATACTTTAGAGGCAAACTTGCCCCTGATAAGGTTTTTTTGCCTAGTTTCAAAGAAATAGCCAGTATTAATTGATGCCAAGGCGCTTACTATCAAAGTGAAGAGTGGATAGAAAATACTTAGAATAATTCCCTCAGTAAAGAGTAGATAGTTAATGAAGTAGAGTAGTAAAAATGCGGTAACAGCAAGGATAAATGGGAGAGCTAATGCACTAGTGTATCCAATAGCCGTAACAACAACAGTTGCCACAATGAAAATGAGGGCTATATTAATTCCAGGTGCTATATCAGCGGGGATATGAATGAAATCACCGGCAATGATGTTGTCAATTACATTCGCATGCACTTCCACTCCCGGGTAAACAGCATCATAAGGCATGATTCTTAAATCAAGAAGACCGGCCGCCGAGGTGCCGATAAGCATAATCTTGCCTTCTATATCAGCTGGGTTGAAGTCTCCTTTGATGATATCAACTGCAGAGATGTACTTAAAGGTAGAAGACGGGCCTCTGAAATTAACAGTAATTCGACCATATTCATCAGTTGGTATTTTTCGACCAGCAAGATTAATTGAGCTCACGCCGAATGCATCATAAATGATCTCAATACGATCTTCTTCGAAAGCCATACGAGCGAGCTCTAGGGCAAGAGATGGGTAGACGTTGGAATCATATGCAATTGCAAGTGGAACAGAGCGGATTACTCCATCGCTATCAGGTATTGCGTTAAAGAAACCGCTCGTGCGTGCGGCATTCTGGATTATTGGAATATTGGTGATGACGCCATTAGCTTCCGGAAGATATTCATGCTCCCCTTTGTTTATTTTGATAATGGTTGCAGGGACTTTTGGAGCCTCTTTGTGCTTATGGGTTTCTCTCCCATCAAAATCAAATGTGTACCCCAGGACAGTAGGTGTTTTCGCTACTGCAGAAGCCAACAATTCATCGTAGTTGATCTGTTTATCCTGAGGTACGATATCTTCGATACCAAGCTCAGATATAACGCGATGCGGGGATGATTTATCAGCTTCCGGGAACATGATATCGAAGCCTATTGCGCTGACCCCTGCATCACCTAAATTATTAATCATTTTGGCCACATCATTACGTTTCCAAGGGAACTGGCCTATTTCCTTGATTGAGCGCTCGTCGATATCGATAATCACAACGTGTCCCGTAGGCTCAATGGTGCCACGGTTGATAAAGAGCATGTCTCGGAGTTTGTTATCAAAGACTTCAAATTGTGATGGGATCAAGAGATATAAGGAAATGGATATCCCGGCCACAACGAGCCCTGGTAAGATATAGATAAAGAATTTTTTCACATTGGCCCCTAGGTTTAAGGAGGCGTTGGTAAAATAAAGAGCGCGCTTCCCATGGAATGATATTGATTGCTACTGGTACGCCTAAAGCCAGTAGGCACGAATTTATATTTACCATTATGGCTAAAATGTATATTTAATTCCACAGAGACGGGCAGTTAGAGGACTCTCTAAGAGTCTCGGTGTAGTTTCGATGTTAGATTTTAGTCGCTCAATGATTCAGATCGAGTTTTACTGCATTACATCTGAAAATGTAACGGATAATTTCGGGAATGTTTCGGTCACCAGAGAGTTGTCAGGAGCGGTTTAGGAAAAATTGATCAAATTCTTGTGGTTAGTTGCCAGAGTCCCATGTTGTGTCTTCGATTGAAAATCCTCGTGTTGGCAGTTCGATTCTGTCTATAGTCACTATTCTAAGGAGTAGCAAGTCGCTAGAGTCATTTTAAATTTGTTAATAATGCAGGCTTAAACTAGTCGCTAGATATATTGCTGCCAGTCAAATTCTTTATCTGCGATTACAAGAAACTCAGGGTTTAGTAAGGATTCCTTGGTGTTATATTCAAGGCGTTTGTGCTTTGTATCAATTACCATTCCTCCGGCCTCTTCAACAATAGCTTGCGCTGCAGCTGAATCCCATTCGGAAGTGAGGCCAAAGCGTGGATATATATCGGCGGTTCCCTCTGCAACTAAGCAAAATTTTAATGAACTCCCGACTGAAAGTACTTCCGGATTAGCTAAACTGGCAATAAAGGCTTGTAGTCGTTCATTACCATGAGAACGACTTCCTGCTACGGTAATTGCACTAGCGTTGGTTTGCCTAACAGAAATTTGTTCCTTATCTCCATTGGATTCGTGTTTATAGGCGCCATTATTGATTGATGCGCTGTAACTGGTGCCGGCCACAGGAATATGGATAACCCCCATGATTGAGCGATGTCCTTCTATTAGGGCAATATTCACTGAAAATTCGCCATTACGCTTTATAAATTCACGAGTACCATCTAAAGGATCGACAAGCCAATATTGATTCCATTTTTGACGATCACTAAAACTGATATGTGATGATTCTTCTGACAGTATAGGAATAGAAGGCGTTAATTTTGTTAATTGTTCGCAAATTGTATTATGTGCCGCCATGTCGGCCGCAGTCAGAGGGGAGTTATCCTCTTTGTTTTCCACTGAAAAATCTGTTTCATAGATCTCCAATATCCTTTCCCCGGCTTGATAGGAGATCTTTAAAATTTCAGAAGTAAGTTCTTCCAGTTGGTGATGTTTGATTTCATTCATTTGGTCTGTTTTGTTATCCTTGTCACTTCTGTAACTCATTCTACCTGTCTTAAAACAACATGAAAGCCAACATTAACTGGAAATCTATTAAAACCGTATTGTTAGACATGGACGGCACCCTGCTTGATTTGAATTTTGATAATTACTTTTGGCAAGAGTATCTACCGGTTCACTGGGGTTCGTTGAATAACATGGATGCTGAAACGGCAAAGGCGCAACTCAAAGACTGGTATGCAAAAGAGGCAGGAACACTTTCCTGGTATTGTCTGGACTTTTGGACGGAACGACTAAAATTTAATGTATTAGAGCTGAAGGCTGATGTTGAACATTTAATTAAGTATCGCCCAAATGCGGAGACGTTTCTTCAACGACTGAATGAATCAGAATACGCTGTAGTAATGGTGACCAATGCGCATGAAGATCTTATCAAGATGAAGGTGGAAAAAACGAGTATTGATATTTTCTTTGATCAAATCATAAGTGCTCATACTATTGGTCATGCAAAAGAGGAGCAGTCCTTTTGGGAGAAATTACAATTAGAGGTGCCTTTTAATTGTGATGAAACACTATTGATTGATGACAATTTAACTGTACTAAGGGCCGCTAGAGAATTCGGCATTAAAAATTTGTACACGATAGCAAAACCCGATAGTCAAAATCCTGAACAAGAAACAGCAGAGTTCGATGTAATACATTCATTTCAGGATCTTGATTTTTAGCGATTTAGATTAAATCCGTAACAAAAATCCCAAACATTATGATTAAGTCTTAACCCACGAGCCTCATAACGCGTTCTAATGCGCCAGTTTGGTCTTGGCGAAGAATATGATTTACTTCCCGATAGATTAATAAGAGCAGGGTCCGACTGGCATAGCTTCTGTATGTGATTAGCATAGTGTTGCCAATCGGTAGCTATATGTAAACGTCCATGTATAGCAATTTTCCTCTTTATTAATCCGATCAACTGCTTATTAATCAGTCTCCGTTTCTGATGTCTCGTCTTGGGCCATGGGTCAGCGAAAAAAATAAATACCTGGCTTATAGAACGATCCGGGATTTGGTTTTGTAGTACATCAATGACATCGTTATTACTGATTTTAATGTTTGTTAAGTTATTCGATTCTATATTATTTAATAGTTGGCCAACGCCGGGGCGATGAACCTCAATAGCAAGATAATTGTTTTCCGGATGTGTTTGAGCGTGATTAAGTGTCGAATCGCCAGTGCCAACACCGATATCCAGAATGAGTGGAGCGCGGCGTTTATATAAGGATTGGAGATCAAGACTATCAGTGTTGAAGATAACACCATGCTTAGCCCAATAGTTGTCCAGTGCGTATTGTTGAGCGCTAGTTAATCTACCCTCGCGCTTAACATAACTGCGAATGGTGTTTTGTTTTGTTGGTTTTTCTTTCAAGGAACAATAGCTGGCGGTATGCAGAAAACTTATTCTATTTAAAAAAAGTGACCATCGATTGGTGATGAAGCACTGGCATAAGCACGTCTTGGCATTCTTCCCGCTAAATAAGCTTCACGACCGGCCTCAATGGCTTTTTTCATTGCGCTTGCCATCAGCACAGGATTCTTTGCTTCTGCAATGGCTGTATTCATTAAGACCCCGTCACAGCCCAATTCCATGGCAATAGCCGCGTCTGAAGCTGTGCCAACACCGGCGTCGACCAGAATAGGGACATTGGCATTCTCAACAATTGTTCGAATGTTATATGGGTTGCGGATGCCTAGTCCGGAGCCGATCGGCGCTGCTAGTGGCATGACAGCAACACAACCCATCTCTTCAAATCTTTTAGCCATAATCGGGTCGTCAGAGGTATAGACCATGACTTTGAAGTTATCATCTATCAGCTGTTTTGCTGCATCAAGCGTTTGCGGTACATCTGGGAATAATGTTTTTTCATCTCCAAGGACTTCGAGTTTTACTAAATCATGGCCGTCTAATAACTCTCTAGCTAGTCGGCAAGTTCTAACGGCCGATTCGGCATCGTAACAGCCGGCAGTGTTTGGCAAGATGGTATATTTATCAGGTCGAATAACTTCTAAGAGGTTGGGTTCATCTTTATTTTGACCAATATTGGATCTGCGAATAGCAACGGTTACAATTTGTGCCCCGCTGGCCTCGATGGCACTCTTTGTCTCATCCATATCTTTATACTTGCCTGTTCCAACTAATAATCTGGATGAATATTCAGTGCCCGCTATTGAGATTGTGTCTGTGTTAGTCATTTATATTTATCCGCCACCAATGGCTTGAACTATTTCAATATTATCGCCAGGGTGTATAGGTGTTTGGGAGTATTCGCTTCTGGGGATGATGTTTTGGTTTATCTCGATTGCGAATTTACCTTCCAGATCCAGAGTGGTAATAAATTTTGCTATGGTGAGATCTTTGACTATCGTGCAAGGATCGCCATTAAGGGTAACTTCCATAGGATGTGATGTTATAAATGAGCAGAGTATATTAAGAGCTGGCTAATCGAGGTCGATCTCCAAGCCTTCTTTGGCAATCTTGCAAATAAGTGATGCACCACGTTCCTGGATTATGACCTGACATTTCTCAAATATTTTATCGATAGCATCATCGTCATTATAAGGGTCATGATGATAAAGATATAATTCTTTAACCTCTGCATCGATTGCATAATTGACTACATCAACATAACAAGAGTGTCCCCAACCACGCTTGGTTTTATAATCTTCAGGCGTATATTGCGCATCATGAATCAGGATATCTGCGCCGCGGATTGATTGTAATTCGTATTCGTATTCTTCTCGATTCATGTCCTCGAACATCTGCTGTTCTTCTTCGCTGAATTCAGTCATCTTTTGCTTGATTGATTTATCAAGAAACTGACATTCATTATCAGAGACATAAATAATGGTCTTGTTACCCGCCTTGATTTTATAGCCATAGGTAACGCCAGGATGGTGGACACTGTAGTAGCTTATATCAATAGGTCCAACGCTCAAGTTTGTTTCCCGTGGATTAACATAGTTTATGTTTGCCATCCATGTTTCTGTGCCTACTGGGAAATAGGGCGCTTGCATTTGGGAATCAAGCTTTTGTTTCATCTCCTGAACTGATTCACCTGGGCCGAAAAAATTTAAATTCCAGTCAGGTATAAATGCTGGGACAAAAAATGGCAGACCGCAAATATGGTCCCAGTGATAATGCGTTAAAACTATTAAGACCTCTTTGTACTTGGCATCCGCTGCGAGTTTATTGCCGAGTGGGATTATACCGGTACCTGCATCACAGATAAGTACATGATCATCTACATTTACCTCAACACACGATGTGTTGCCCCCAACTTTTAGATGCGTTGGAAAGGGTGCGGCATACGACCCTCGTACACCCCAAAAGCGGAGATAGGATTTTGCCATGCGTTATATTCTACTAATTGTAAGGATTTTCTTTATTAATATGGTTGGTGATTATATCGGTAATTGCCTTCATTGGCATGGGTTTGGTGATAAATTCTAGTGCTCCGAGCTCATTAGCTACAGTTCTATCCTGTGCATAATCTTTTGATGTAATCATTATCACAGCCGTGTCCCGATGCAGCGGTAACCTTCTTAATTCTGACAAGAAGGTTAAGCCATCTTTGTCAGGCATGATGATGTCGAGGAATAATAAGTCTGGTTTATTCTCGTCAAGGTATTCCATAGCAGCAGCAGCAGAGTCATAACTGATTAAATTGAGGGCCAGATCTTCTGTGCTACGCTCAAAAAGTGCTCGAACAGTAGCATTATCGTCTATTACAACTACTGTTTGTATAGAGTCACTCATTTTAAGATTTAGCCCATATTCCTTTTTAATAATTTAGAAGTAAACTTACTAACTTATTGATTTTTATTATTTACATCTGTTTTCCAGCTATCACATCCATTTTAGCTGATATTCTTATTCCGATAATTATCATTGGTTTAGCTCGTATTTCCATTGTAAATAGTACACTAAAATACTAATTGAGCCACACACTTTAATCGTTATCTATCAAGCTCGCATAGTCGATAGGCCGGGCTTGGGTCCATAATAATGGCTGGAAGTGGTGTATTTCGGCCTTATCATTAATAGTGTTACTGCCAACGTATTAATTTCAGGTCAATTTGCGGGTGTAGTTCAATGGCAGAACATCAGCTTCCCAAGCTGAGAATGTGGGTTCGATTCCCATCACCCGCTCCATAGCACCGCGACTAACTCCGGTTAATGGTTTGTGTAAGAATAGATGTGGTATCAGCAAGTCGGCCAATTAATGTTTTTACAAATACTTTTAAAAATCGAAGCTGAGTTTCTTCCGCGGCCCGATCTAAGGTAGATGCATTGACTTGTATTAATGAAACATCACTTTTTGCAATCACGGATGCAGAACGCTTTGCCTTGGCTAAATATCCCATCTCACCAAAACAATTACCTTCCTGAAGAGAATCAATTTGTTGACCATTTTTTTCAACAGTAACTACGCCTGACAAGATAATATAGAAAGAGTGATCTTCCTCCCCTTCCCGAATAATGTGGCTATTACTATCATATTTATGCCAATCGCAAGCACGGATGAGTTCCCATATATCAGCATCAGTGAAACCATCGAAAAATCCCAGATTCTGTATAGATTCAAATTTGTCACGTAATGAATCCTGATTTTCAACATCATCGAGATCTTCATATATTAATGCTAAATCAGCAGCGAGATCCAAACCCATGGTATAGCGTTTATCCGGACTTTTTTTCAACATCCGTTTTAAGGCATATTCCAATCCTTCTGGTACGTCGTTGCGAAATTGACTTAATGGGGGTATTTTCTCGGACGTTATTTTTTTACTGATTGCGCTGAGGCTATTCGCTTTAAACGGATGATGACCGGTAAGCATCTCGTACATGATTATGCCCAATGAAAAAATATCGGTATTAGTCGATATTTGCCATTCATTGATTTGTTCCGGTGACATATAAAGCGGGGATCCTAAAAAACCATGAAACTGAGTTTCCAAGAAGTCTTCACGAATGATCATGGCAATACTAAAATCAGCGATTTTAATATCCAAGGTTGATGTTTGCAGGATGTTCTCTGGTTTTATATCTCGGTGAATAATACCTTGCCGGTGAGCATAGTCGAGTGCCTTGGCAATTTTGTAGATAATGCCAACCACTTCCCGAACAGGAAGCAAAGTATCAGGTTTACAGTAGCCTCCCAATGTCTTGGCATTAGGTATAAATTCCATGACGAGATAACAATTATCGCCGTCAATATCGGCATCGTATATTTTTAGTATACTGGGATGATTTAATACCCCTGCAGCTTGAGCTTCATTAAAGAAGAGTTTTTTGAAGCGTTCCCCGGTCTCCTCTTCTTTTACATATTGAGAATGGGCAAGTTTTATGGCGACTTCTTTATCGGCAAAGGGGTCGTGCGCTGAATAGACTGCGCCCATATTGCCACGGCCGACCTCTTCTATAATTCTATATTTTCCTATCTTTTCAGGGATTGCTGACATGGTCGATGTGTTTTTCGCCTTGGTGTCAATAGGTGTTAATTAAAGCAGAGCGACTCTGTGAAAGATAGTAATGCTCATTATATATCTTCCATCTTAAGTTTTAATAACATGAAATCCAGGTCATTAGCTAATAATCTATCACGAGCTTGTTGTAATTTATTGGTGTTTTTATAAGGTCCAATCCTGACGCGATGGCGCACATCCTGACCATTAATGACCACACGTTGAATATCAGCGGTGACGCCCATCATTGCCAGCTTGGCTTTTATTTCATCAGCTGCACCAAATTGCTTGAAGGAGCCGACTTGTAGAACAAACATAACCGGCTGATCATCTTTTTGTGTGCTTGTAGAATCTTCTTCGACTGATTCCCATTCTGAAATATTAACCTCTTTATTAGGTAATATTTTATAGAAATCAAATTGTGGTTCGGGCAGTTGAGCTATGTCTTCGTTATCATTGTCTGTATTACTTGCATCATCTATAACAGGCTCATTTACAAGTAAGGAGTTATTTTTTTCAATAGAGGCGCTGTGCTCATAAAAGTAAACGATTACAGCAATAAATAAACCCAGACTTAGTCCGGTTAGAAATGTAAGTGCACCACTGAAACGTTGTGTAAGTGGAGCAGGTTTTTTCGGTTTAATATTTTTATAATCTCTCGGCACTACATTACCTCTGGTGCGCTTACGCCTAAAAGAGCCAATCCATTTTGAATTACTTGTTTAGTAGCCTCTATTAATGTGAGCCGTGCATTTCTGATCACATTATCATCAACTATAAATTGATTTGCGTTGTAGTAAGTATGAAAATCATTTGCCAGATCCTTAAGATAATAAGCCAACTGGTGTGGTTCGTAAGTAATAGCCGCATTTTCTATCACATCGGGATATCTAGCAAGAGTCGCAAGTAATTTGATTTCGTGCGGTTCATTAAGACTTGAAACGTCCTTCAGAGCTTCGGCTTGCTGATAATTAATGCCCTTTTCGGGTAGTTGTCTAAAAACACTACATATTCGAGCATGAGCATACTGTATATAGTAAACAGGATTGTCATTTGATTCCGATTTAGCCAATTCGAGATCAAAATCAAGGTGCTGCTCACTTTTTCGCATAATATAAAAAAAGCGCGCCGCGTCTTTACCCACTTCATCTTGAAGTTCTTTAAGAGTGATAAATTGACCTGAGCGTGTAGACATCTGTAATTTTTCTTTACCGCGATACAGTGTTGCAAACTGAACTAATAGTATCTCCAACTTTTCAGATGAGAGTTCAAGCGCCTCCATGGAAGCCTTTACTCTGGCAATGTAACCGTGATGGTCAGCACCCCAAACATCAATTATCTTTTCAAAGCCACGTTCTACCTTTGAGAGATGATAGGCGATATCAGATGCAAAATAGGTAGCTTGGCCATTCGCTCTTATTAATACGCGATCTTTTTCATCACCGAGTTTGCTGGAACGAAACCATTGGGCACCATCTTTTTCATAGACCCAGTCATTTTCAATTAATTTTGTCATGCATTGGTTGACGGTGTTGTTTTCTACTAAAGAGCGTTCTGAAAACCAGTTATTAAATTCAACACCAAAATCGGCAAGGTCATTTTTAATTGTAATAAGTATTGAGTCGAGGCCTGCGTCAAACACAATGCGATAGTTTTCTTCATCGAGATTATCGATACAATATTTTATCAGGCCATCGATCTTTAATTCAGGGTCTTCTTCACTAAACAACGGCATAATATGCTCAGCGGCAAGCACAAATTTATCAGCATGTTCTTTATGTAACTTTATGGCGATATCACTAATATAATCACCCTGATAAGCATTTTCCGGAAAAGGAATCTCGGCGCCAATGTGTTGTAGATAGCGTAACCAGACACTAACAGCCAGTATATCCATCTGCCGGCCGGCATCATTAATATAGTACTCACAACTGACATCAAACCCGGTTTTTTTAAGCAGGTTAGCGACTGCAGCGCCATAGGCAGCCCCACGGCCATGACCAATGTGTAAAGGTCCGGTTGGATTTGCTGAAACGAACTCAATCAATGTTGCTGTGTTTGCACCAATTTTAGAGTCACCGTATTGGTGACCGTTCTTTAAAATTTCAACAACAGTTGCCTGATGAGCATTTTGTTTTAGAAAAAAGTTAATGAATCCCGGGCCTGCAATTTCAACTCGTTCTAATACGTCAGACTCGGGAAGTTGGTCAATTATCTTTTGTGCTAACTGCCGAGGATTAATTTTGGCCTTTTTTGCTAAAGTCATTGCGATATTAGAAGCAAAATCACCATGTTCTGGGCCACGAGAATTGTCTATCTTAATTACAAGATCTTTACTTGCAGGTATTATTTCTTTTGACTCTAGTATCGCTAAAGATTGGAGGAGTAACTCTTGAATTTGCTTTTTCAATTTAGACCGTCTCAAAAAAGTCACACATTCTAGAGTGTTTAATGGCTTAGGAGAAGGTAGAGCACGAGTTTATTTGACGACAGTTAAACCAAGACTCTCCCAGTTTTGCATGCCACCGCGATACCATTTAAGTTTATGAGCTGGATAGCCAAATCTCAGTAAGGTTTTAATATTAGAAGACGATTGTCCACACCACTGACCATTACAGAACAGGACAAGTGTCTTGGCATTGGAAAAATCCCATAGACCTTCAATACTTATCGCGCTAAATCTGTCTTCTAATATGCCTGCTATTTGAAATGGGTCAGCGCCGGCTTCCTGTTTTAACAAGGTCCAGGGAATATTCGTTGAACCTGGGATAGTACCTTTCTTTACCCAACCTTCAGTCCGCGAATCAATAACCAAAATAGAATTGTCACCTTTTGTCATGCGCACTAAATAATCCAGAATTTCTAATTCACCAATGGTTTCTACGCCTTCAGCAAGTTTTCCTGGTTGGATACAAAATGGCGGACATTTTCTGGATGTCTTTGCGTAGTCTGGATTAATGATGTTATCGGAAGATTGATTTCTTTGAATTCGGACAACCTCGCCTTTGTGCTTAACATCTATAAAATCAATTTCATTACTAATTTTCACATCCAGGTCGGATGATGAAAACGCTGAGTTCCATGCCAATGAAGTCAGAACAATAATAAGCAAATAATATTTTTTCATAATAATTAGTTAAGCCATATCTTGAGGATCTACGTCTAATGACCATCGCACTTTTTTTGAGTGTTTACTATTTTCGAGTTTTCCTAGCCAGTTGTCTAATTGAGCATGTAAAGGCTTCCTGTATTGAGACTGGATAATCAACTGGTAACGGTAGCGCCCGCTACGTTTTTCAATCAGTGCTGGAATTGGCCCGAATAATAATAGCTTGTTATCAGTAAGCTGGTTTAGTTGCATGCTGGCATCATTAATAAATTGTTTTGCGTCATTACTATTATGTGCTTCAGCCCTTAAGAAAACCATATATGAATACGGTGGTAACGATGAATGATCTCTTTCTTGTAAGAGAGAGTTACAAAAATAGTTATATCCATGTTGTATCAGTTGTTGAAACAGTGGGTGTTCAGGGTTGTAGGTCTGCACAATAACAGTTCCTTCTTTAACGCCTCTGCCAGTTCGACCGCTGACCTGCATAAAAAGTTGCGCTAATCTTTCGCTAGCCCGAAAGTCAGTTGAAAATAAGCCTCGATCCGCGTCGACTATGCCGGTAAGCGTGACATTTGGAAAGTGATGGCCTTTAGCAAGCATTTGTGTGCCAATCATTATATCGATTTCGCCAGATTGTATTTTTTCCAGATATTCATGCATGGCATTTTTTTTACGTGTTGTATCGCGATCAATTCTGGAAATGGTTGCCTGTGGAAATAAAGCTGTCAGTACTTCTTCAATTCGCTCTGTCCCATGACCCATAAGCAATAGAGGTTCATTGCAATCAGGGCATTGTTCAATATGTCGTTTAGTAACACCACAATGATGACAAACAAGACGGTTTATATTCTTATGGTAGGTATAAGGTAATTCACATCGCGTGCATTCAGCTTTCCAACCACAACTGTGACAAAATAAATGTACTGCGTAACCTCTGCGATTTAAAAATAATAGTACCTGATTCTTGTTATTTAAATGTTCGGTGATCTCATCTACCAACGATTGTGAAATTGGGCCGTGCATTTTTTTCCCACGTATATCCAGTAAACGATATTTTGGCGGTTTTGCATTAGCTGCCCTAGTAGATAATATTAAGTGTTTGTAACGTTTTTTTTCAACGTTATATAGCGTTTCTAATGAGGGTGTTGCTGAGCCAAGGATTACTGGCACCTTGTCGCGAGACGCGCGTGTTATAAGCATATCTCTGGCCGAATAACGAAAACCGTCTTGCTGTTTGTAAGAGAGGTCGTGTTCTTCGTCGATAATATATAAGCCTGGATTTGCAAGCTCTGTCCAAATAGCAGATCGCGTGCCTATTACTATTTTCGCTTTACCCGATTTTGCCGCTAACCAATGTTGAGTGCGTTCAGTCTCAGATAATCCTGAATGCTGAATGGCAATATTAACTTCGAAGCGATCTTTAAATCGCTGAATTTGTTGGGGCGTTAATCCAATCTCCGGCAATAAAACCATGCACTGTTTGCCAGCTCTAATGACAGATTCCATCACCGTCATATAGACTTCAGTCTTACCACTACCTGTTAAACCATCCAGTAAAAATATTGAAGCATCATCTATCGATTTTAGAATTTCATTGGTTGCAGATTTTTGATCTTTATTCAGCTTGAAAGGACTTTTGTTTATTTTAATAACACTATCAGGGGCATCTTCATTGCTTCTGGTGATTAATCCTTTTTCTTCGAGCGAGAGTAGTGATGGTTTTGATCTTGAATAAATAGAATTTATCTCGGCCTCATTAGCAGGAGACTTTCTTAGTTGTAGATAATTTAATAGCTGTGATTGTTTAGGTGCCTGCTTAATGAGCTTGACTTCAAAGGCCGCCCCTTTTTCTGTTAAGCACCAGCTTTTCTCTTCATATTTAGTTATGGAATTATTTTTTCTTAATGCTAAGGGCAAAGCTGAAAAAATGACTTCCCCTATAGGGTAATGGTAATAATTGCTTGCCCATTTAAGCAAATTCAAATGTTTGAGGCTAAATAACGAATGGTCATCAATCACATGATTAATTTTTTTTAGTTTATTTTGTGGACAATCACTTTGATTACTTATCGATACCACAACGCCGGTTACATCTTTGCGTCGCCCAAATGAAACCGATACACGTAGTCCAGGCTGTAGACTGTTTAAATTAGATGCGTCGTTTGGCAGATAATCAAATAAACGTCTTAAAGGTGTTGCTATTGCAACATGCAATATCAATGGATGCGCTATCATATATCTGATGAATACTTACTGAACATCAATTAGCCTTTTTACGTCGCTTAAAGTTGCGCGTTTCATTGGCCGTTGTGTTATTGGATCTACAGGTGCATTTTTCTGAAAGGTATATGGCAAGACTATTAGAACAATATTTATATTACCGGCAATAAATTTCAACGCCGTGAAATAGGCATGATTTTTCTTTTCTGTCTTCAATCGACGTTCGCAAAGTAATATTGGGATACTATTGTTTTCAAGATAAAGAGAAATAATTTCAGGTGCGTCAGAAAAAACATGAATTATAATTTCAGAATTTTCACTAGCCGTACCACTCAATACTGAGCCAACAAGTAGAGGTTTATATTCCTCCAGTAAGAGCATTGTTCTGTGCGCTATTTTTCTGGATTCAAAAACCGTCTGTTGTTGTTTTTCATTATGAAAAAGTGATTGATACTCTATCAGAGCAATTTCAACTTCACTATTACTGGGTAGTAGTCGTTTATTATTGACGTTTAATTGTTGAGCAGCCTTTTTCTTGGCCAATAAAAAATCTTCCAGGCCTTCCTGTGCAACCAGTTTGGCAGCTTCGTGAGCAATATTTTTTCTTATGCGGTCGTCAGCGGTAAGACGCATTTTTTATAACGGATTTATTAGAATAATTGTTCTGGAGTAGATGCAGCTTCATTCTCTTGTATGAAGGCATCAGGTTGTTTTGTTTCTGTTGTTGACTTTGGTGCTTGTTCTAACCTAAACACTTCAAATATTGCATCAGGATTACTGGCATGTGCTAGTTGTCCGGTTTCCGGGTCTATACGGACATTAACCAGACCCTCTGGTCGATCCATGATTGACTCAGGCATACCTTCAAGAGCAACTCTCATATATTCAATCCACATAGGCAGTGCTGCACTCGCCCCGGTTTCTCTGCTACCTAATGGTTTAAACTTGTCGAAACCAACCCAGCAAATAGTGACAATATTCGAGTTAAAGCCAGAGAACCAGGCATCATGTTGATCGTTTGTTGTGCCTGTCTTTCCAGAAAGGTCGGTACGTTTTAATTGTAGTGCGCGTCGGCCAGTACCATTCTTTATAACATTCCTTGTAATTGAATTCATGATCCAGATATTTTGGGGACTGACTACGCGAGGCGCATATAATTCTTCAGTGATTAAATCTTCTTTTGGATCAGGAACTACTAATCCACTCTCTTCCGAAAGCGTATTTTGTTCTGTTGTATCAAATAATGTGTTTGGTTCATCTTCAACACACTCACTACAGACCACTAATGGTTTAGCTTGGAATATAACTTCATCATTGTAGTCTTTAATTTGATTTATATAGTATGGATTAATTAGGTGCCCACCATTTGCAAAAACACTATATCCACGTGCCAGTTCCAAAGGTGTAATTTCAGCGCTTCCGAGTGACAAAGAGAGATTATGCGGTAGTTGCTCTATATCGAAGCCAAACTTTTGAATGTGTTCAAGTGCAAATGGAACGCCTATAGCATGTAATATTCTTATCGATACAAGATTGCGAGAATGCGTTAAAGCAACTTTTAATCGGGTAGGCCCATAACTTTTCCGACTGTAATTTTCAGGGCGCCAACCATCTTCAATGCCAGGATCATCAAATACGATCGGAGCATCATTAATGATAGTTGCTGCTGTCATCCCTGATTCAATTGCTGAAGAATATATGAATGGCTTGAAACCCGAGCCAGGTTGACGTCTTGCCTGAGTTATACGGTTAAATTTATTTTTATAGAAATCAAAACCTCCCACCAGAGCCAGGACTGCTCCATCATGAGGCGAAAGCGATACCAGTCCTCCCTCGACATCAGGTATTTGTGAAAGCGCCCAATCACCAGTTTCAGTTTCAATTAAACGTATAACATCTCCTGGTGATAGAACCTCTGCTGCTGTTTTGAGCTTGCTGCCACGACGGTTCTCCGTAATATATTTTTGTGCCCACTCGAGACCTTCCCAATTTATCTCAACCTGTCCTACGCCTGTAATGTACGCACTAACAGTCTGTTCATTGACATGAGTAACCAGACCTGGATACAAATTGCCTAGCGTTGGAAAGCTTTCAAGCAAAGCTTCAATCTCTTTTTCAGTCTTGCTTTGTATATCTTCTATATGATGTTCATGACCTCGATATCCATGGCGTTTATCATAAGCGAGCAAAGTATTTCTCAGTGCTAGATTGGCAGAGTTTTGATTTTTGTCGCGAATGGTCGTTGTTACTGTTAGCCCATTACTATATGCCGCGTCACCTTGTTGATCAGTTAGATCACTCCTGACCATCTCTGCTACGTAGGGTGCTTCAAGCTCAATCGAAGCAGAATGCAGTGAAGCACTAGTGGGTGCATTCGAAGCAAGCTCATATTCATCTTCAGTAATATATGAAAGCAATAGCATTCTTTGTAATACGTAGTTTCTGCGTATTAATGCACGCTCGGGGTTGGTTATAGGGTTTGTTGTCGAAGGTGCTTTTGGTAACCCGGCGATCATTGCAATTTGAGGCAAGCTTAATGAGTTGATATCAACGCCGTAATAAACCTGAGCAGCAGCGGCAACGCCGTACGCTCTTTGCCCTAAATATATCTTGTTTAGATAGAGCTCCAGAATGGCGTCTTTACTAAGCTCTTGCTCAATTTTAAATGCGAGGAAAATTTCATTAAGTTTTCTTAAGTAGGTTTTTTCACGACTGAGAAAAAAGTTTCTGGCAACCTGCATGGTAATTGTGCTGCCACCTTGTTTTTTCGATCCTGTTTTTACTAATGAATAAACTGCTCTTGCAATACCTTGCCAATCAACACCAGGGTGAACATAAAAACGGTCATCTTCTGCGGCCAGAAATGCTTGGGTTAATTTAGGTTGAACTTCAGTGATGTCTATTGGGGCACGTCTTTTTTCGCCAAACTCTGCAATTAAAGATAAGTCCTCACTATAGACACGAAGAGGCACCTGTAGTTTTACATCCTTTAAAGTGTCTATATCTGGCAGACCAGGCAGCACATACCAAGACACAATTACGACAGTAATTATGCCTACAACTATTATTGAAAGGAAAAAATTAAAGAAAAAACGCAACATCTTGTGTAGATGATATCTCAATTGCGCAATATGTTCTGTTTTTTTCATGAAAATGTAAAATTGAATGCTTTACCTTAAAAAACCCCAGAAACCTATTGTTTTTTAAATTTCTCTTGGCTATAGTAGCCAAAGTAAGTTAATGTTGTATTACACATATGGCATATAACTAATGACTTCAAAAGGAAAAAATAGTGTTTTCGTTTAATAAAAAGTCAGTTCCAATATTAGGTGTCGACATAAGCGCAACTGCAATAAAGTTGCTTGAACTTAGCCGCAGCGGGAGTAAATACCGTGTGGAAAGTTATGCAGTTGAGCCTCTTCCAGCTAATTCAGTCTCAGATAAGACTATAAACGATATTGAACAAGTCGGCGAGGCTGTAGCTCGTGCAGTCAAAAAGTCAGGCACGCGCACTAAACAGGCTGCAGTTTGTGTTGCAGGCTCATCAGTTATTACAAAAGTAATCAGTATGCCAGCGGGTCTATCTGACGATGAGATGGAAAATCAAATTCAAGTTGAAGCAGATCAATATATACCATTCCCACTTGAAGAGGTGGCAATGGATTTTGAGGTGATTGGCGAATCTAATGAAGGCGCCGATAGAGTTGATGTTCTGCTTGCCGCATCTAGAAGTGAAATTGTAGATAATGTTGTCGCTTCAATTGAGTTAGGTGGGCTTACTGCTAAGGTCGTTGATATAGAGGCCTTCGCTATTGAAAATACCATAGATTTAATGAGCAAAGATTTTCCATCTGGCACTTCTAAAGATGCAATAGCTGTCGCTGATGTAGGTTCTGCGGTTACTACATTTAGCGTCATGGAGAATATGAAGATAGTCTATTCGCGTGAAGAAATGTTTGGTGGCGCACAATTAACTGAAGATATTCAACGGCGATATGGTTTGTCTTATGAAGAGGCAGGTTTAGCCAAGAGACAAGGTGGGCTGCCTGATAATTATGAGCCTGAAGTGCTAGAACCATTTAAAGAAAATATGGCCTCACAGATTGGACGTGCTCTACAATTCTTTTATGCATCAAGCCAAATTAGCAACGTAGACGTACTTATTCTAGCTGGCGGTTGTTCATCAATACCAGGCATTGCTGAATTAGTAGAGTCAAAGCTTGGCGTTAAAACGATGATCGCAAACCCATTTGCGAATATGGCTGTAGCGTCGAGAATTAAAACAAACAACCTTACGAATGATGCCCCGGCTATGATGATTGCTTGTGGTTTGGCTCTGAGAGGGGACAGCTAATGTCAACAATTAATTTACTACCTTGGCGTGAAACGCGACGTAAGGAACTACAGTCGCAATTTTTAATTGCCTTGTCGGTTGTAGCTGTCATAGGTTTAGTAGTATGGGGTGCAGGACATTTTTATCATGTTCAATTGATAGAGGTTCAAAATACTCGAATTGCTTTTATTGAGCAAAATATAGCTGCAGTAGACAAAAAGATTGCAGAAATTAAACAGCTTGAAAAAGAGAAAGAACGGTTATTGTCTCGTATGCGTGCTATTGAGCAATTACAGGGTAATCGGCCACTAATCGTTCGACTTTTTGATGAAATAGTTACAAGTCTGCCCGATGGTGTGACCGTCTCTAAAGTTTCACAAAAAGGTGGAGGAATCACGATAAATGGTTTGGCTCAATCTAATGCACGCGTTTCATCTTTCATGAGAAAATTAGACAGTTCTGATTGGTTAACAAACTCTAATTTGAAAATTATTAAGGAGTCAAGTGCTGCGGGAGCTGAGCAAATAAACAGCTTTATTCTTACCTTTTCACAAGTAGTTCCTAAGGTGGAGGCTGAAGACTCATGAGTTTTGTAGATGATATCAATAATCTAGACCCCAATAACCCAGGTGTCTGGCCAATGCCTGTCAAAGCGATACTCTTCGCTGTTGTCTTTGTTGCGATAGTTTATGCGGGCTGGCATTTCGATATAACAGAACAGCGGGTAACATTGTCTGGTCTGGAGAAGAAAGAGCGCGACCAATTAGGGGTTTTAGATGTAAGGCAAAAAAAGGCTGCGAATCTCAATGCCTTGAAAGAACAGATGAAAGAAATGCAGCAAAATTTTGGTGATATGGTTCGACAACTACCCAATAAAACTGAGGTGGCAGGTTTATTAATCGATATTTCGCAAACTGGCCTAAGTGCGGGATTAGAATTTAAATTGTTTCAACCACTAGGTGAAGCGCCCAGAGAATTTTACGCTGAACTACCTATTAATATTTCAGTTGTTGGTGGCTATCATCAATTTGGCGAATTTGTTAGTGGGATAGCATCTCTACCTAGAATTGTAACTACTCACGATATATCTATTACGCCTGTTACAGGCGAGTCTGTAAATGGGGTGCCTCAGCTCGAAATGAAGGCAGTTGCAAAAACATATCGCGCACTTGAAGAAGAGAATTAATATGACATCTCGTATTCAAAAAAATGAAACATTAAGAACGCTCTTGTACTTATTAGCAATCACAACAATATCTGGTTGTGTCTCAAGAGATATTAGTGACTTAGAAGTTCAGGTCTCTGACGTTATGGTGAGACCCGGAGGTCGTATAGAGCCACTTCCAGAAATAAAGCCTTATGAGGCTTATGCTTATCAATCAGGAAAAGTTAATGGCCGCAACCCCTTTAAATTGTTTTTTGTAATTGATAAGCCAGAGATTCAAGAAGGCAATGTTGATGATGGATTGACAGAGGAAATGGAACGTGAAATTCGTAATCGGAATCGAGAAGAACTTGAACAATTTGAGCTTGATAGTTTAAGAATGGTTGGGACGCTTGATAACGACAATAATAATTGGGGAATAGTTCTTGACCCTGATGGCGTAGTTCACCGAGTAAGTGTTGGTAATTACCTTGGCGTGAACATTGGAAAGATTATTAATGTTTATGAAGATCGAATTGAGCTAAGAGAGATTGTTCAGGATAGTAGTGGTCGATGGGAAGAACGAGAAGCAGCGCTTGCTCTAATAGAAGAATGATCGGATTACGGGGTATTAAAAATGGTTACCAACAACAGAATTACATTTAATTTCAAAGGTTACAAAACCATGATAACTAAATTAAAAGATTTAACGTGTTTAATCAGTCTAGCGGGCATGACTTTAATGAGTGCATCTGTCTATGCAGTTTCACTAGATGATGTGAGTTATGCATCATTACCAGGTGAGCGCGTACAAATAAAACTGATGCTGTCAGAAGCGTTGCCAGCGGATCCTTTGAATTTTACTATAGATAACCCAGCCAGGATCGCGATTGATTTTCCAAATACAACTCTAAATTTAGCTGAGAAATCGCAAACAATAGGGCTTGGTATGGCTAACAGCTTAAGTGCTGTTGAAGCGGCCGGCCGGACAAGAGTTGTTATCAACCTGACACGTTCAGTTTCGTATAATTTAGATGTTGAAGGTAATATGGTTATCTTGAGTTTAGATAGTGGTATAGGCAGTTCTGCTACATCAAATTCAAACAATCCAAATACGTCATCTGTCTCCTCAATTGGAAGTATCGAGGGTATTGATTTTCGTAGAGGTGATAATGGTGAAGGCAGAGTAATTGTGAAGTTATCTAATCCATCGATTCCTATAGACATGGGTGTCGAAGCAGGAAAGGTAGTTATTAATTTTCTCGATACACAATTACCCGCAAACCTGGATAGAAAATTGGATGTGATCGATTTTGCTACACCAGTGAAAGAAATAGATACAGTTGCTAATGGCAATAATGTGAAAATGACGGTCAGTGCTGTGTCAGAAGATTATGAGCATTTGGCTTATCAATCTGAAGGTCAATATACGATAGAATTTAAAGCGATAACCAAGGAAGAATCAGAAGAACAAAAGAAAGATAAGTTTGGTTATACGGGTGAACGTTTGTCATTAAACTTCCAGAGTATTGAAGTTAGAGCGGTACTCCAGTTAATTGCAGACTTTACCGGCCTTAATATGGTAACCAGTGATGCCGTTAGTGGTAATGTAACTCTAAGATTAAAGAATGTACCTTGGGATCAAGCGCTGGATATCATTCTTAAATCACGTGGATTAGGCATGCGTAAAGACGGGAATGTCATTATGGTTGCACCATCAGAAGAACTCGCAGCGCGTGAACGACTTGAGCTTGAGGCAAACCGTCAAGTTGAAGAATTAGCGCCATTGCGTACCGAATTCGTTCAAATAAATTATGCTGATGCTGCTGATTTAATGGGTTTAATACAAGCATCTGAAAATAATTTACTCTCTGATCGTGGCAATGTGTCAATTGATGCAAGAACGAATACATTAATTATTCAGGATGTTGCAAGTAGTTTAGAGGCTATAAGAGGTTTGATAACAGAACTTGATGTAGCTATTAGGCAAGTTTTAATCGAGTCTCGTATAGTTAACGCGGACGAATCCTTTGCCAAGGATATTGGCGTTCGCTTTGGTTATAGCAAACATACCAAACGGGGAACACAGGATAGGGCAACTATTGGTGAGAATGGAAACGGTGATCCCTTTGCCGCAATCGGTGGTGGTAATGCAGGTAATCTCGATTTTGGCGGAACAACGTCATTCAATGATGGCGCGAATGAAAATCTAATTGTTGATTTACCTGCGATACCTGGAGATGCCGCATCGTTAGCGTTAGCCATTGGTAAGGTTGGTTCATACTTATTGCAGTTGGAATTATCTGCACTAATAGCAGAGGGTCGTGGTGAAGATATTGCGAGTCCACGTGTGATAACAGCAAATCAAAATGAAGCCGTTATTGAATCAGGCGTCCAAATTCCGTATCAAGAGGCATCGTCAAGTGGTGCGACGAGTACATCATTCCAGGATGCAACTCTAAGTCTACGTGTAACACCACAGATCACACCTGATGATCGCATTATAATGGATTTAGAGGTGAATCAAGACACAATAAGCGGCACAGTAGTTAATGGTGTGCCAGCAATTAATACACGAAGCGTTACGACGCAAGTATTAGTACAAAATGGTGAGACCGTCGTCTTGGGCGGAGTTTATACGTCTTCTGACAGAAAAGCGGTGGATAGAACACCATTCTTTGGAGACCTTCCGTATGTCGGGTTTCTATTTAAAAGAACAGATATTAATACAAGTAAAAGTGAGTTGTTGATATTCATTACACCGAAAATATTGAAAGATAGTCTTACGATTTAATAACAATAATAATCGTTACACTATTAAAGGGATGTACCCATTACGGGTATCATCCCTTTTTGTTTTTATATAACCTGTTCATCAAAACAAGTTAGCCATTTATAAATAGACCCAGTTGACCATAAACAGTGACCCGTTCTAGTAATATTATTTTAATAGGCCCTATGGGGGCAGGAAAGACCACCATAGGTCGACAATTAGCCAAAAAGCTATCAGTCAGCTTTTATGATTCTGACCATGAGATTGAAGAGCGTACCGGGGTAAAAATATCATTAATATTTGAAATTGAAGGCGAAGAAGGTTTTAGGCGAAGAGAAACGCAAGTATTACGTGAATTGTCTCAAATGAATAATATCGTATTGTCCACGGGTGGTGGGGCTGTAACGCAAGCTGAGAACAGAGAAGTTCTTAAGAATAACGGCTATATTATTTATTTAAAATCTAGCCCGGAAATGCTTTTAAAAAGAACCGCAAATGATAAACGTAGGCCATTGTTACAGGGCGAGAACCGTTTAGAACAAATAAGAAATATTCTGATTGAAAGAGAGCCTGCTTATATTGAAATGGCAGATGAAATTATAGACTCTGAAAAAATGAGTATTAAGCAAATAATTCAGAAAGTTTTAGAGCAGGTGAATAAAGATGAAAACTATTGAAGTTGATCTAGGTGACCGTAAATATCCAATTTACATTGGTGAGTCAATCCTGTCTGATCAGAAATTAATTGATAAACATATTACGAGTAGTCAGGTTTTAATCGTAACAAATGAAAATGTTGCACCACTGTACTTAAACCATCTAGAAGAAAGCTTGAGCAAAGTAAATCATGATGTATTGATATTGCCTGATGGAGAAAGCACCAAATCATTAGATAGTTTGAATCAAATCATCACGTGTTTGATGGAAAAAAAATATAGTCGCACATGCATACTGATTGCGTTAGGTGGTGGTGTAATTGGAGACTTAACAGGATTCGCAGCAGCATGTTATCAACGGGGTGTAAAGTTTATACAAATACCTACGACTCTTCTTGCGCAGGTTGATTCATCCGTCGGAGGTAAGACTGCAGTGAATCATCCATTAGGCAAAAACATGATCGGTGCCTTTTACCAGCCATGTGCCGTTCTAGTCGATACCAACGTTTTGTCAACTTTGCCTGAAAGAGAATTTTCTGCTGGCCTAGCCGAAGTTATTAAGTATGGTTTGATAAGAGATAAGCCGTTTTATGAATGGCTTGAAGAAAACATCGAGTTAGTAATAAAAAGAGATAATAAAGCACTAACCTATATTATCGAACGTTCATGTACTAACAAGGCCGAAGTCGTTGCTGAAGACGAAAGAGAATCTGGTGTTCGCGCAACATTAAATCTGGGGCATACATTTGGGCATGCCATTGAAACAGCGTTATCCTATAAAGGTTGGTTGCATGGTGAAGCTGTTGGTTGCGGTCTGTTGATGGCAGCTGATTTATCAATGCGTCTTGGCTTACTAGAACAAGAGCAAGTCGAAAGGATCAAAGCATTATTAGATCGGGCAAAATTACCCACAAAAATTCCAGAAGGTATCAATCTCAAGCAAATGCTTGAGAATATGAAAGTTGATAAAAAATCCAGAGATGGAGTTTTATATTTGATATTACTGAATGATATAGGTGAAGCAGTTATCACGCCTGAGTATACTGATCAGGCATTGACGGAAACGATTAATCATTTTTTAGAATGAGAGGTTAAATTTGGATTCCTTAGTTGATCGGCCATGAATTATTGTGATGTGTTTTAAAATAACAGTTAATGATGATTTTTTGCTCCACCCATTAAGGACGTTTACCTGCTCGTATGATTGCATGTTTTACATGCGGCACTTCCCTGTGCCGCACCCTTTCAGGGCGGTTTGTTTCCGTGCAAATCGGCTGTCCTGCCGATTTGTCAGGCTCTTTATAAATGAGTTACGGTACAAACGAGTTAACGCCATGGATGGCGTGTATTCAGCTTTTGCAGGAGCAAAAAGCTGTCAACTAAGGATACCAAGTTAAATGGTAAATGACCTGGCAGTTTATGCTGCACACTCGGAAAAATCGAAAGGGCGAATTCATCAGGACGATGAAACTGCTTATCGAAATCAGTATCAACGCGATCGCGATCGCATCATTCACTCCTCAGCATTTAGACGCCTCGAATATAAAACACAGGTCTTTGTAAACCATGAAGGCGATATGTTTCGCACTCGTCTGACCCATTCTATTGAAGTTGCTCAGATAGGTAGAACCATCGCGCGAGCGTTGAATGTTAATGAAGATCTAACAGAAGCAATATGTCTAGCACATGATCTTGGTCATACCCCGTTTGGACATGCAGGCCAGGATGCACTTAATGCATGCATGAAGCAATATGGTGGCTTCGAACATAACCTGCAGTCTATTAGGATAGTTGATCGTTTAGAGGAACGTTACGCAAGTTTTCCCGGTTTAAATTTAACATTTGAAACGCGCGAAGGCATTTTAAAGCATTGTTCACGGAATAATGCCTTAACGCTGGGTGAACTAGGAGAACGTTTTATTAATAATGAAAATCCTGGTGTCGAAGCGCAAATAGCAAACATAGCCGATGAGATTGCCTATAACAACCACGATATAGATGATGGTTTGCGGGCAGAATTGCTTAATATTGAAGCGTTGCGAAATTGTGAATTATTCAATATCCAACACGAAAGTGTTACGAGTAAATGGTCAGACTTAACAGATAGCCGATTACGCCATGAAATAATTAGAAGAATGATTAATACTGTTGTAAGTGATTTGATCAAGACTAGCGAGAGCATGATTGATGCAATTAAGCCCACTGATATTGAACAAGTAAGGACGTGCGGCAAAACACTTATTAAAATGAGTGATTCTACAGATACTATGCATAAGGCTTTAAAAAGGTATCTGCGTGTAAATTTATATCAGCATGAGCGTGTCATGAGTATGGCAAATAAAGCAAAAGAAACAGTCAGTTTCTTGTTTTACGCTTATATGGAAGATGCTGAATTACTAACTAATGAATTACAATCCTCTATTGATGAGGCTAAAGATTTTAAAGATGAAAATGTAGTCGCAAGAGTTGTTGCTGACTATATTGCGGGGATGACAGACCGTTTTGCATTTTCTGAAGCAGAAAGAATTAGAAGTAACGTATAATAAAAGATGAATTATAAGTATTAATTTCATAGATGAAATAGTTTATCAGGCTTATGACAAATCAAAATCATCAAACCAATCCCAACTTTATAACGCCAGAGTTGACGCATCGTGTTGAGCTGATATTACATTTGCTTGAGTATAGTAACCATCTCATTATTGTCAAAGGAGAGCATGAGTCAGGTAAGACGACTCTATATGAAGAGTTGTCCCGGCAGGAAGAGACGAGTTTAATTATAAGAAAGCTATCTGCTAATACGCATATAAGCAGCAATGATATTTTCAAGGCTATTATTGAGACTGGTAGTGATGATGAACTGCAAGATACTAGCTACAATCAAGGCACCTTAAATCAGTGGTTAGAACGCTGCCAAAACAAACAGCAAATCCCGGTTTTGTTAATTGACAATGTTGATCTGTTTAGCGATGACTTAATTAATGAATTATTTGAAATATTAATAAGTTCAAATTCAGCTGCAGTGCTGCATCTTTGTTTATTTTGCGATCCATCATTTTTAAATCAATTAGAAGAACCGGGGATTAATCATGATGATGCACGCAGCCTGCATATCATTGAAATGCCAGGTTTGAGTGAGAAACAGACTGAACTATATATACATTATAAATATCCAGAAGGCGATGCGACATATTTAAACTTGTTTGATGATAAAACGATTAAACAAATTCATCGAATTTCTCATGGTATGCCGGGAAGGATTAACGCCTTATGTGAGCAATACCTGGATGATCCGGCAAAGAAAGTAGTTTCAATCGAGGACAAGCCATCATCAATCAATATCAAAGCATTCTTGTTAAAGAATAAACTGATATTGATAATCGGGATTTTCTTATTAATTTTATCTGTTGGTGTAGCGACACTATTACACAAGACGGGTAATGAAAAAGTCGAAACTGAAACGATTAAATTAAATTTACCCAATGTAAATAAGGAAAAGAATGATCAGACAGAGATAGTAAATATAAAGATGCCTTCAATTCCTGATGCGACTCCCGAAACAGAGCCCGTGACTATTGATGATCTATCACCACCAGTCATGCCTGAAATGATAGGTGATCTAAAAAATGATACTGAAGTAACTGTTTATAATGCAGAGGGGCAAATAGTTGCAAAAGAATCAGATCTAGCAAAAGTAATTCCGCTTAAAGAAACTGAACAAGTGACTCTTGAGAGTGAAACGGTTGCACAAGTTGAAAACACTGTGGAACCTAAACCGGTAGCTAAACCATCAGCGCCAGTTGTTCATGATGTAAATTGGCTAGTTAAGCAAGACCCCAATAAATATGTATTGCAGTTAATAGGAGCATATGAAAAAGAGACTATAAACCTTTATCTAAAGTCATTTAAAAATGGTGACGACAAGATAATACCATTCGATGCATCTAATAAGGGCAAGGAATGGCATGTCTTAGTCTATGGGCTGTATGCCAATCGGGATGATGCTGTTGCCGCGATTGAGAAACTACCCACTAAAGCGAAGCTGATGGCGCCGTGGCCTAGAACCGTCGGAAGCATTAAAGATCTGCTGAAATAGTAAATAAAACGATATTTGTCTTGATCAGTATCTCCATTGCAGGGCTGTAAATTCTCCTATAATCCTAAAAAATACGTTAAATAGCGATAAATATCTCTAAATTCGTCTAATGCCGTCTTAAAATAATAGTTCCATCTATTTAGTGTTGCACCGTGACATAAAGAGGGTGCTTTATTATAATTCGTCTCCCCTTTGCGTCAGGAAGGGGGAGCTAAAAAGAAAATAATAATAATAAAGCAACCTTGGGACTATCTTGATTGCATCTCCTTAGCTATCTCTAAATGACAATCTATCCGCTGTGCGAAATATAGCGAATAGAGAACCAACTAATAAATTAATTGAGTGATTTCAGTATGAAGCAAGCTCCAAAGCAACAGGGTTTATACGACCCTTCTACAGAACATGATGCCTGCGGTCTCGGTTTTGTTGCGCATATGAAAGGGCAGAAGTCCCATAAGATTATCGACGACGCATTAACTATTCTCAGGAACTTAATTCATCGCGGTGCCTGTGGCTGTGAAGAAAACACCGGTGATGGTGTTGGCATTCTGATTCAAAAGCCACATAAGTTCTTCAAGCGTGTTTGTGCTGATATCAATATCGAATTACCAGACACCGATAGCTACGGTGCAGGGATGGTGTTTCTGCCTACCGATGCAGCTCAAGCAAAACAATGTCAGGATATCTTTGAAAGAATCATTAAAGAAGAAGGTCAGCAATTTTTAGGCTGGCGTGAAGTCGCAACTGACGATTCTTCTTTAGGCCCAACAGCAGTAGATGGCGAACCAGGCTTCAAACAAATTTTTATTGCCAAAAGTGACTCGCTGGAACCCGTCGCGTTTGACCGCAAACTCTATGTAATCCGCAAGCGTGCCGAAAACGAAATCTGGGGTTCAGACTTATCTGAACAAAATATGTTCTACGTGCCTTCGTTGTCCTATCGTACCTTTGTTTATAAAGGCATGTTAACCGGTTCGCAGATAGAACCGATGTTTCCCGAATTATCCGAACCCGATGTCGAATCAGCTCTAGCACTAGTACACCAAAGATTTTCTACCAATACCTTTCCAGCTTGGCGCTTGGCGCACCCGTTTAGATACGTTGCGCATAACGGAGAGATTAATACTGCCCGTGGTAATGCCAACTGGATGCGCGCGCGCGAAGCATTGTGCGAGTCGGAATTATTTGGTGATGACTTAAAGAAACTATTCCCAATCTGTATTGAAGGCGGTAGTGACTCAGCGACCTTTGATAATGTTATGGAATTCCTGCACATGTCAGGTCGTCCATTGCCACACGCCGTATTAATGATGATCCCAGAGGCCTGGTTTGGTCATGAGACTATGGATGATGAGCGCAAGGCATTCTATGAATACCATGCGAATCTAATGGAGCCTTGGGATGGTCCTGCTTCATTGTCTTTTACTGATGGTGAAGTCATTGGTGCCGTACTGGATCGAAACGGTTTACGTCCATCACGTTACTACGTTACACACGATGATATCGTAATCATGGCGTCAGAAGTGGGTGTGTTAGATGTCGCGCCTGAAAATGTAAAGATTAAAGATCGCCTGCATCCGGGTCGTATCTTTATGGTAGATACCAAACAAGGTCGCATCATTGATGATGAAGAATTAAAGAAACAGTTCACCAGCGAACATCCTTATGGTGAATGGTTGAAAGACAATCTATTACCGATTGAGAATCTACCGAATCCAAAACAGATACATGGTTCAAATCCAGATACTTTATTACAGCGCCAACAAGCCTTCGGTTATACCCACGAAGACCTAAAACTGTTGATGGCGCCCATGGCGGCAAAAGGTATGGAGCCGACTGGTTCAATGGGTAATGATGCTGCGCTGGCGGTATTATCAAATCGCTCACGTTTGTTGTATGACTATTTTAAACAATTGTTTGCGCAAGTGACCAACCCTCCATTGGATGGTATTCGCGAACAATTAGTGACACAGGTTGCAACGACTATTGGGCCAGAAGGTAACTTATTAGAACCTACGCCTGAAAGTTGTCGACGTATCAAGATCAACTCACCGGTTATTACTAATGAAGAATTGGCAAAGATACGCGATGTAAACCTGCCAGGTTTTAAAACAAAAACAATCGATATTCTCTATCCAGTTGCCGAAGGTGGCGCGGGTTTGGACAAGGCATTAGAAGTGGTCTATCTCGAGGTCGACCAAGCTATTGAAGACGGCTATTCCAACGTCATTCTTTCCGACCGCGGAATTGATGCAACGAAGACAGCAATCCCAGCCTTACTCGCAACCGCCGGCGTACATCATCACCTGATTCGAAACGGCAAACGTACCCGCGTGGGCCTAGTGCTTGAGTCCGGTGAACCAAGAGAAGTACATCACTTTGCAGTACTAATAGGCTACGGTGTAGGCGCAGTGAACCCTTACCTCGCATTTGAGTCCTTAGGTGACATGATCGGGAATGGCCGCTTACCCGAGATGGAACATGCTGTCGCCGTGAAGAACTTCATCAAGGCGGTCAATAAAGGTCTGGTGAAGACCATGGCGAAGATGGGCATCTCTACCGTACAGTCTTATTGCGGTGCGCAGGTATTCGAGGCATTAGGTCTTAATAAAGAATTCGTAGATAAATACTTTACCTGGACCGCATCACGTATTGGCGGTATTGGTATCGATGTCGTTGCAGAAGAAATGAATCAACGTCATCACAATGCCTTCCCAGGTCGTGATGTGAAAGAGCCCGATCTGGAATGGGGCGGCGAGTACCAATGGCGACGCGACGGTGAGTATCATCTATTCAACCCCAACACCGTCTTTAAATTACAGCATGCGACCCGCACAGGTCAGTACAACATCTTTAAAGAATATACCGAACTGGTAAACAACCAGAGTGAAAACCTCGCTACCTTAAGAGGCCTGTTTGAGTTCAAGCAAGAGCACACGTCCATTCCTTTAGACGATGTTGAACCGATTGAAGAAATCATGAAACGTTTTTCAACCGGCGCAATGTCTTTTGGTTCGATCAGTAAAGAGGCACACGAAACATTAGCGATTGCGATGAACCGTATCGGCGGCAAATCAAACACTGGTGAAGGTGGCGAAAACCCGAATCGTTTTACGCCAGACGCAAACGGCGATCTAAGACGTAGTTCGATCAAGCAGGTTGCTTCAGGTCGTTTTGGCGTCACCAGTGAATACCTCGCTAATGCCGATGATATCCAAATTAAGATGGCGCAGGGTGCGAAGCCGGGCGAAGGCGGACAGTTACCCGGCTCAAAGGTCTATCCCTGGATTGCAGAAGTCAGACATTCGACCCCATGGGTAGAATTGATCTCACCACCACCGCATCACGATATTTATTCGATCGAAGATTTGGCGCAACTGATACACGATTTAAAGAATGCCAATCCAAAGGCACGTATCCACGTGAAGCTGGTTGCAGAAGTCGGCGTCGGTACGGTTGCTGCCGGTGTGGCTAAAGCACATTCCGATGTGGTGTTAGTGTCTGGTTATGACGGTGGTACCGGTGCATCACCGATGAGCTCACTTAAGCATGCCGGATTGCCTTGGGAATTAGGCGTAGCCGAGACGCAGCAAGTATTGGTAATGAATGGCCTACGTGATCGTATTGTTGTCCAAACCGATGGTCAGTTAAAGACTGGACGCGATGTTGTTATCGCCGCCTTACTCGGTGCAGAAGAATTCGGATTCTCAACCGCACCACTGGTTGTCTCGGGTTGTATTATGATGCGCGTCTGTCATTTAAATACTTGCCCCGTCGGTGTTGCGACACAAAATCCAGAGCTGACGAAAAAGTTTAGTGGTCAGCCTGAGTTTGTCGAAAACTTCTTTAAGTACATCGCCGAAGAAGTGCGCGAGTACATGGCTGAGTTAGGTTTTAGAACCGTTAACGAAATGGTCGGCCAAGTCGATAGATTAGAAACCAAGAAAGCAGTCGATCACTGGAAGGCAGCAGGTCTGGATTTTACCAACATATTGCATAAGCCAACACCACGACCAGGCGATGAGATTTACTGTGTGAATGAACAAGATCACGGTCTGGAAAAATCGCTCGATATGACCAAGATAGTGCCACTGAGTAAAGAGGCATTAGACAGTAAAAAGAAAGTCGACATCATCTTGCCGATCAAAAACACCGATAGAACAACAGGTACTATCCTCGGATATAACATCACCACACGTTATGGTGCGGAAGGATTGCCAGAAGATACGGTGAATATTCATTTTAATGGATCAGCCGGTATGAGCTTTGGTGCCTTCGTACCGAAAGGCGTGACCATGACTTTGGAAGGTGATTCGAATGATTACATCGGCAAGGGACTCTCTGGCGGTAAGATCATTGTCTATCCACCACGTAAATCATCCTTTGTCGCAGAGGAAAATACCTTAGTCGGAAATGTTGTGCTTTACGGTGCGACCCAAGGCGAGGCCTATTTCCGAGGTCTTGCTGGCGAACGCTTCTGTGTACGTAACAGTGGTGTGAATACGGTCGTTGAAGGTGTTGGTGACCATGGTTGTGAATACATGACCGGCGGTCGGGTTGTCATCATCGGTAAGACCGGTCGCAACTTCGCTGCAGGTATGTCTGGTGGTATCGCCTATGTGCTCGATGAAAATGATGACTTTAAGATCCATTGCAACATGGGCATGGTCAATCTCGAGATGATAGAAAGCGCAGAAGATGTTGAGGTCGTTAAAGGTTTGCTGACAAAACATGTGCAGTACACACAAAGTACCGTTGCCGAAAAGATATTAGGCAACTGGAACGAATACCAATCTAAATTTGTAAAAGTCATGCCGAAACAATACAAACGCGTATTAGAAGCTATTAAACGTGGTAAAGAAAAAGGCCTGTCTGAAGAAGAAGCCATTATGGAGGCCGCCAATGGGTAAACCAACTGGGTTTATGGAATACGGTAGGGAGAAACAACCTTACCGACCTATAACAGAACGTAAGCAAGACTGGAAACAGGTCATGCAACCTTGGCCGGTAGCGCCATTAAAAGAACAAGCCGCACGTTGTATGGATTGCGGTATCCCTTTCTGTCATCAAGGTTGTCCATTAGGTAACTTGATCCCGGACTGGAACGACTTGGTCTATCGTGATCAATGGCAAGAGGCGATTAAGCGTCTACATGCCACCAACAACTTCCCCGAATTCACCGGTACCCTGTGTCCAGCACCATGCGAAGGTGCTTGTGTACTCGGTATTAATGAAGACCCGGTAAGCATCAAGGCTGTCGAGCTATCTATTATTGATAAGGCTTGGGAAAATGGTTGGATCAAACCGGAAATTCCAGAAAAGAAAACCGGCAAGAAGGTCGGTGTGATCGGATCAGGACCTGCAGGTATGGCCGCCGCACAACAACTCGCACGTGCCGGACATGATGTCACCTTGTTTGAAAGAGATGATCGTATCGGTGGTTTAATGCGTTACGGTATCCCTGAATTCAAGATGGAAAAGAGCCAACTTGATCGACGTATGAAACAGATGGCAGCGGAAGGCGTTACCTTCAAACCAAACAGTCATATCGGTATCGATATCGATGCGAATGACCTAAAGAAAGAATTCGATGCATTAGTTTTAAGCGGTGGTGCGGCCGCACGACGCGACTTGCCAATCCCTGGACGTAAGTTAAAAGGCATCTACCAAGCAATGGATTTCTTGCCACAAGCAAATAAAATTTGCATGGGCGATACCATTCCTGAAGAAGAATTGATCAATGTAAAAGGTAAACACGTACTTATCATCGGCGGCGGTGATACCGGTGCGGACTGTATCGGTACCTCGCACAGACAAGGTGCAGCCTCAGTGACCTCACTAGAGATCATGCCGCGGCCACCAGCAGCACGCGCACAAGATAACCCATGGCCACAATGGCCGTTTATCTATCGTACCGCCTCGGCGCACGAAGAAGGTGGTGAACGGGTTTATTCAGTACAAACGAAAAAATTCCACGGCGATACCGATGGTAACCTAACCGATCTCGAACTCACCAAGGTAGAGTTACAACGCGAAGCCGGCCGTATGCAGTTTAATGACGTACCGAACAGCAAAGAAATGATCAAAGCCGACTTTGTTTTCCTGGCAATGGGATTCACCGGTGCAGAAAAAGAAGGTTTGGTTGAACAACTCGGTATCGATCTAAATGACCGCACTAATGTTTGGCAAGAAAACTGGCAGACTAATGTAGAAGGTGTGTTTGTTGCTGGTGATATGCAACATGGGCAGAGTTTGATTGTGTGGGCTATTGCAGAGGGAAGATCAGCTGCCGCTGCGGTTGATAAGTATCTTATGGGGTCATCTGATTTGCCCGCTCCGGTTTAAATCCATCGCTGTCATTCCCGCGTACGACTGCATGGATGCAGTCGTGTCCTAATGCGTTTTCGCAACATTCATGTTGCTCAACCTTGAAATAAAACAATGATTCGGCAAGTTATAAGGGAAGGACGAATTGAAAAGATTTGGACACGGTGGTTTGTTTATTATTAACTGAAATTACAATACGATAAATTTAGCTTCTTTGAGTAAATTAAATCGGGTTCGTGTTGCGGCGGTATAAGCACCCATTTGATGACCAATGATTAGATCGCCTATATTTAATTCGGGTAGTTCTATGTGTTCATCAATAATATCAATACTGTCGCACGTAGGCCCTGCCAGCACGCTAGGTGACGTTTCACCCTCTTTGAGAACCTGTAAAGGATACTCAGTGTGATCAAATATTTTGCCGCTGAATGATCCGTAAACACCATCATCAATATAATACCAGGGCATGCCATAACGTATCGATTTACCAATGATTGTCGTTACACAAGTAACGGCTGGCGCAATCAAGTAGCGACCCGGTTCGGCATAGATGTGCCAGTCTTCCGGTAAGCTTTCTAAGGCTGTTCGGATAGGTTTGCAAAATTCCAGAATGTCGATTGATTCCAATGCGTAGTCTGCAGGGAAGCCACCGCCGATATCGAGAATAGACAAGGGTGCTTTAACTTTTTGATTTAATTCCAGCATCATGTCACGACAGCTATGAATAGCAGCAACATATTGGTCGGATGTCTCGCATTGTGAACCAACGTGAAAGGACAGTCCTTTTATGTGTAAACCAAGTTGTTCAGCTTGCAGGATAATGTCTGCAACTTCATTTTCAGTACAACCGAATTTCTTTGATAAGTCGACTTTCGCATTTTCACTGCGAAAGCTTACTCTAAGTAAAATGCCGACACGGCCACGATAAGGTTGCAGTTTTTTTAATTCATCCAGATTGTCGATGACAAAAGTGGTCGAGCCAAAACGTAATGCATCGCGAATGTCTTTATCACTTTTGACCGGGTGTGTATGTATCGTGCGTCTGCCACCTACTTTTAAACTGAGTAGTATGTCGAGTTCGCCAGAAGAGGCGACGTCGAAACCTGCCTCTAGTTCATCTAATTTTTTTAATACATCAATTTGTGGTAAGGCTTTAATCGCATAAAATAAATCAACATTCGGCAGTGCTTGTTGAAGCGCGCGATACTGTTGTTTTAATTTTGAAGAATCAAATAGCAGTAATGGCGAACCGTGCTTATCTACCAATGATTGATAAAAACTTATTTCTTGCTTGTTCGCACCGTAGATAACTGTTCGTATTGGATCAGTCAATTAACCGCACCTATCATTTAATCAAG
>JBLHKL010000004.1:0-42197 GCA_047618295.1 Gammaproteobacteria bacterium | reverse complement strand
CTATTCGATTTGGTTTGCCATTGTCTGTTTCCCAGGCTTGTTCAAATCCGGGGATCTTTAAATTTGATACTGCAAAACCACATAGACCAGCCTTTGGTTTTGCGCCACGTCCGGTTGCTGCTTCATCACGAATTTCTCCGCCAGAACCGGTGGCGGCACCAGAGTAGGGTGATATTGCCGTTGGATGGTTATGCGTTTCAACCTTCATCAGGATATGGATATCTTCATCATGATAACCATAATGATGATTACTCGGATCGGTAAAAAAGCGTGCACCATTGAAACCGGCCATAACAGCAGCATTATCATGGTAAGCCGAGAGTACGTTTCCTGGATTGGCTTCATGGGTTTGTCTTATCATTTTAAACAAGGAATGTTCTTGTTCAACATTATCGATAGTCCACTCAGCGTTGAAGATCTTGTGCCTGCAATGTTCAGAATTGGCTTGTGCAAACATCATTAATTCTACATCGGTGGGGTTACGCCCCAACTTCTCAAACGAGGTGAATAAGTAATTTATTTCATCATTTGATAAAGCCAGACCCATTTCAGTATTGGCTGTTTCCAATGCACCCATTCCACCGTTCATGATATCAACCTGATTCAACTCGGCGGGTTCAGTCATAGCAAATAAAGCACTGGCATCATTCTCATTAGATATGAGAATTTCTGTCATACGGTCATGTATATGTGGCTTAAGTAGTGTTATTTGTTCTTCATTTAGAGTGTCGCTATCGTTTAATTTAAATGAATAAACTCTGCCGCGTTCAAGACGAATGATCTTGTCTAGTCCCGAGTTATGAGCAATATCGCTTGCCTTACTAGACCAGGGAGAGATAGTGCCGGGTCTTGGAATAACAATGATTTTGAATGAATTGAGAGGATTGTTTATAGTCTCTGCGCCATAACTGAGCAGGCCTTTTAGCTGTCTCGTTTCGTTTTGATCGAGGTCGGTACTCGTCTCAGAAAAGTGAACATAATACGAGTCAACTGAGCTAATTGCCGGTACACACGACTGCAAGGCAGAAAGAAGTTTATTTACACGAAAGTCAGAAAGGGCGTTAGCGCCTGGCAGTATTAGCATCAAATCTTAGATTATTGTTTAGTGAAGGATATTGAGGTTGGCTATTTTATCAGCCAAAGTGGAATCACGCGAAAACTATTTAATCTCTTCGACCTTAACTAAAACATTTCTCTGTTCTTGGCTACGTCGTTTTGTGCTAATCAAGTTTCTTTTTGAGCTATCATTGAAATGTTGGGTGGCCCCACCGACTGGTATCCATTCTCCCAATCGACCACTCACGGTGGTTTCTACGTTTTGAATATCAAATATTGCAGCTTGATTAGGGCTGATGCGGGATAACTTGGGTGATATCAATAGTGTGACATTATCGCCCTGGATTCTGGGCAGGACATAAAAACCGGATTCCACATCTCTATATTCGACACCATCCTGAACGACTACGCCACCGCCGGTAACGAAAGTAGTTTGATTAGGTATGGGGACAGATTGTCCTGTACTGATATAGGCTGGGTTACCTTCTAATGCTTGAACGCGAAAGACATTTCTGTCCTCTAGACGCGATCTGGTTTCCAGTTGACGATAGCGAACCACATTACCGTCGCTGTCTTTACCCTGAATGATAGTGCCGCCACGACCTGTGTCAGGCGATGCTATCGTGACATCTCCAGTGCTATAGCGCCCGGAAACACCACTTTCCTTAACATTGAGACTCCCATCGACATCTTGTTTGACGCTGATCATTAAACGACGCGGGGCATTATCAATCTGTGCAAGGACTTGTTTTATTTGTTTGAGGTTTGAAGGCGTGGTTTTAACGATTAACTTATTGTTTATCCCGGTAACGGTACCACCTTCAACAACTAATGGTTTGAGAATTGGAATAACATCTTCGACTTGTCTGTTTTGCATAGGTATGGTCTCGATCTTCATCGATTCAGCCATCACAGCAGGACTGTTAATGACAGTAAATAACAGGACAAGTTGAATCAGTTTTTTCAACTTGGGAACCTCTATTGGACGCGTTTAAGTGTGCATTTTTCAGGTTCAATTGCGCCGACTAGAAAGCCGAGCATAGTTATGTACAGGACGTACAGTATGCTGGTTTTGCAGGAGCAAAAACCAGCGATTCTACGTAAGGCTTTCGCCGTCAAGCAAAGCTTCCGCTCCTTACCTACGTCCTGTAGGCAAGTAAGCCTGAAAAACGTGCAATTAAATGAGTAGGCGTATTCACCAAATAAGTGAGATGCTGATATTGATGATAGGTATGTGCTGTTTTGCATAGTTCAAATTTAAGGCCGGTCAACTGGGGTTTCCAGGTTTATATGTGCATCCTTCTAAAATTGGGGTCTGGCTTAGACGTTTCCCACATGCTATTAAACACTTCTAGCATGTGTTTCGACTCGCGACGGCCGTTGAAGTTTACTTTTCCTCTGTATCGTTCAACGCTTTCTCGAAACAGGTATCCTACTTCATCGACAATGAGTACCGCTTCATTGAATGATTTATATTGTGACGAAGGTTTACGGATTTCGATATAACTGCTGATTTTTGCTGCTAAATCAACGAGTTTATGACCTTTGCGTACTATTGTCTCGGGTTCAAAGGCGAGGATACGTATATCGACATAGCGTCCTTTTAATGCCAATTGCCTTACGGCTTCGACAAATTCAGGTTGGTTGTAGACGAATGGATCCAGTTCATGGGAAATGATGGCTAGTTTCTGATTGCATTGTTTTACCAGTGCGAGTGCCGCTTCTGCATTATCCTGACGCGTTTCGACTTTAATGGCTTCACCGGTAGACTCGCCCAAAATGTAATCATCAAGGTTATTCATGTTTTCTTCCTGTCCTGCTGTCCTTATTATTTATTACAGACAAGCTTCGCTTGGTCTTCAGCATTGCCTGTATAGTTTTGTGGTGTAAGTTGTTGTAATTGTGATTTAACATCATCGGGTAGTTCAAGTTGTTCGATAAATTTATGCAGGGTTTCCTGATTAATATTTTGTCCACGAGTCAATTCTTTCAATTGTTCATAAGCATTATCAATGCCATAACGGCGCATTACCGTTTGTATTGGTTCTGCCAAAACTTCCCATGATTGCTCCAGATCAGCATCAATGGCCTCAGGATTAATATCCAATTTTGATAAGCCTTTAGTACAAGAATCAAATGCGATAAGACTATGAGCAATGCCTACACCCATATTTCTCAATACAGTTGAATCAGTCAGGTCGCGTTGCCAGCGCGAGATAGGTAGTTTTTGTGCAAGGTGCTCAAAGATGCCATTTGCCAGTCCTAGATTACCTTCGGCATTTTCAAAATCGATAGGGTTGACCTTATGTGGCATGGTGGATGAACCGATTTCGCCTTCTTTTAATCTTAGCTTGAAGTAGCCGAGCGAGATGTAGCTCCAGATATCACGGCTTAAATCTATCAGGATGGTATTAATGCGCGACAATA
Organism: Gammaproteobacteria bacterium; assembly: GCA_047618295.1. Lineage (GTDB taxonomy): Bacteria > Pseudomonadota > Gammaproteobacteria > Eutrophobiales > Eutrophobiaceae > UBA7359. Next base: position 38,714 of record JBLHKL010000004.1, on the reverse strand, counting down.
CATGGAAATATTCTGCCATATAATCATGCGATTCGATTTGGGTGGTGTGTGGATTCCAGTCTAATCCAAGTCCTTCCACAAATTCTTTTGAAAGCGACATCCAATCCAGATCTGGGTAGGCCGATAGATGAGCATTAAAATTACCGACAGCACCATTCATCTTGCCCAGTATTTCTATTTTTTCTAACTGTGATTGTTGACGCAATAAACGATGTACATAGACAGCAAATTCTTTACCTAGGGTTGTTGGTGATGCTGTTTGGCCATGTGTTCTGCATAGCATAGGTAATGAAGCATGGTCATTTGCCAATGTTTGCAGATGAGAAATAAGACCCTGCAATTTTTCCGATAAGACAGTTTCACGTGCTTCTTTTAGCATTAATGCATGACTTAGATTATTGATGTCCTCGGAGGTACAGGCAAAGTGAATAAACTGGCTAGCAGTCTCTAGTGAAGCAATGTCTTTAATCTTATCGCGAATGAAATATTCGACGGCCTTTACATCATGATTGGTGGTCTTTTCAATTTCCTTGATGGCCGCGGCATCGGCAACTGAAAAGTTATCTTTTATGCTGTCGAGCAAAGTGACGCTAGCAGATGAAAAGTTTTTTACTTCAGCAATACCCGGGTGTTTTGCTAATGTCTTTAGCCATTCGATCTCGACCTGTACTCGAAATCGGAATAGTCCGTATTCACTAAATATTGGTCTTAATGAATCGGTTTTATTTTGGTAACGACCATCTATCGGCGAGATGGCGGTTAATGCTGATAATTCCATAGCGACTCTTGTTAATTGATTATGACCCAAGATTATACATGGATTAGCATTTTGTTTGAGCCAATTCTAACGGTCTACTCCTGATTCAAACAGTCAGGTAGTGAGTGCCGATACCTTTCATTTCTCTAGGCCTTCCTTTAAATCTTCTTCAGAGTTCTTGCTGGCTTTATTTAAAACCACATATTGAATGGGTGGCAACACAAATATAAACAGACCAAATAATAAGTATATTGAGAGGAGCCCCCATAATTCATTTATAGATTGGAAATAAAGTGTGATTAAAATTCCAATTATCATCAACAAACTTGCCGGGATCATGGTTACTAAAATAGATTTCCTTGAGTTGAATTGTTTCATTGCCAACATAAACAATCCCAGAAGAGATTGCAGAGCCAATACAAAATAAACAGGGATTAAAAACACATATAACCATATCTCCTCTGTCTCTGATGCAAAGGCCATGGGAGAAGTCAGACCACAACTCAGGGTCATGACTATATTAAGGAGAAGGATTTGGGATTTTTTCATGGATAGCTTCAATTGCTTTGATGATTTTTTTCGAAAGTTTGATATCGATGCTCTCGATATTACTCTTCAGTTGTTCCATTGATGTGGCGCCAATGATATTACTGGTCAGAAAAGGGCGGCTGTTCACGAAAGCCAATGCCATTTGCGCTGGGTCCAATCCATTTTCTTGTGCCAGTTTCACATAGTCTGCGGTTGCCGCGTCGGCCTGTGGGTTTGAGTAACGGCTGAAACGATCCCATAACACCAAGCGAGTGCCTGCGGGTCTGGCGCCGTTTAAAAATTTACCACTCAAAACACCAAAAGCGAGCGGCGAGTATGCTAACAAACCTGTCTGTTCACGGTGGGCAAATTCTGAAAGACCAATTTCAAATGTTCGGTTTAATAGATTATAAGGGTTCTGGATGCTGACTATTCTTGGTAAATTGAGCTCCTTAGCAACGCGTAGATATTCAGCACAACCCCATGGGGTTTCATTCGAAATACCAATCATGCGAATCTTGCCTTCCTTTACTAGTCCATCAAGCACGTCTAGTGTTTCGGCAATTGCAGTGCCGTCTTTTTCCGGGACATGGTAATAACCCAAATTACCAAAGTAGTTAGTATCACGATCTGGCCAATGGGTTTGATAGAGATCGATGTAATCTGTTTGCAGTCGTTTTAAAGAGGCATCTAATGCCTGATGGATATTCTTTTTATCTAATTTGACGTCACCTTCGCGCATATAGTCAACGAATGATTCATTCCCACAAACCTTACTAGCAATAATCAATTTATCGCGATCCTGTCTTTTAGCTAGCCAGGTACCAATATAGGTTTCAGTCAGACCTTGGGTTTTTTCTGTGGGTGGTACCGGATACATTTCAGCGGTATCAATAAAATTTATTCCGGCATCTACAGCATAATCTAATTGCTGGTGTGCTTCGGCTTCTGTATTTTGTTCACCCCAGGTCATCGTGCCGAGACAAATACGGCTGACTTTGATGTCGGTGTTGCCTAACTTTGTGAATTCCATATTGTTCTCTCTTTAATAAAGTGTGTAGATACCTTTCATCTTTAATATGTAATAATTTCATTCAACTATGCAAACATTAATCATTACAAAACCTGACGATTTCCATCTCCACCTGCGTGATGGTGTTGCATTGTCCAGTGTTGTGAATCATACCGCAGCGCAATTTTCGCGCGCGATAGTCATGCCTAATCTTAAACCACCCGTGGTTAATACAGAAATGGCACTGGTTTACAAGGAACGTATCTTACAGTGTGTCGATGAAAAATATAATTTCGAACCGTTGATGACATTATATCTTACAGATAACACATCAGTAGAGTTGATAAAGACTGCCGCAGAGTCGAATATTATAAAGGCTTTAAAATATTATCCCGCCGGTGCCACGACCAATTCCGATCAAGGTGTAACAGACATCAAGAAGACCTACGCAGCCCTCGAAGCCATGATGGGAAATGGCTTGCCACTTCTGGTGCACGGTGAAGTAACAGATGATGATGTCGATGTGTTTGACCGCGAAGCCGTGTTTATAGATAAGGTGCTAACACCATTGGTAAAAGATTTTACTGAACTAAAGATAGTCTTTGAACATATCACAACACGGGCCGCGGTTGATTTTGTTATGGAGTCAAATGATAAGATTGCTGCAACGATCACACCGCAACACATACTCTTAAATAGGAATGATTTATTTAAAGGTGGCCTACAACCACATCATTATTGCCTACCTATATTAAAGGCAGAAGATGATCGGCAGGCGGTATCGGCAGCAGCAACCAGCGGTAATCCGAAATTTTTCCTTGGTACCGATAGCGCGCCGCATGCACGCAACACAAAAGAAACCAGTTGTGGTTGTGCCGGCATCTATTCCGCGGCCAACGCTCTAGAGATATACGCCGAAGTATTTGACAGCGCAGGACAACTCGACAAACTCGAAGCCTTCGCTAGTCACTATGGCGCAGACTATTACGACTTACCACGAAATACAGAGCAAATGACCTTAATTAAAAAAGAACAAGCCATCCCCGAATTTTTACCATTTGGTGATGAAGAAATAGTCCCCTTTCGTGCCGGAGGGACATGTTCATGGCAACTGAAGAAATAACAGAAACGGCGGTCAATAATAAATCACCGGTTGCAAAACGATTCCGTGGGTTTTTGCCCGTCATTGTTGATGTAGAAACAGCCGGTTTTAATTCAGCTACCGATGCGCTATTAGAAATTGCAGCCGTAACGGTGACTGTTAATGAAGAGCATCAATGGTGCATCGATGAAGTCGTCTCCAAACATGTCAATCCATTCGAAGGTGCTAATTTGGATCAAGCATCACTCGATTTTATCGGCGTTGATCCGAATCATCCCTTTCGTAAACAAATCGCCGTCAGTGAAACTGAGGCCTTACATGAAGTATTTAAACCGATACGCAAAAAAATAAAAGAACATAAATGCAGTCGCGCCATATTGGTGGGACACAATGCATCATTTGATTTGGGTTTTCTAAATGCTGCAGTTGAACGTGCACAGATCAAGCGCAATCCATTTCATCCTTTCAGTACCTTTGATACCGCAACTATGGCGGGACTTGCCTATGGACAAACAGTATTGGCACGCGCAGCAGAAGAAGCAGGACTAAAATGGGATACCAAAGAAGCACACTCTGCACGTTATGATGCAGAACAAACTGCGTTATTGTTTTGTGAGATTGTTAATAAATGGAATGAGTTTTCTGGAGCATTTAAATGAAGAAAACGAATAGAGATGGATTTACTAAACGGTTTTTAATGCAAAACCAATATGCTGATACAATTGAGTATTATAAAGATAAGTCACCAACAACAATACTCCTTCATCTGACATGTTTTTTTATTTTTATCGTTATGGTTGTAATGTTTGCTCGTTATGAAGATGAAGTGCTAGAAAAATTAAATATAGAAAAATATAAACCTTATATTTCGGGTGGTAGTAGCGAAATAGTTATGTACTCCTTAACTACATGTGGTTATTGCACTAAAAAAAGAAAAGTATTTGATGATAATCATATTAAATATACAGAATACTTTGTTGATAGAGATCGTAACAAAGAAAATGAAATGATAGAAAAGTTAAAAGCATCAGGAATTAAATCGAACCATTATACGGTGCCAGTATTTGATGTTTATGGTTATATGATGCCAGGAAACCCATCATTTAAAACTATTAATCGTTATATTGATAAGCACAAACCAGTAGTAGATAAAAATACAGGTTTATCAGAATATAAAGGATAAATTTTTAAGAGTTTAGTTTTTAGTCTTTTTCTCTTTTTTTTAATAATTCTTTCTTATCCTTTAATCTTTGTTTCCCAACTTTTTGCTTTCTCCATCAACCTGGAATATTCCATAGTCGTTAATTCTCTGTTCTTCAAGACTTGTTTCCCTGCTATCCAGACATCACTGACTTGTTCTCGGTTACCGGCGTAGATGATTTGTGATAGTGGTTCGTACATTGGTGCGGTTTCTAGTTGGTCGAGGTTGATCGCGACGATGTCGGCTTGTTTGCCTTTTTTTAATGAGCCGATTGATTCGTTCAGGCCGAGTGCTTTAGCGCCATTGAGTGTGGCCATCTTTAATGTGGTGTGTGCATCGAGGACGGTGCTGTCGTTGGCTACACCTTTAGCGAGTATCGCGGCTGTGCGCATTTCACCAATCATGTCTAAGTCATTATTACTGGCTGTGCCATCGGTACCGATACATACATTCACGCCGGCGTTGTGCAATTGTGCTGCCGGGCAAAAACCGCTGGCGAGTTTTAGATTCGATTCGGGACAATGTGCGACGCTGACGCCAAGTTTGGCGAGTTCTTCTATTTCTGTTTGTTCCAGCTGCGTCATGTGCACGGCCAACATGCGTGGACTGATAAGGCCGAGTTCTGATAAGCGTTGTAGAGGACGTTTACCGTGTTGTTCGATACTTTGTTCTACTTCAAATGCAGTTTCATGGATGTGCATATGAATCGGGATGTCGAGTTCTTCTGCAAGCACATTGACACGTTTTAACGGTTCATCCGACACAGTGTAGGGGGCGTGTGGTGCAAAGGCGGTATTTACCAGAGGGTTATGTCGATAAGTGTCGTGTACTTGTTCGCCCTTGAGTAGATACTCATCGGGATCATTCGCCCATGCGGTAGGGAAGTCGATCAGGATTAAACCGACAACGACACGCATACCGACATTCGCACAGACTTCGGCTGTCTGATCAGGGAAGAAGTACATATCGTTGAAACAAGTGGTGCCGCCACGGATCATTTCGGCTACGGCAATTTCTGTACCGTCTTTGACGAATTCAGGATTAACCCATTTCTGTTCAGCAGGCCAGATATGCTCATTGAGCCATTTCATTAAAGGCAGGTCATCAGCTAGCCCGCGTAACAGGGTCATGGCTGCATGGGTATGTGCGTTGATCAACCCAGGAATGAGTGCGTGTTGATCCAGATTGTGTTCTTCCACTGCCAAAAATTTCTTACGCGCATCATCAGAGGGAAGTATGCCTTCGATTTTGTCGTCTTTGATCGCGATTGAATAATTTTCATAGACGGTATTTGCAGGTTCAACAGGTATAATCCATCTGGCATGAATTAAGGTATCAACATTCATCTTGAAAAAGGTATCCTTGGTTTTTTCACCATGATAAGTCATTAACAGGATAAAACGAATTGGACGACGAGAAATTAGAATTCCCAGCTGAAACATTTTCTGCCGTGAAGTGGAATGCAGGGATGTTGACCTTGCTAGACCAGAGGAAACTACCCAGAGAGATAAACTATCTTGATTACGATTCAGCTCTTGCTGTCGCGGTGGCAATTAAAGATATGGTTGTTCGAGGGGCACCAGCAATTGGCATTGCTGCAGCCTATGCGGTTGTACTAGCAGCACGAACGGCTTGGCAAGATGCAGAGGAATCATGGCGAGAAAAGATAGAAGCTGATCTAGAGGCACTTGCAGCGGCAAGACCCACAGCGGTGAATTTGCATTGGGCCATTGCTGAGATGAGGAAGGACTTTGGTTCGATAGAGGGAAATCCAGAACCGGTCTTATTGGAAACTGCCATACGACTCCATGATGAGGATATAGCCGCAAATCACGAGATGGGACGTTTAGGTGCTGAGTTAATAATGTCTGATAGTCAGGTAATCACACATTGTAATGCGGGAGCATTAGCTACTGGTGGCTATGGTACGGCGTTGGGAGTTATTAGAACGGCATTTAAAAATGGCTCAATCAAAAATGTATTTTCTTCTGAAACCCGGCCCTGGTTCCAGGGGGCGCGTTTGACCAGTTGGGAATTACAGCAGGCTCAAATTCCGGTGAACCTGGTTATTGATTCTGCCATTGCAAGTGTGATGGAGAATAACAAAATAGCCTGGCTTATAGTCGGTTCAGACCGGATTGCGGCCAATGGTGATGTCGCAAATAAGATTGGCACCTATTCACATGCTGTTTCTGCTTATTATCATGGTGTAAAAGTAATGGTAGTAGCACCGTCCTCGACGGTTGATATGCAGGTTGAATCTGGAAAAGATATTCCAATCGAAAATCGCGAAACTGAAGAAGTAACGGATTTTAAGACCACCCGAATCGCCCCAAATGGGATCGAGGCCATTAACCCTGCATTCGATATTACTCCGGCAAAATTGGTCGATGTCATCGTTACAGAAAAGGGAATTGTGCATAATCCTGACACTGAAAAAATGCTTGCATTATTCGGATAATTTAGGCTAGAAAATACCTATTAAAAAGTAAAATTTTGGTAGGGTAAATCGCTGAAATATGTTAAGATTCTGCCTTGAAAAATAACTAGAAATTAAGGCTTTTTTTGCTTCCTTTACCATCAATAATTTATGTCCGATTCTGATTTCGCCCGTGCGCTTTCGTACGTCAATATAGAAGACGAAATGCGGCAGTCCTATATGGACTATGCCATGAGCGTTATCGTCGGCCGCGCCCTGCCTGATGTCCGTGATGGTCTCAAGCCGGTGCATCGTCGCGTTCTGTTCGCGATGAAAGAAATGGGTAATGACTATAACAAGCCCTACAAAAAATCAGCCCGTGTCGTGGGTGATGTCATTGGTAAATACCACCCGCATGGTGATACCGCTGTCTATGACACTATGGTACGTATGGCTCAGCCTTTTTCCTTGCGTTATGTATTGGTCGATGGACAAGGTAACTTCGGTTCAGTTGACGGTGATTCTCCTGCTGCAATGCGATATACCGAAGTGCGTATGTCGCGAATTGCGCATGAAATATTAGAAGATCTCGATAAAGAAACGGTCGATTTTTCACCGAACTATGATGGTTCTGAGCATGAACCCGTGGTCATGCCGACCCGCATCCCCAATCTACTTGTAAACGGTTCCAGTGGTATTGCCGTGGGCATGGCGACCAATATCCCGCCGCACAATATGACAGAGGTCGTGACTGCTTGTTTGGCCTTGATTGAAAACCCTGAATTAACCATTCCGGAATTAATGCAGTATATCCCAGGTCCTGATTTTCCAACTGCAGCCATTATTAATGGTTCATCGGGTATCAGAGAGGCCTATGAAACAGGCCGTGGTCGCATTTATGTCCGCGCACGTACTGAGATTGAAGAGAATGACTCAGGTAGCAAGATTCTTATTCACGAGCTTCCTTATCAGGTTAACAAAGCGCGTTTAGTTGAAAAGATAGCCGAGCTGGTGAAAGACAAGAAGGTAACCGGTATCCGTGAACTACGCGATGAATCTGATAAAGATGGTATGCGCGTTGTCATTGAACTACGTCGTGGAGAAGTTGCAGAAGTTATCCTGAATAATTTGTATAAGTTTACCCAGATGCAATCTGTATTCGGCATCAATATCGTGGCATTAGCTGATAATCGACCACGTTTGATGAATCTGAAGGATTTACTAGAAGCGTTTATTAGTCATCGTCGCGAAGTAGTTACGCGTCGTAGTCTTTTTGAATTACGTAAAGCTAGAGCGCGTGCTCATGTTTTAGAAGGGCTTGCGGTTGCCTTAGCCAATATCGACCCTGTCATTGCCCTTATTAAACGGTCTGCTAGTCCAGCAGACGCCAAGACTGCTCTATTAGCAGAGACCTGGGAATCAGGTGCTGTTGTTGAAATGTTAAAGAGTGCCGGTGCTGATGCATCTAGACCTGACAACTTATCTAAGGAATATGGTCTTATTGAGGCGGGTTATCGACTCTCTCCTGTGCAGGCGCAGGCAATACTTGAATTACGTTTACAAAAATTAACTGGTCTCGAAAAAGATAAGATTCTAAAAGAATACGGTGAGTTATTAGACGTTATTGCAGCCTTACTGGATATTCTCTCTCGGCCTGAACGCTTAATGGAAGTTATACGTGATGAATTGAAAGACATTCTGGAACGTTATGGTGATGAACGAAAAACAGAGATCGTTCACACCAAGGAAGATCTGAGTATGGAAGATCTTATAACGGAAGAAGATGTGGTCGTGACGCTCTCTCACGCGGGTTATGCTAAATCACAGCCGATGGATACTTACCGTTCACAAAAACGGGGTGGACGCGGTAAGTCAGCAACCTCTGTCAAAGACGAAGATTTTATTGATAAATTATTCATTGCCAGTACCCATGACACGATCTTGTGCTTTTCAAATCGAGGGAAAGTCTATTGGCTTAAGGTCTATGATTTACCACAAGCTAGCCGTACTGCGCGTGGCAAACCGATTATTAATCTATTACCTTTAGAAGATGAGGAACAGATCAATGCCATATTGCCTATACGCGAATATGAGGAAAACAAATTTATCTTTATGGCAACGGCAGATGGCACAGTCAAGAAGACCTCATTAGCCGAGTTTTCGAGAGCACGGCCAAGTGGGAAGCGTGCGATAGAGTTAGCCGATGGCAACAAGCTCATTGGTGTTGAGATTACTGATGGTGAACACGATATTATGCTGTTTAGTAATACGGGTAAGGTCGTCCGTTTTCCAGAATCGCATGTCCGTGCAACAGGCAGAACTGCAAAAGGTGTTCGTGGAATTCGTTTGAGTAAAGACCAAAATGTTATTTCATTAATTATAGTTGAAAACAAAGAAGTGACGATTTTGACAGCCACAGAAAATGGTTATGGGAAACGTACTGCGGTTGAGGATTATCCTCAGAAATCACGTGGTGGTGTGGGTGTAATATCCATTCAAGTATCAGAACGTAATGGCAATGTCGTTGGCGCTGTGCCAGTTGAGAATGATGATGAGATTATGTTGATTAGTGATCAAGGCACGCTAATAAGGACACCTGTTAAAGACATCTCTGTCTTCGGCCGCAATACGCAAGGTGTAAGACTGGTTAATTTGAATGAAACAGAACATTTGGCTGGCCTCGAACGGATTATTGAATTTGGGGCAGGAGAAGGAGAAGGAGAAGGGGAACAAGAACAAGAACAAGAACAAGAAAGCTGATTGCTTGTAAGACAACCCCCGCTACTACTAAAGTCTTTGGAATGTATTTCCAGCAATAAGACGTTTCAATTGTTCAGATTCATGAAAAAACAGTGTAAAAACAACAGCGACTCCTTAACAACTGCTTGTCTCTACCGTATCCTGTCACACTTGGAAAATAATATAAGAAATAACCTGGTGCATGACCATGTCCGATGATAAAAAACTAGCGCAGCTGCGTGTTGATATAGATGCATTAGATAATCAATTGATTGATCTAATCAGTGATCGCGCACGTCTGGCACAAGATGTTGCAGAGGTGAAAAATGCATCAGCAGAACCTGCAAATTTTTATCGTCCTGAACGTGAAGCTCAAATATTAAAAAAAGTAATAGAACAAAATAAAGGCCCACTTTCTGAAGAAGAGATGGCACGTCTTTTCCGTGAGATCATGTCGGCTTGCCTGGCATTGGAACAACAACTGGATATAGCCTATCTGGGGCCGGAAGGGACATTTACTCAATCCGCTGCACTAAAACACTTTGGACATTCTGTTAATACGACGGCCTTCGGTACGATTGATCAAGTATTTCGTGAAGTTGAGTCGGGCGCATCAAACTATGGTGTCGTGCCAGTTGAAAATTCAATCGAAGGTGTCGTAAATCACACATTAGATATGCTGAATCATTCCAGTTTAACAATATGTGGTGAAGTGGAATTACGAATACATCATCACCTGTTAAGTAAAGATGAGTCATTTGATGAAATAACAATTGTGTATTCACATCAACAAGCCTTAGCACAATGTAGAGCATGGTTGGATACACATTTAATTAAGGCGGAACGCATTGCAGTCAGTAGTAATGCCGAGGCTGCTCGCATTGCCAGCAATGAAGAACATGTTGCGGCCATAGCAAGCAGTGCCGCAGGTGAGTTATATCAGTTAAATAATCTTGCCAGTAATATTGAAGATCAACCCGATAATACGACCCGCTTTTTAGTTATTGGTAAAGAAGAGTGTAGTGCTTGTGGCCACGACAAGACCTCTTTGATTTTTTCAGCACCGAATAAGCCTGGTGCATTGCATAAGATGTTGAGTTGCTTTGCTGATAATGGCGTTAGCATGACACGGATTGAATCCAGACCCTCACGTCGTGAGATGTGGGATTATGTTTTCTTCGTTGATATTGAAGGTCATGCTGATGATCAGCCTGTTAAAAAAGCATTACTTGAGTTAGAAGAACATGCAGCTATGGTCAAATTGCTAGGGTCTTACCCTAAAGCTGTATTGTAAAAATGGTTATTTTGTCTCAATACATCGTTGTGCCACTTGGATGCAAACCGTCCTTGGTTTACACACTACGTGCAATTTGCAATTGTCCAAATTCGTTCCTGACGAATTTGTCTGCGATACTCATGTATTGCCATATACATTCAGCAATTGTTCCAGACATTGTTCTAACTTCTTCATCCGCGTAGTCGTCCGCTTCTCGAAAATGTCACGACTCATCTTGAAACAAACTAACCGATTTTTTTAGGAATTAAATAGTATGTCTTGTGATTTATTCTCGCTTGCTACACCGGGTGTTGCTGGTCTTCAGCCTTATCATCCTGGCAAACCTATAGAAGAGTTACAACGAGAGCTAGGTTTAGACGAAATCATAAAGCTTGCGTCTAATGAAAATCCGTTAGGGCCAAGTCAAAAGGTATTGGATGCTATTGCGTCCACAAAAGATTTATCACGCTATCCAGATGGGAATGGGTTCAATTTAAAGAAGGCCCTTGCCGACAAGCATAATATAAATATGGATCGCATTACATTAGGTAATGGATCAAATGATATCCTGGAAATGGTGGCACGTGCTTTTGTTAATACCGAACATCAGGTTATTTACTCGCAGCATTCATTTGCGGTTTATCCCATAGTGACTCAGGCAGTGGGTGCAGAACACATCGTTGTTCCTGCTAATGAATGGGGGCATGATTTACCCGCTATGTTGGCTGCGATCACCAACAAAACACGATTAATGTTTATTGCAAATCCAAATAATCCGACTGGGACATGGATCAATAGTGAACATTTGAGACATCTGCTAGAGAACGTTCCAGAGCATGTTATTGTTTTAGTCGATGAAGCCTATTTTGAATATGCCTCTGCTGAAGAGGATTACCCTGATTCTAGTTTATGGTTGGATGACTTTAGTAATTTAATTGTCACGCGTACCTTTTCCAAGGCCTATGGTCTTGCAGGTCTTCGAGTGGGTTATGGGCTATCTCACCCAGACACAGCCAACTTGTTAAATCGTGTACGTCAGCCGTTTAATAATAATAGTTTGGCATTAGTTGCGGCAGAAACTGCATTGCAAGACGAACAATATATAGAGCGTAGTGTTACAGTAAATCAAAGCGGAATGCAGGGACTAATCAAAGCATTTGATGAGTTGGGTTTGGAATTTATTCCATCAAAAGGAAATTTTATCTGTGTTGATTTTAAACAACCTACAGATGGGATCTATCAAGCCTTACTAAAGGCAGGTGTTATTGTCCGTTCTGTTGCAAACTATGGTATGCCGAATCATTTGCGTATCAGTATTGGTTTGGAATCTGAAAACATGCGCTTTATAGCTGAATTAACTAAAATAATGACCATATAAGATATGTTAATCGATCATCTTTCTATTATTGGTGTTGGACTTATTGGTGGTTCGCTTGCTCGTGCCTTGCGTAAAGCTAAACTCGTTAATCGTGTTACCGGATGTAATCGGAATGAGGACACTTTAAAGAAAGCGATTGAGCTTGATGTCATCGATGATTACTCCTTAGATATTAATGAGGCCGTGGCCGGTGCTGATGTGGTTGTCATTGGCACGCCACTGTCGACCACAGAAAAAATACTCCCGCAAATTGTTGTGTCTCTAAAACAAAATGCAGTATTAACCGATGTGGGTAGTGCCAAAGGGAGTGTCGTCAGTGCTGCTCAAAAGGTTATGGGTGATAAGTTTTCACGTTTTGTTCCTGGCCATCCTATTGCAGGAACAGAAGAAAGTGGTGTCGAGGCATCGTTTGCAGAGTTGTTTATTGGTCATCGAGTAATACTTACACCATTAGAAAATACTGATATCTCTGCGCATAAGTTGATCACTGAAATGTGGCAAGCAGTTGGTGCCGATGTAATTGACCTTGATGTTAAACATCATGATGACGTGCTTGCGGCGACTAGCCATTTACCACATATGCTGGCTTATGCCTTGGTTGATTGTTTGGCGGGTATGCAAGAACGTGAAGAGATATTTAAATATGCTGCAGGTGGTTTTGCTGATTTCACACGAATTGCTTCTAGTAGTCCTGAGATGTGGCATGACATCTGTTTTTCTAATCGTGATGCATTATTAAATTCATTAGAACTATTTTCTGAACATATGAGTGAAATAAAAGGTGCCATTGAGAATTCTGACAGTGAACAATTATTATCAATTTTTAAACGTGCCAAGCAAGCTAGAGATCAATTCACTAAATCCAGAAAACAGTCTGAATAACAAATCAAAATGAGTTCAAATAGCGGTTCCAGTTTTCAAATCAAACCGGGAGGTGTTATCTCTGGTCGGATCACTGTGCCTGGAGATAAATCTATCTCACATCGAGCATTGATGTTGGGCGCAATTGCGGAAGGCGAAACAAGGATTAGCGGTTTTCTACAAGGTGAAGATACTTTGGCAACAGCAAATGCCTTTCAACAGATGGGCGTTGAAATAGAAAATGATGGCAAGCTTGTGCGTATTAATGGTGTTGGGCTTAAGGGCTTAAAGAAGAGCAGTAATTCAATTGATCTTGGTAATTCAGGCACATCTGTTCGTTTAATGACAGGCTTATTAGCGGGTCAAAACTTTGATTCTGAATTGATAGGCGACAAATCATTAATGACAAGACCTATGCTGCGCGTGATTAAACCATTACGTAGTATGAATGCAGAAATTAGTTGTACGGAGCGTGGTACTTTGCCTATAAACATAACCGGTGAAAATCAGTTACACGGGATTGAATATGAATTACCCGTTGCCAGTGCACAATTAAAATCCTGTTTACTGTTGGCCGGTTTATACGCTGAGGGAGCCACAACCATTATTGAAAATCAGGCGACCCGTGATCACACTGAACGAATGCTCAGTGCTTTTTCTCATCCAATCAAAAGAAATCAGAATCGAATATCCATAAGCAAGGCAGATAGACTTATGGGAACAGACATTAATATACCGGCGGATTTTTCTTCAGCCGCATTTTTCATTGTGGCAGCAACAATAGCACCCGGTTCGGATTTGGTGATTGAGAATGTCGGCATTAATCCTACCCGTGACGCAATGCTAAAGATTATGGAATTAATGGGTGCTGACATTGAACTTGAGAATAAGCGAGAACAATCTGGCGAACCAGTTGCGGATATACATATAAAGAGTAGTGCATTACAGGGGATCAATATCCCGGAAGAATTGGTGCCTGTTGCGATAGATGAATTCCCGGCAATCATGGTCGCTGCGAGCTGTGCCAAAGGAGAGACTCGCTTGACTGGTGCGGCTGAGTTGCGAGTGAAGGAAAGTGATCGAATTCAATCGATGTTAGACGGTTTTATTGCAACAGGCGTTCAGGCCGAAGACACTGAAGACGGTATGGTAATTCATGGAAGTGAATTTAATGGCGCAGTTGTTAATAGTCATGGTGATCACCGGATTGCTATGGCCTTTGCCGTCGCTGGTCTTGTTGCTAAAGATCCAATAGTTATTAACGATTGTGAAAATGTGGCAACGTCATTTCCAGGATTTGTCGAACTGGCTCAAAAAGCGGGCATGAATATCGCTTATGTCTAAAGTCCCCGTAATTACTGTTGATGGCCCAAGTGGTACAGGCAAAGGCACTATCTGTAGCTATCTTGCTGACTGGTTACAATGGCACTTTTTGGATAGCGGTGCGCTGTATCGGGTGCTTGCGCTGGCGGCAGAAAAACATGGGATTAGTAGCGATGACGAAGCAGCTCTTGTGGATTTGGCAGAAAATTTGAATGTTGAATTTAGAGTTGCAGAAGCGGGTTCTTTAGTGAATGTTGAACTGGATAGTAAGACGGTAACGGATGAAATACGTACTGAAACTTGTGGTAATGCTGCCTCTGTCATAGCGCCGATTGCAAAGGTTCGCCAGGCTTTATTATCAAGGCAAAAGGCATTTCATCAAGCCCCCGGATTGATAGCCGATGGCCGGGATATGGGCACGGTGGTCTTTCCAGATGCAACATTGAAGATATATATGACAGCCAGTGCCGAGGAAAGGGCCAAAAGGCGTTATAAACAGTTGAAGGAAAAGGGTATTAATGCTAATCTCCGCGACCTTTCCGCTGCTATAGCCGAGCGAGATGAACGTGATAGTACACGTGCAGCATCGCCATTAAAACCAGCAGAAGATGCGATTGTTATTGATACGAGTACACTTGATATTGATGCAGTCTTAGCAAATATCTCAGAATTAGTGCGAAACACGGTTCCGGGATTACAAAAATAGGTGGTTAATCACTCGCGATGAGTGCTTAACTTAAAATTAACAACGGACGCCTATTAAAAATAGTAATTTTTTTGTGAGAGCAAGGAAGTCTCGCGCGGAAAACCGCAATGTATGAATAATACATGAGGGTTTGAGCACGAGACTGACGCAGCTATAGCAAAAAAGTGCATTTTTAAAGATGTCCTTAACAGATATATCCTGCCGTAGTTAAAGCAGGGTTTCAGGAATCACCTTTCATGAGCGAGAGTTTTGCGGAATTATTTGAAGAAAGCCAAATAGAATCAAAAATGCGTCCCGGCGCGATAATCAGTGCCGTAGTCGTAGAGGTCAACAACGATACCATCATAGTCAATGCTGGTCTCAAATCCGAAGGAATCATCCCAATAGATCAATTTTTTGACGAGCACGGTGAGCTCGAGGTCGCCCTTGGCGATACAGTTGATGTTGCATTGGATTCTATCGAAGATGGTTATGGCGTTACCCGTCTCTCTCGTGAAAAAGCAAAACGTAAGATTGCCTGGACGGTGCTTGAAAAAGCACATGAAGATAATGCCACCATCATTGGTGTTATTACTGAACGCGTTAAAGGTGGTTTCACGGTTGATGTTGATAAAGTCCGTGCCTTTTTACCGGGCTCATTAGTTGATGTTAGACCTGTCCGTGATACTTCCTATCTGGAAGGCAAACCACTCGAATTTAAAGTTATTAAGATCGACCAAAAACGAAACAATGTTGTCGTTTCGCGTCGAGCTGTTGTTGAGACGGAAAGCAGTGTTGAACGTGATGCATTACTGGCATCCTTGAAGGAAGGTGCTTTGGTTAAAGGTGTTGTTAAAAACCTTACCGATTACGGTGCATTCCTTGATTTGGGTGGTATTGATGGTCTGTTACATATTACTGATATGGCTTGGAAACGCGTTAAAAATCCAAGTGAGATTGTCAATATTGGTGACGAAATAGAAGTTAAGGTTTTGAAATATGATCGCGAGAAGAACCGCGTATCCCTTGGCTTGAAACAAATGGGTGAAGATCCTTGGCTAGACTTAACCCGTCGTTATCCAGAAGGTGCTCGCTTACATGGTAAGGTCACCAATCTGGCTGATTATGGTTGTTTTGTAGAGTTGGAAGAAGGCGTTGAAGGTTTAGTTCATGTCTCAGAGATGGATTGGACTAATAAGAATGTACATCCTTCAAAATTGGTTCATATCGGGCAAGAATGTGATGTCATTATCCTCGACATCGATCAGGAGCGTCGCCGTATTTCTCTTGGCATGAAACAATGTCAGTCTAATCCTTGGGAGCAATTTGCAGCAACGCACAATAAGGGTGACCGTGTCGTTGGTGTTATCAAATCGATTACAGATTTCGGTATCTTTATCGGACTTGATGGTGGTATTGATGGTTTAGTCCACTTATCAGATGTTTCTTGGGCTGAAAATGCAGATGAATCAATCCGTAATTTTAGCAAAGGTGAAGAAGTTGAGACCGTTGTTCTAGCTGTTGATGCTGAAAGAGAACGAATTTCTCTCGGTGTGAAGCAATTGGAGAAAGATCCTTTCTCAAATTACGTTGCTGAAAATCCAAAAGGAACGATTGTAAAGGGTATTGTACAAAGTGTTGACATAAAGTATGTCAATATTACCTTGGGTGATGGTATTGAAGGCTCTATGAAGGCGAGCGAAATATCCCTAGAAAAAGTTGTTGATGATGCCCGCTCTGTTGTTAAAGAAGGCGAAGAGCTAGAAGTAAAAATCACTGCAATTGACCGTAAAAAGCGCACAATCAACCTGTCAATCAAGGCAAAACATTCAGATGATGAGCAGGCAACAGTCAATGATTATGCTCCTGAGTCGGGTGGTGGGGCTAAATTAGGCGACCTTTTGAAGGAACATTTGGATAATAATTAAAAATTACTGTTGCAACAAACCCATCTTCTGATAGGATTTAGGAATAATAACAATGACTTGGATGTGTTTTGAGTAGGGATAAAACACTCACTAACCGAGATTGGAAGCATGACAAAATCTGAACTTATCGAAATATTGGCAAGACGGCAGTCTCAACTGGCTTATAAGGATGTTGAGTTGGCGGTAAAAACTATACTCGAGCATATGTCTTCTACGCTCTCAAATGGAGAGCGTATAGAGATTCGCGGGTTTGGTAGTTTCTCACTACATTATCGTCCACCCAGAGTTGGACGTAATCCTAAGTCGGGCGAACCTGTCTCATTACCGGCTAAACATGTCCCTCATTTCAAGCCAGGTAAACAGATGCGTGAAAGGGTAAATAACTGCCACAGTCCTATTACTGACTAATTAGCTCTGCATTCTTAATTAGTTCTACCTGAGTTAAACCCTTTTTGTAAATGTTGTCATGCTCAGACAGATTGTCTAGTGTGTAATATTATCTGTCCTGTTTGAAATCAAGGACAAAAAACTAAATACTTTTCTTTGTGACTAATCGATAATCTGATTACGTGCTATAACTATTTTTATAGTCTATTGCTTTTGAGTATATTAAATTGAGCTGGATATTAACGATGGAGATGATATGTCCCGTATTGCCAAATTGATTCTTGTTTTTGTTATTTTGCTGATTGGATTGGCCTTTCACCTGAAGAATAATCAACTAATAGAGCTAAATTATTATGTCGATGTAATTAGTTTACCGATGTCATGGTTAGTTGTTTTCGTTTTGTTTATTGGTTCAATGCTTGGTGTGTTAGCCAGTTTGCCCATAATCATCAAGTTGAAACGAGATAAGATAATGCTTGAGAGGCAAATTAAAAATAGTGAAAAAGAGATTAACAATCTCCGAGTTATGCCGGTCAGGGATTAGTATTGATGCTAAATGAGATGAACCTGCTTTGGTTACTACTGCCGGTTGCCGCCTTGAGCGGTTGGTGGATAGGCCGACGTAGGGGTAATTCAAAAAACAATCAGTCTTCAAGTACAATTTACCCAGAATATTTTAAAGGTTTGAATTTCGTGTTGAATGAACAACCCGATAAGGCTATAGAAGTCTTTATTCGAATGCTTGAAGTTGATAGTGAAACAGTAGAAACCCATCTCGCCCTTGGCAATCTATTTCGTAGACGTGGAGAAGTAGACCGTGCCATTCGAATTCATCAAAATTTGATTGCCCGTCCGACGTTAGATCGAGAACAACGTGCGCATGCTTTACTTGAACTGGGTATGGATTATATGCGCTCAGGTTTACTAGATAGGGCTGAGGGTTTATTCCTTGAATTAGTCGATTCTGATCTACATTTGAATCAGGCTTACACTGAATTACTGGAAATATACCAACAAGAAAAAGATTGGGAAAATGCAATAAATATTGCCAGGAAACTGGAACTCATATCGGGTACGAAATTAAATCCTGTGATTGCCCAGTTTTATTGTGAGCGTGCTGATTTAGCTTTGCTCGAAGGTAATATGCGTATTGTTAAAGAAAATATTCGTCGAGCAATTAGTTTTAATCCCAATTGTGTGCGTGCCAGTTTAATTGAAGCAAAAATGAATCAGAGAATTGGTAAAGACAAGTTGGCGATAAAATCATATAAACGGGTTGAATCACAGGATAGTGATTATATTACTGAAATCATTGTCCCGCTGTTTGCTTGTTATCGAAAATTAGATCGCGTCGATGAATTTGTTGAATACTTGAGAATGCTGGTTAACATCTATGGCGGTATCAGTTCCTTGTTAATGCTGACAGAATTAATTGCTGAACGTGAAGGGGAAAATGCCGCAATTCGTTTTATCTCTGATGAATTGAAAAGCCGACCTACGGTTAAAGGTGTTGACCGTTTGATCGAATATACCTTGACCAAATCTGAAGGTGAAACACATGAACACCTTAAAACGATTAAAGATCTAACAGCTCAGTTGATAGAAGGAAAAGCGATGTATAAATGTAGCAGTTGTGGGTTTGATGCAAAACAACTGCATTGGTTATGTCCCGGTTGTAAGAGTTGGGATACGGTAAAACCCGTTTTTGGAGTTGCAGGTGAATAAAAGTCGTGTAGTAGTCTCATTAGATTTTCCTGATGCAAAACAAGCAATAGACCTTTGTCAAAAACTGGATCCAACAGCGTGCAAACTTAAAATTGGCAAAGAACTCTTTACCCGTGAAGGTCCTGCTTTGGTCGAGCGTTTTATTAATATGGGGTTTGATGTTTTTCTCGATCTTAAATATCACGATATACCGAATACCGTAGCCAGCGCATGCCGTGCCGCTGCAGACTTGGGGGTGTGGATGCTCAATGTTCATGCCTCTGGTGGTCGAGTTATGATGGAAACAGCATGTGAAGCTCTCGACAAACACACACACAAACCATTACTGATTGCTGTTACCGTACTAACCAGCATGGCGGATGATGATCTTAGAGAGATTGCCATATCTAATTCTGTTGATAAGCAGGTAATGTTATTAGCACAGCTGACAAAATCATCCGGTCTGGATGGCGTTGTTTGTTCAGCAAAAGAGGCAAATCATCTAAGCGCTGAGTTAGGCAAGGAGTTTTGTCTGGTAACACCAGGCATTCGTCCCGTTAATTCGAACAGCGATGATCAAAAACGCATTATGACACCTGCCGCAGCTATTGCTGCTGGTAGTCATTATTTGGTTATTGGTCGTCCGATTACCAAAGCAGATGACCCGCTTATAGTTTTAAGCGCTATAAATGCTGAAATCAATTCAGTCGCTTAAGTTTTAAATTTAATGTCAGAGTCAATTCGACAAAATGTGTTGTCCCCAAAACTGCCTGAGTCCGGGCAGTCGAGAATTAATTGGTCGCGTTTATATGGTAGTGCAAGGTCACTTGCTATTGCCAATATGGCAACGCAAACACAAAAGCTAATCATTGTTGTTACTGCAGATACAATAAGTGCCGTTAATCTTATCAATGAACTGAATGTTTACATAAAAGAAAGTAGTTCAATTCCGATCATCACTTTCCCTGATTGGGAGACATTACCATATGACCTGTTTTCTCCCTATCAGGATATTATTTCAGATCGCTTACAAACGTTGTTCAATTTGCCCAATACAAAGCAGGGTATCTTGGTTGTGCCTATAACAACAGTTATGCATCGTGTATTACCTAGCGATTATTTGTTTTCAAATAGTCTGGTTTTAGATGTGGGGCAATCTATTAAGCTTGATAGTTTTAGAAAGCAATTGAATCAACAAGGCTATCGTTTTGTTGATCAAGTTACTGAACATGGTGAAGTATCAAAACGGGGGTCTTTGCTCGATATATTTCCTATGGGCGCTATTAATCCATTTCGTATCGATTTGTTTGATGATGAAGTTGATAGTATTCGCACTTTTGATATTGAGACGCAACGTTCGATTGATAAAGTAGCGTCCATACGTGTTTTACCAGCGAGAGAAGTTGCATTGGTTGATGAAGGGATCGCTCGTTTTCGTGCAAACTGGCGCGAGCGATTTGAAGGTAATCCGGGGCAATGTCCAGTTTATCGTGATGTTAGTCAATCACTCGCGCCTGCAGGGATCGAATATTATTTGCCGCTCTTTTATGAAGAGACAAGTATTTTATTTGACTATATCTCTGATGATTCAATACTGGTTTTAGATGATGGTGTTAAAGCAGCAGCAGAAACATTTTGGGAAGATATTGAGTCGCGGTATGAGCAAGAGCGTTACGATGTGGAAAGGCCGATACTGCCGCCACGAGATGTCTTCCTTAATACTAACGATCTCTATACCGCGTTTAAACTTTACCCACAGGTACATATAGAAAATCTGTCGTCTGAATCCAGTTCTGGTGTTATCGAATTCGACTCTGAACTACCAACCAACCTTTCAATAGATGCTCGAGCAAAAGAACCGCTCGCATTGGTAAAGCATTTTTTAAATGAGTTTGATGGACGTGTCTTGATTGCAGCTGAAACCCAAGGCCGTCGTGAAACGATCATGGAATTGTTCAAGCATAGCGGGGTACCCGCTAAAGTAGAAAATTGGGATAGTTTTCTTCATGGCGGCGTTGAATTCGGGATTGCTATCATGCCAATTGAAAATGGCTTGATAATTCATGAGCCTAATATTGCCATCATAACTGAAGCGCAATTATTTGGTGAGCGCGTTATGCAACGACGATTGCGTAAGCGCAAGCAACAGGATGCAGAAGCAGTTGTCCGTAATCTAACAGAATTAAGTGTAGGTGCACCGGTTGTACATGAAGATCATGGCGTTGGTCGCTATTGCGGGTTGATTACCATAGACGCAGGTGGCATACCCGGTGAATTTATTCATCTTGAATATGCGGAAGGCGATAAGCTTTATGTTCCAGTAGCTGCATTAGAATTAATCTCTCGCTATACCGGTGTCGATCCTGAACATGCGCCGTTACATAAACTAGGCAGTGGGCAATGGCAGAAGGCGCGACGTAAAGCGGCTGAGAAGGTCTATGATGTTGCGGCAGAACTACTGGAGTTACATGCACGACGTGCGGCAAGAAAAGGACAGTCTTCCGAGTTTGATCAAGAGGCATACTTTGCCTTCGCACAAAAATTTCCTTTTGAAGAAACACCCGGGCAATATGATGCCATACAGGCCATGATAGAAGACATGCGCAATGACAAGCCTATGGACAGGCTAGTATGTGGTGATGCAGGCTTTGGTAAGACAGAAGTCGCAATGCGCTCTGCGTTTATTGCAGTCCAAAATGGAAAACAGGTCGCCTTATTAGTACCGACGACCTTATTAGCACAGCAGCATTATCAAAATTTCATTGATCGATTTTCTGAATGGCCAGTACGCATAGAATTATTATCACGTTTTCGATCAAAAAAAGAACAAGATATTTCTTTGTCGGCAATGGCCGATGGTAAAGCCGATATAGTGATCGGTACGCATAAGCTATTACAGGCTGATATCATTTTTAAAAACCTGGGTTTGATTATTATTGATGAAGAACATCGTTTTGGTGTGCGACAAAAAGAAAAATTCAAATCATTACGCGCAGAAATTGATGTGTTAACTTTAACTGCAACGCCAATCCCCAGGACATTGAATATGGCGCTGTCAGATCTACGAGAACTCTCCATCATAGCGACACCACCAGCACGACGACTTGCGGTAAAAACCTTTGTACGAGAGCGCAGTGATATCTTATTGAAGGAAGCCATGTTGCGAGAAATAAAACGAGGTGGACAAGTCTTCTATTTACATAATGAAGTGAAGACCATAGAAAAAGCGGCTGAGGAGATTGGTAAGCTTTTACCAGAAGCACGAGTAGAATTTGCGCATGGACAAATGCCAGAGAAACAGCTCGAATCGATCATGCTCGATTTCTATCATCGACGATTTAATGTTCTGGTTTGTACCACAATCATCGAGACAGGTATCGATGTCCCATCGGCGAATACGATTATTATCAACCGAGCAGATAAATTTGGTTTGGCACAACTTTATCAATTACGTGGACGCGTAGGACGTTCGCATCACCGCGCCTATGCCTATCTCATCGTCCCGCCTCGCAAAGCCATGACCGCAGATGCAGTTAAACGACTTGAAGCCATAGAAGCTTTGGAAGAATTAGGCATTGGTTTTACACTGGCAACACATGACCTTGAAATAAGAGGTGCGGGTGAGATTTTAGGTGAAGGACAAAGTGGACATATACAAGAGATAGGCTTTGGTCTGTACATGGAGCTCTTAGACAGGGCGGTACAAGCTATGAAAGAAGGTAAACAACCTGAGCTAGACCGGCCACTTGATCATGGTGCTGAGATTGACCTACATATACCCGCCTTGATCCCGGAAGATTTCCTGCCTGACGTGCATATGCGTTTGATCATGTATAAGCGGATTGCGAGTGCTAAATCGAGTTCAGAATTGAATGAATTGAAAGAAGAAATGATCGATAGGTTTGGTTTATTACCAGATGCGGTTAAAAACCTGTTTGAAGTGAGTAATCTTAAGCAATTAGCACGTCCATTGGGAATTCGTAAAATTGATATGGGATTAAAGGGTGGTCGACTATTCTTCCTGCCAGACGCTAATATAGATCCTGGTCGTATTATTCAGTTAATTCAATCAGATCCTAGTAGTTACAAACTCGATGGACAAGATAAACTGAGGATTAGTAAAGAATTACCTGATGCTGAATCAAGGTTGCAAATATTAGAATATCTTTTTAACGAAATTGCATTAAAGATCGCGGCATAATAAG
The DNA here is from genome assembly GCA_047618295.1 of Gammaproteobacteria bacterium. GTDB lineage: Bacteria > Pseudomonadota > Gammaproteobacteria > Eutrophobiales > Eutrophobiaceae > UBA7359. The sequence goes on along the minus strand of JBLHKL010000004.1, from coordinate 15,209 downwards.
CATATGAATCACATTAAATTTAGCCTTTTAGTATTACTTTTTGTCTTTTCACATATTGTAACAGCAGCATCTTGGTATCAGGTTGAAGTTGTTGTCTTTGATAGGCTCAATCCAAATCTGGATGGAGAGCAATGGCAAAATGAAGTGTTTAAGGTTAGAGACAATCTGGTTGAATTGCAGGCCGCTGGTACGAGCGAAGGCTTGATTCCCTATATGCTTTTGGATAAAGGTCTTAATCGACTAAATGGTGTTCAACGTGTTTTCAAACTGTCTAGCCAATATAGACCGTTAATACACTTATCATGGCAACAAGCAGCTACAAAACGTAAGCAATCACGTTACATTCATTTGCAAAGGCTAGATGGCAATCAATCTGTTTCTGTTGCTGAATTAAGTGATTTAGATGATGAACCTGAATTCATTGATGAATTAGTACCACTTAATAGAATCATTGATGGATCTATCAGGATAAGGAGCGGATTTTATTTACATGCCGATATTGATTTGTCATATTTCAAGGATCTTCCTGCTGAGAATAAAATCCTTCGCACCAGTGATGAATCATTCGTAGGAATTACAGATAAAACAGTCATAAAACTTAAAGAAAGCCGCAAGATTAAACTTAATGAGATCCACTACTTTGACCATCCAATGTTTGGTGTGATTCTGCAAGTGAGCAGACTTAGATCTGGTGATTAATTTATAGATAGGGTTTCCTGTTAATCTAGTAATTGCCCCCAATATTCATCGTAGGGATGTACGTCCCGCGTACTGCCGGTTTCATTTGCGAGCGGTAGATCTTTATTAGCCCATTCAAAGATAGAGCCTTCCAGATTTTTAGCATTTGTGATTCCGAGATTATTTAATTCATGTACGACAGCTGCTGAACGGTAGCCGACCGAGCAATAGACAACGATATTTTTATCTGATTGTGATGCTAGCTCAGCGATGTCGAACGGGTCTTCCAGGTTGACTGCGCCGGGGATATGACTCACTGCAAATTCTTCTTTTTTTCTAACGTCCACAAGCACCACGTCTTGAAGGTCTTTGGTTTTTAACTCGCTTACAGAAATACGTTCTACCTTAGGGAATTTTTCTTGTATCTCTGCATTGATATTCGCCCAATTGAGCCCGTCTTGATCACAAGCGACAAAACTCAATATTAATAAAAACAGGAAAAATTGTTTCATCTTAAATCATTCGTTTTCATGTCTAGGGTAGACGGCAGGAGTTCCTTTTTCATCAACAGATACCGATAAATTTATGGGCCTACAACAGACTTCGCAATCTTCAATATAATCTTGTTCAGAAACGCTGCAATCAATCACTAGTTCTATATTCTCACCGCAATAGGGGCACATAATAAATTCATTTGATAATCGATTCATTATTTATTATTGATGACTGTCGAAATTAAACTTTGTATCTTGCCTAATCCTTCTTTTAGATTATTTTCTATAATCTCCATCGTAATGATGTCATCTGTCTTACCCGCAGCCCAATTAACGACTAGTGCACAACATGCGTAGTCAATGTCCAATTCTCTAGCGAGGCTGGCTTCTGGCATACTGGTCATGCCGACGATATCGTTGCCATCTATCTCTAATCGTTTAACTTCTGCTGCAGTTTCGAGTCTTGGTCCTTGTGTAACGGCATAGGTTCCCATAGCAACAATATCAAGTTTAGAATCTGATGCTGCATCTATTAATTTTTGTCGTAGAGTGTTTGAATAAGGATGAGTGAAGTCGATATGTTTAACTTCGCTTAGATTTTCTTCATGAAAAGAATCGGCACGGCTATGGGTATAATCGATGAGCTGATCTGGAATGACAATTCGGCAAGGGGTCATTGCTTCGGTAATACCACCTACGGCATTAACAGCAATGATCTCACTGATATTGTTTTCGTGTAATGCCCAAAGGTTTGCACGATAATTTACTTTATGTGGCGGTATCGTATGAGGATTGCCGTGGCGCGGCAGGAACAATACTTCAATCCCCTTTACTTTAGTGACGGTAATAGGTGCAGAAGGTTTTCCCCACGGGGTATCCAATTCGATTTTGTTAATGATCTCTAAGCCAGGTAGTTCGGTTAGTCCGCTGCCACCTATGATTGCAATTTTACTCATACTGCATAGATTCCTGCTAGGTTGCGATGGTATTCATAGTAATCCATTCCGTAGCCAAAGACATAGCGATTAGGGACGTGTAATCCGGTGAAGTTCGCATGTTGAATCGGCTTGTCTTGCTCGAGAATCTTTTCTGCTAGTACTGCCGTTAGTACTTTTTTGGCGCCGGCGTCGTAACAATATTCCACTAGAGCAGCAAGGGTGATGCCTTCATCGAGTATATCGTCGATTAATAAAACAACTCTATCTGTTAAGCCCTCCGGTTTCTTCAACCAATGTAATTCGCTACCGCTAGTTTCGCCTCGATAACGTGTTGCATGGATATAATCAACCTGTAGGGGAAAGTTGAGTTGTGAGATTAATTTGCCGCCAATTACCAAGCCGCCATTCATTACCGGTAGTACTAAAGGGTTACTGTTCGATAATTCTGCCGTAATTGCCAGCGCCATTGATGTTATAGCTATCTCGACATCTTCTGTATTAAAGAGTAGCTCAGCATCATCAAGCGCAATTTGAGCTTGCTCGGTTGTGATTGATTTCATTTTTTATTCTTTAATTGATGGCGGCCCACCCAATCCTGTGTAAATTGCCAGGCGGAGCGACCACTACGTGAACCATGTTCAAGTGCCCATTTTAGAGATGCTTTTTTGACAATATCGATATCGTTAGTTTGATAGTCTAATATTTTTAACCAGTAATCAACGATTACTAAATATTGTTGCTGATTAAAAGGGTGAAATGCAAGCCATACACCAAAGCGCTCAGAAAGCGATAATTTTTCTTCTATGGATTCGCTTAGATGTAATTCACCATGTATATTTTTACTGGCGATATTATCGCTCATCATTTCAGGTACTAAATGACGGCGATTCGAAGTAGCATAGATTAAAATATTCTCTGGAGTGCTGCTGAGTGAACCATCTAAAACGACCTTGATGGCTTTATAACTTGGATCATCAGCTTCAAACGAGAGATCATCACAGTAAAGTATAAAATGAGCCTGTTTGCTACTGAGTATTTCAATAATCGCTCTTAAATCACTCAGGTCATTTCTATCAACTTCAATTAGGTTCAGGCCTTGTGATTGGTATTCATTTAGTAAGGCTTTTATTAGTGATGATTTACCCGTGCCTTTTGGTCCCCATAACAAGACATTGTTTGCCGGTAAGTTTGCCAGAAATTGTTGAGTATTTCGGTCTATATCTCCCTTCTGCCGTTCGATACACTGTAAATCAGCCAAGCTAATATTAGTGGGATGGTGAATTTTATGAAAAAGGCCACTATGACCATAATTTTGCCATCGATATGCACCACCATCAAAGTCAATGACACCTTCTGGCAAATCAGGAATATAAGGTTCTAACTTATTCAGTAGCGAATCTAAGCGCTTTATTAGTTTATCTGTTTCAGACACGGCTTCACCGAAGTATGTATTATTAGGCCGACAATTATACTTCAGTCTGTAGCCAGATTCTCCTGTAAGTTGAGTAATCAGCTGGTGGCAATAGCTTGGTTGAGTTTGTCTTCAATCCGTTTTTTATAGTTTAAATAATGGATGGTTTGTAAAGTGTTCGATGCAATCTGATTTATTAGCTCACGAGAGATATCTATATGGGTAATATAGATAGGGTATTTTTGACCGTTAGCTCGCTGTTTTATAATGTGGTTTGCAACTACATTGAATAATTCCTTTTCAAATTCGATATAGGAAAATTCTTTGTCCTCGCAAAAGACAACTAGGGAATTATGTTCATCATCCGGACTGCCGATAACTTGAATATTAAAGAATCCACGGTCACTTTCTTCATCTTTATTATCTAGTTTCTTCAGGTGTAATGTTTTAGTTTTATCATAATGGATTGAATGAAATTCAATCTACAGGTTTTCAATATTTGACTCTGCATCTAATATTAAAAATGTTCGGCGATTTATTGTAGACTTGAAGAAGAGATCGGAATGGTTAATTAATGCCTTACTATCATGAAATGGTATGGTTTGAAAAAACAAAGAACCATTTTCATCAATGATGTAGATATCAGCCATATTGTTATTAGTTGAAAAAATAGTTGGATACGATCAGGTTTATTGTATTTAAATATTTCCTGAATAACTTTACTCCCGTGTGTTTTATTTTCGAATAGTACAGGACTAAATTTGCTGTTTGGTGCAGCTAGGCTCCGTAACAAATGAGGCTTAGAACCAATGTGTTTATGTCGTAGACTACCTTCTTCGTTGAAAAGCATGTGATGAGAGTCTTCAATCTCAATCACATAACGTGTATTTTCATATAATTTCTTTTCATAATATTCAGTAGCGACGCTTTGAATAATTTCCTCGGTTCTCCGTGTAATCTTTGGCCCATAACTTGAAGAATAACTAAATGCATTGAGCTTAGGTGGTCTAGACGCGGCTCCAAGTGGTGTCCAGCGTAAGTATTCACATATACATTGCAACAGCGCATCAGTTCCTTCGAACCTGAAAGTCAGTAACTCTTCCCATGTTGTGCATATTACTAAATCAAAACTATACGCGAGATTATTATGTTGGCCGCCATAACTGAGTATATTATCCCTGATACTGGAGACATGATGACCGCTCTCTTTTGCGCCAGCTTGTGGGATGTGACCAACATTTATATAAACACAAGCATGCTGTACCTGCGCCGGTTGGTTTAAATTATTAAAATCAGCTTCAGGTAATTGTCGTGATGGATACTCTTCTTCAAAAGAAACGAGTAATTGTCTAAGTTCTTTGACAGTTAGTGAATCATGATTATTGAGTGAGATTGCAGAGTGTGAATCAATGATTTTATTGAAATATGCCCATGCAATTAATTCGATGGCACTGTGTGTGCGTTTAATAGGATTATAATCATTAATAAAATGGGCACTGATATGTCCTTGATACATTTGCCAGTTGTCTTTACCAGACTGGTTTTTCTTTTGATAAATCGTGATTTTAGAATAATTCATGCTGCCATTATTTTCACGATTTATTATATCTACCTTACCCGTCTTACGTTCAAATGCGGCATAGAGCTTACGGCCTAGGACGTTTAATTCAGTCTGGCTGACTCGAGAGACTTCAGTGTTTTGTCGGGAAAATGCGGAAAGGAATCGATAACTTTCGGTTAAAGCATTCATTAACCGATTTCGTTGTTGGGCAATCATATCAATTTGCCATTCATTTTTAGCATCCATAATCTTGAATTGTTCTTGTGTCCAGCCCCAATCCAACAGCACTTGCTTGAATAGATCTCTGCGCCAGCTTTTCTTTTTAACCTCGTGACTAAGCGGTTCTTTTATTTTCACATAAAAACATTGACGAAATAGTTCGAGACGTTCACGCTGATTTCTAACCATTAAATATTCTTCAATCTTCTTATACATCATCAAGTAGGGGTCGAGATCATCGAGTGTGTCGACACCTTGATAGACGGCATCTTTAAACATCATGCTTAATAATGATATTGAAGGATATTCACTTGCATAAACTTCCATCAATAGAAGTTTCATCAATGATTTATAAGGTGAATGAATACTTTTATAAAGTTGCCATACTGCTGCGTCAAAAAATTCTGACGCGGGTACATCTGCAACAGAACCAAAATCAATACTGTCTGATGGTTTAATCTTGTCTTGATGGGTTAGTTCTTGGATATAGGCATCATAGTTTTGTTCCTGTTGTGGAGGCACAAGCCACCAGGTAGGAATTTTTCCAGCGATTAATAAACTAGAACGATAAAATTCGTCAAGTAATAGATAGTGTTGTGCAGAACCACTACTCTCTGAAGACAGACCCTGTTGTACCCCGTGTTTAAATTCTTTTGCTGAAAAGACAAAAAAGTGGACTTCAAGATGCAGGTCTTTATCGGCACATTGTTCAATGGCATAGGCTTTTTGTTGAACAAGATCTATGGCATCAGCATCCAATGATGTGGAATGCAGTAACCAGACATCAAAATCACTTTTACTGTTATATGCTATCGAACCACTGCTGCCCATAAAATACATGCCATGTATGTCCATAATTCGGCGCGCTCGACGAGTTATTTTGTAATCCTTAAAAAAACCTTTGGCGATTTTTATTGCTGATTGTTCTGGAGCGTATTCGGAGATGCCTGCTGGCGTAGCATCGTTAATATAACTGGGCAAACTTGGGTTATTTTCATGAAAAAGGAGTGGTAGAAGCCCAATAAATTTGGCTTGTCGATCACTGAGGCCATGGCATGTCAGTTCAATTCGTTGCTGATTAATCTTAAGAAAATGGGCTTCTACGCCCCCAAGATCGGGTGTTAAGTCTTGTTTTTGACTGACGGAAATATGCTATCTCGTTGTTTTATATTATATAATTATTACAATCTGGGTAAACTGTGATGCTCATATTTTTTATCTCCAATATTTTGGAGTCATAGACAGTTATCGGCAGCTTGCGAAATATCTTCATAAAAAACTACTATTTTAGATATAATAAAATTCTATATTTTTCAATGGCTTATAAAGAAAATGAGAGATAAATTTTAGTAAAATTTACACTATTGAAAGTCGAATGAAATTAGCTTGCACTCATCAATGCATTGGCTGAAAGGTTTTGGTAATATTCGCGTCTGCTTGAAAAGGTATGATGTATTTACGGGCAGGTCGATTAGGGCACAAATAATAATAATAATTTTGGTGTGCAAAATTAAGTAGGCTAGTGAAAGCACCACTATATCGATATTTAGACTAGCGTAGTCTATCCAGACAAAACTTGAGCCATACACTGAAAATAATAATAGGTAAACAGTGTCAGGTACTACGAACACAATTCACTATTTCAACATTTTTAAATAATAATTGAGGGAAACATTATGTTTACTAAAGACTGTAAAGTGCAGGGTTTTGATGATGAACTCTTTGCTGCAATGGAAGGCGAGCGTCGCCGGCAGGAAGAGCACATTGAATTAATCGCTTCGGAAAATATGGCTAGTCCACGAGTATTAGAATGCCAAGGTTCTGTGCTGACGAACAAATATGCCGAAGGTTACCCAGGTAAGCGTTATTATGGTGGTTGTGAGTATGTAGATATTGCAGAGCAGCTTGCCATTGACCGTGCAAAGGAATTATTTGGTGCTGATTGGGCTAATGTGCAATCGCATTCTGGTTCACAAGCAAATGGTGCGGTTTACCACGCATTATTGGAACCAGGAGATACGATTATGGGTATGAGTCTTGCACATGGTGGACATTTGACTCACGGCGCAAGCGTAAACGTATCGGGCCGAATCTATAACGCTGTTCAATATGGTATAGACCTTAACACGGGTGAAATTGACTACGACGAAGCAGAGCGTCTCGCTGTTGAGCATAAACCAAAATTAATCATTACAGGTTTTTCTGCCTATTCAAGAATTGTTGATTGGCAACGTTTCCGTGATATTGCAGATAAAGTAGGCGCATTGATGATGGCAGATATCGCGCATGTAGCCGGGTTGGTCGCTGTCGGCGAGTATCCAAGTCCTGTTCAGATCGCCGATGTAACTACCACCACGACGCATAAAACATTGAGAGGCCCACGATCAGGTTTGATCATGGGTAAAGCCAATGAGGAGATTCAGAAAAAAATTAATTTTATGGTGTTTCCTGCTTATCAAGGTGGTCCGTTGATGCATACCATTGCAGCAAAAGCGGTTGCTTTTAAAGAGGCAATGCAACCTGAATTTAAGACTTACATCCAACAGGTTAAAAAGAATGCCAATGTTATGGCTGAAACCTTTGTTGAAAGGGGTTTGAAAATTGTTTCAGGTGGTACTGATAATCACTTATTCCTGGTCGATATGGTTGAGAAAGGCCTGACGGGTAAAGAGGTTGATGCATCATTAGGTCGGGCAAATATAACGGTGAATAAGAATGCCGTTCCAAATGATCCGCAATCTCCTTTTGTTACTAGTGGAATTCGAATTGGTACACCATCTATCACGACACGTGGTTTTGATGAAGCAGATTCAAAACAGGTTGCACACTGGTGTTGTGACATTATGGATAACATGGGTGATGATTCTGTGATTGAGCGTGTTAAAGCTGAAGTTTTGACATTGTGCAAAAGTCGTCCACTGTATGAGTCTAATGATGACCTAAAGTAATCGTAATGTAAGTGTTTGTTTGGGGGATTGCCTGATATAATTTTCTGGCAATCCCTTATTCATTTTAGAACCTTTAATAGGTAGGTAGTAGATGCATTGCCCTTTTTGCGCAGATCCTGATACACGCGTTATTGATTCACGTCTTGTTGGTGAAGGCAATCAGATCCGTCGTCGCCGAGAGTGTACTAAGTGCAAAGAACGTTATACAACCTACGAATCAGCCGAACTCAATTTTCCTCGCATTATTAAATCAGACGGCAGACGCGAACCCTTCAAGGAAGAAAAACTACGTGGTGGCATTTTACGCGCTATTGAGAAACGTCCTGTTGAGATGGAACGAGTCGAACTAGCTGTCTCAAATATCATGCACAAACTACGTGCCACAGGCGATCGAGAGGTTAAATCCATAATGGTTGGTGATTGGGTCATGGAGCAATTACGCGGTTTAGACCAGGTTGCCTATGTTCGATTCGCCTCTGTCTATAGAAGCTTTGAAGACGTGCGCGCTTTTCTAGAAGAAATTGAACGTCTCGAACATGAATTACCACCCGAGCTAAAAAAGAGTCAACTTGATTTTCTTGATACTGATGGTGATGAGAATTGACGTGGACAGCACAAGATTTTCAATTTATGTCTCGTGCTATTCAACTGGCAAAGCGTGGACGCTATACTTGTGATCCCAATCCACGGGTCGGTTGTGTTGTAAGCAGAGACAATCAAGTTATATCAGAAGGCTGGCACGCAGTAGCGGGCGAAGCACATGCCGAGATAAATGCGCTTAATAATTCTAGCGATGTCGCAGGTTCTACTGTCTATTTAACGCTTGAACCCTGTTCCCATCATGGCCGGACACCACCTTGTGTTGAAGCATTGATTAATGCAAAGGTGACTGATGTCATTATTGCCATGGTTGATCCAAATCCGCTTGTTGCTGGTTCAGGAATTAAAAAACTTGAAGATGCAGGTATAAGCGTCAAGCAAGGTTTGCTCGAAGTTGAAGCGCGTAAACTAAATCTAGGCTTTATCAAACGAATGACGCAGCATTTGCCCTATACACGATGCAAAATGGCAATGAGCCTGGATGGGCGTACTGCTTTGGCTAATGGAGAGAGTCAGTGGATTAGCTCTGAATTGTCGCGGCGTGACGTGCATCGTTTACGTGCAGCAAGTAGTGCCGTTTTAACCAGTGTCGAAACGATTATTAAAGATGATGCATCATTAAATGCGCGAGAATTAGATTTTGAATTTAAAGATGCGACTCGTGTCATCGTGGATAGGACACTTAAAACACCAATTCAGGCAAAGATATTTAGCATTCCTGGACAAATCATTATTTACACAGAGGATGATAATGATGAACGCATTCATGCACTAGAAAAGCGTGGTGCCGAAGTAGTTTGTCTACCAAAGAATGAGTCATGGTTAAAGGATGTGTTTATGCATCTGGCAAATGAATTTGAAATTAATGAGCTCATGGTTGAAGCAGGTTCGACATTTTCTGGAGTATTGATTGAGCAAGACTTAATTGACGAACTGATCATCTATATGGCACCAGTATTACTGGGTAATGACGCTAATCCATTAGTAAAATTAAAACAGATTGAAAAACTCAGTGACGCAAAACGTCTAGACATAACTGACGTCAGGCAAGTAGGAAAAGACCTGCGTTTTACATTAACACTCGAAGTTTAAACTATTTTATGTTTACAGGTATTATTCAGACTACTGGAAAAATTAGCGCTATTGATCAACATGGTGGTGATAGTCGTTTCGTCTTTAATACAGGCAAGATGGATCTATCTGATTTAAATGTTGGTGATAGCATTGCCGTCAATGGTGCGTGCTTAACAATAATCGATAAAGGCGATAATTTTTTTTCAGCCGATTTATCGAAAGAAACTTTGGACCTAACCACGTTTTCTATAATGGAAGTGGGTTCCCGTATCAACCTGGAAAAGGCGATGCAGTTATCTGATCGACTCAATGGCCATATGGTCAGTGGACATGTCGATGGCATTGGTAAGATTTTAGATAGGGATGATGAGGCACGTTCAGTGCGTTATACAATTGAAATCCCAACAGCGCTAAGTCGATATCTATCAAAAAAGGGATCAGTGACTGTCGATGGTGTTAGTTTGACCATCAATGCTGTCGCAGAAAATAACTTTAGTGTCAATATCATCCCGCATACATTATCTGAAACAATATTTTCGGAATACGAACCAGGGTGCCGAGTAAATATTGAAGTTGATCTGATTGCACGATATCTAGATCAGTTAATAGTAAAATAATAATGTATAGTTACCAGTTGCTTGAAAGATTAAAGAAAAATTATGTCACTTAATACTACGTCAGAAATTATTGATGAAATCCGCAATGGTCGCATGGTCATTCTTATGGATGATGAAGATCGCGAGAACGAAGGTGATTTGATCATCGGGGCATCATGTGTCCGTTCGGAAGATATCAATTTTATGGCACGATATGGCCGTGGCTTGATCTGCTTAACATTAACCGGTGAGCATTGCCAAAAATTGAACCTGCCGTTAATGACCAGTAATTCAAATTCAAATTTTGGAACAAATTTCACGGTATCAATCGAAGCTGCAGAGGGGGTTACTACCGGAATCTCCGCTGCGGATCGCGCGCTTACAATCCAAAAGGCAGTCGCTCCAGATGCCAAACCAACTGACTTGGTACAACCGGGTCATGTTTTTCCTTTGATGGCACAAGCTGGTGGTGTGTTATCGCGTGCTGGTCATACTGAGGCGGGTTGTGATTTGGCAAGGCTTGCAGGACTAGAATCATCAGCGGTTATAGTTGAAGTATTAAATGATGATGGAACGATGGCAAGGCGACCTGATTTAGAAAAGTTCGCTAAAGAACATGGCGTAAAGATTGGCACTATTGCCGATCTTATCCGCTATCGTATAGAGAATGAGAAAACGGTCGAGCATATGACTGAAACTATTTTCCCGACAGAATATGGTGAGTTTGTGTTACATGCCTATCAGGATAAGGTAGAAAAGAAACTACATCTCGCGTTGGTTAAAGGAAGGTTGAATCCCGACACACCGACACTGGTTCGAGTTCATTTAGAGAATCCTATTTCAGATCTCACAGGTAGTCTTGCCAAAGATCGAGGCTGGCCAGTCGATGATGTCTTACGACGACTTGCTAAAGAAGAGACTGGTGTAATAGTCATTTTATGTAATCAATATGAACCGATAGAATTAATCAACCAGATCGAATCGTATAAGACTAATACGCAGAAAGTAGAAACAAATAATAAAGATAGCAAAGATTTACGAACCATTGGACTGGGTGCGCAAATCCTTTCTGATTTAGGTGTTAGAAAAATGCGTGTACTTAGTGCACCAAAGCGGATACATGCTTTATCGGGTTTTGGTCTGGAAGTAATTGAGTACGTAAACTAATAAAAAAATAAGCTATGTCTGAGATAAAACTAATAGAACAAAATGAAGCCTATACCGGTTCGGTAAAGATTGCGATTGTCGCCAGTCGATTTAATAGTTTCATTGTTGACCGCTTATATGACGGTGCAATAAAGACACTTAATTCTAATGGTGTTGATAATGAAGCAATTACATCAGTCAAAGTCCCTGGTGCATTTGAAATCCCTGTTGCGGTTCAGGCCTTACTTGATGAAAATGAATTTGATGCAATCATAACACTAGGGGCAATTATTAGAGGTGAAACACCACATTTTGATTTTATCTCTAACGAATGCACGCGTGGTATTGGGCAACTAGCGATTGATTCAGGAGTTCCGGTTATCTTTGGTGTATTAACCGTAGACAATTCCGAGCAAGCTATGGATAGGGCGGGTGATGAAGAGAGTAATAAAGGTTCAGAAGCAGCCGCTGCTGCATTAGAGATGGTTGCTGTACTGGAAAAAATAAAATCATGAATAGCAATATCTCTGCAATCAGTAAACGTGCACGAATCAAGGCCAGACGAAATACAGTTCAAGCATTATACGGATGGTTTATGACAGGCAAAGATGTCAGTGATGTTATTGCTGAGTTTGAAAGTGATGAACAGACATTGGCAAAAACGGATGTTGAGTATTTCAAGTTGTTATTAAGAGGGACAATCAAACATAGCACTGAACTTGACTCAAGACTTACCGATTTAATTGACCGGCCAGTGAATGAACTTGATGCAATCGAGCGTGCTATTCTTCATATTGGTTGTTATGAGTTGGAACATCACCTTGAAATCCCCTGGCGCATCATTGTTAATGAATCAATTGAATTAGCCAAGATGTTTGGTGCAGAACAATCATATAAATATATCAATGGTATTCTCGATAAAGTTGCCAAAGAATTGCGTTCAACTGAAATTATCAACGCCAGTTAATTATATATAACTGCATCTCTTAAGGGTGTCTCTGAAAATGTCTATCTTTTGTGAGAGTAAGAAAGCACCACGCGGAGAACCGCAGTGTATAAGAGAATACATGAGGATTCGAGCATGGAGCTGACGCAGCTATCGCGAAAAATAGGCGTTTTCGGAGATGCCCTTGAACGAATTTGAAATAATAGAACGTTACTTTAAAGACGCTCATCCAACCAGCAATGGCGATCTCGCTTTAGGCATAGGTGATGATGCAGCTATCGTCAATGTTCCCGATGATTCTGAATTAGTCATATCAATGGACACTCTGGTTTCAGATGTTCATTTTTTTACAGATGCACTTCCAGAAGATATTGCCTATAAATCACTTGCGGTTAATCTGAGTGACATAGCGGCCATGGGCGCCTCATCGCGTTGGATCAGTCTGTCGTTAACTCTGCCAGGAAAAGATTTGGTCTGGATAGAAAAATTCTCATCTAGCTTTAATCAATTAGCAAAAGAACATGGATTGGTGTTAATAGGTGGGGATCTGACCAAGGGGACATTATCAATTACAGTACAGATAATGGGTGTTTGTCCGAAAGGTAAATCCTTGCGTCGTAGTGGCGCCAATGCCGGCGACTCAATTTACGTCAGTGGCAAATTGGGTGCAGCGGCATATGCGTTTAAGAGTATTGAAGATAGTGTTTTATATCCTGCGGCGACCAAAGAAGAAATTCAACGTTTGCACCGCCCCGAGGCAAGAACAAAAACAGGAACTACTTTACGGAATATCGCGACAAGTTGTATTGATATATCGGATGGTTTATTCGCTGATCTTGGACATATATTGAAAGCGAGCAAGGTGGGTGCTGATATAAAATTGGCAGCAATTCCCTATTCAGATAGTTTGGAAAAACTTGATAAAGACAAGGCTATCGAATTGGCAATAAGCGGTGGAGATGATTATGAATTATGTTTTACGCTTCCATCAGGGACACCTGACTCAGTTTTAAATGAATTGGAATCTATTTGTCCTATCTATCGTATTGGGACAATCACCAATCAAGCATTAGAACTCAGTTTCATGGATGAAAATGATGAACCTTATACAATTAAGACCAATGCTTATCGGCATTTTAGTTAAATGCCTTATTCTTTTATATAATTCTCTTAATATGCCAGTAAAGGATAGTTGATACTTAAAGATTTATGTAACCATCTTGTAAACGTTGTTTAATTTCTGTGGGAGCAAAAGGAACGGATTCTATAAATGAAGGGATATCTTGTCGTTCAACACCTCGCATTATCATGGTTGTTTCACATACTTTCATATCGATAACATTAAATGCATCTAGTCGTGCTGCCACATCAAGAAGTTGGCTATTATTTTCATGATTTTGGTTCGTAAAGAAATCAATATCAGGGCCATGAATTACCATCACTATTTCAAGATCTTCAAAATCTTCTGGTTTTGATTGAGACACTGCTTCAGCCCGGGCTAGTAAGGCTTCAAGCTCTTCAATGCTGTGATTTTTCACAACAAATAAATAGCTTTTATTTTCAATTTCCGGCTCTGATATAACAGGCGCCTCTTTTTGCACAATTACCGTTTCTTTCTCTGTGGGACTAGATACTAAAACGGGTTTATTGTTTGTCGATTCAACTTCTGATTCGCATGCGCTTAGACAGAATATGGTCATTCCTAAAAAAATACCCTTTAAAAACATAGATATAATCTGATTTGATAGATTCATTTTTTCGAGAATTAGCCCATATATAAATTATGGATATTATAAATCAATCGGTTAAGGGAGCACACTAAACAGAGAAAAATTAAATTTATAAAGTTTAAATTTTATGCTTTGACCTTAAGGCTGCTGCATTGGCTAAATTTGCCCAATAGCTTGCTTGCTCAGGATCATCAAAAATTTCTTCAGGCGCGATGTAGTAAGACATCTGTTTTTTCTTCTCGCCTTTGTCATATTCGAATGGGGGTAGCTGTTTATTAATAAAATACTTTTTAGTGGATTTACCCGTTTTTAGGTGAAGGATATCGTCTGCAACCAAGCCTATCATCACATCTTCATGATATATGCCGAAATCCACCAAACATCTTTCGTGACGTAATTAAACCGAAATCCTGAAACACTTCATGTAAAAATGGGATAAACTCACTCATTGTCCTAAATTTATTCCTAAGCTAATTAAAATATTGTCATTATCCCATGAAATTATTAATCCGTAATCTTGCCCGTACAACAATAGAGAGTGAACTACAAAAAATGTTTGAGACTTACGGCAGGGTACAGTCTTGCTCTCTGGTATTAGATAAAGAGACAGGAATTTCTAAAGGTTTTGGTTTTGTCGAAATACCTATGTTAGGTGAGGCGAAAGCAGCAATGAAAGCCCTAAATGGAAAAGAGCTTGATGGTAATAAAATACGTGTAAAAAAGGCAGAAGAAAAAGTGACGAGTGAAGAGACAGAGGAATTGGTAAAACAAGAAAAGGCTGTACCAAATAGAAGCAAGGTCACTAATACGCCAAGTAAATCAGTTTGGGAAAAAAGAACTAAAAAATAATCTGGATTAAAAGTTATTT
>JBLHKL010000003.1:0-48010 GCA_047618295.1 Gammaproteobacteria bacterium | reverse complement strand
GATCCTCGCCAACACCTTCGGCCCAAGCCGCATGAGAATGAATGAATACGGGCACATCTGCCCCGAGCGACAATCCAATACGGGCCAGTTCCTTGGTCGATAATCCGCAGCCCCATAATTCATTCAAGGCAACCAGCGTCGTTGCTGCATCGGAACTACCTCCACCTAAACCACCACCAGTAGGGATCTTTTTGTCTACCTTAATATCTACCCCGAGCTTACAGCCTGTTTTCTCCTTCAAGGCATGAGCAGCTTTAACAACTAAGTCATCTGCAGCAGCAACATCCTCTAGACTTGAACTACGCTCAACCTTATTCGACTCCAAAATAGTAAAATCAATTTCATCAGCCAACTCAATAAACTGAAAGACGGTTTGTAACAGATGGTAACCATCCGGCCGTTGGCCCGTTATATGTAAAAATAGATTTAATTTTGCCGGTGCCGGCCATGCAGAACTAAACACGTAATTATGTCTTCCAGACTTTGATGATCAGCTTCAACTGAATATCATCACTCTTAATGGATAATTTTTCTGGTAGGGAAATACCATTCTGTTCGGTGTAGCGTAAAATACTCACGTCAAAACCAGACTGTTTCATATTTGTGAGTCGTCCTTTATCATCAAGTAAAAGCTCACTGTAGGTCATATAGGGTTCAGGAACCCCACGTACCCAATACTTTAATCCATTAATATGTATCTTCCAGCCCAGCGCCTGATAGATTAATTGTTCTGCAGTGTTGGCTGTCGTTATTTTATTTTTAGGGCCATGCATAACAACACCATCACGGGTGCCTTTTAAGATGTATGTGCCTTGGCCTAGTGGTGCGATAACTCGTAATTCATAATCTGCATAGGATTGCTCCCATAGCAAAGTGGCGGTGCCACTGTCTTTATCGTTCTTTACTCCCAAACGTCCATTAATATTCCAGGCAGTAATACCATTGATAACAATTTGATGTTCAAGCCATAATTGCGGCTTTAAGTCTTTATCAATTTTTGGTGCGGAACTACACGCAGCTAGCAGAGAGACTGCTAGTAAAAGTGGTAAGAATCGAATCACGGTTTAAATCGTTTTATGACATCTAGCAGGCGATCGTCTGTGGGTGTATCTTTAAGTGCGGTATCCCAAATATCTTTTGCTGCTTGCCTATCCCCTCTAACCCAAAGAACTTCACCAAGATGCGCAGCGATTTCAGGATCGTTTCTCAATTTAATCGCCTTTTGTAAATATTCAACTGCTTCATCCAGACGTCCAAGGCGATATAAAACCCAGCCCATGCTATCCAGTATATAAAAGTCGCTTGGACTTAATTCATAAGCACGCTGTATATAGCCATAGGCTTCTTCATAACGGTCAGTGCGATCTGCAAGTGTATAACCTAAGGCATTTAATGCGGTGGCGTTATTCTCATCTTCTTCAAGAATAGTTTTTAAATCAGTTTCTAATAAATCCATACGTCCCATTTTTTCAGCAAGCATTGCTCGAGAATAGAGTATGTCTGCATGACTTTTTTCTTCTACAGCCTCATTAAAAAAGTCCATTGCTTCCTGATAACGCTTGGCGTTGATAAGTATTTCACCTTCGGCCTGTATTAAAATTAGTCGGCTAGAACCTTTTGATTTTTGTATGGAACGTATATTACTTAATGCTTTATCAAGGTCACCTTGCTTGGCAAGAATTAGACTTAAACGAATCCGTGCATCAAGATAGTTTTCACCGCCATGAACGCCTTGATATAAATCACTGGCCTTATCTAACTGGTCTTTTTCTTCTGCGATACGCGCTAAATAATAATTAGCATCAAAAACCCGTTTTTTTAATCCCGTTAAACGTAGAAAGTATTTCTCTGCCTCATCAAGTCGATTAGTCTGTAGATAAAGTAAACCAAGCGCGTAAATTACATCGACATTATTTGGTGCTTGTTCAGAAAGTATTTCAAACTGAAGCCGCGCATCATCAAACCGCTTTGCCTCTGTCAATAAACGCGCATAGGCCATGCGCATATTAAAATCATCTTCCTTGTCCTGAAGGGCGGACTCAATCCATTCCAACGCTTTATTTGATTCTCCTTTCTTTTGTAATAGAGCGAGATATGTCATCGCTGCCGCATTGTTATCCGGTTTCAATTCAAGCACGCGCTCCAGTAAATCCTGAGAACGTTCCATATCACCCATTCGCGCAGTCACATGAGCAAAGGCAAACATAGCTTCAGCATCATCCATGTGATTTTCCATCACGCGTTCCATCAATTGTAAAACTGCAGCATGATCATCTTCACGACCAAGGAAATTGGCAATCATCCACAATTTTTGGTCAAACTGACCTTGTGAGTTCTCCAAAATAATCTCAAGATGATGCAAGGCCTGATCAATATTCCCTTCACGCAAGGTCATTACTGTCAAAACCTGATGAGCGTCAGGGTTCATTGGATCAACCTCAACCCAAAGGCTGGCCGCTTCATAAGCAGACTCATTATTACGTGCATAAACTGATATCCGGGTTGCTCGCTCAATAACTACCGGATCTCGGGTCGATTTGGCTAAATCAAGATAATTATCAACGGCAACGTCTATTCTTCCACGTTGTCCGGCTATTTCAGCAAGCAGTATTTTAAAAAGAATCTCTTCGGTGAGCTCGACCTTAGGACGTTCTGGTAGTACTCGTTCGGGTATTGGTTCAGGTTCTGGCTTAGTAGCAACTGCTGCCACTTCTTTTGTGGGCTCTACATTTTCGATATTGACCTCTTCTTGAGGCACTGTGGTACAGGCAACCACTAAGAAAACCAGTAGAAATACCGGTAATTTGAATAAACACTTATATATAGAGTATCGAGACATATTTGCTATTTATAATTCTATTTTTTATTAGATCATTTTGTCAGATCGGGACTAAAAATAATACTGCGTCTGGTTTATCCAATATTGAAAAGGTAAACCTATTATAATTGATTCGATACTGGGCTATTTGTTCAGTTCGGTCATATGATTTATATTTGATGTATTAGTCAACGAAATCAATATTTAGCCTGATTTTCCTTGTATTCGACCACATCATGGCACAGAATTTTCATATAGATATCATTTAATTGCCAATACCATGACACTTATTGCCTACGGAATTAACCACTCAACAGCACCGATTGAAGTTCGGGAAAAGGTCAGTTTTGGTAATGATATCGTCACCGACGCCCTGAATGAGTTGAAGCACCAGAACGGCGTACATGAAGCGGCTATCCTCTCCACCTGTAATCGTACTGAAATTTATTGCAGTGTAGACCAACAGAATAATCACAACCCGGTAGAGTGGTTACACAATTTTCATGGAATCAAACAGGATCAGCTACAGCCTTTTTTGTATAAGCATCCGGATCAAAATGCAGTGCGTCATGTACTGCGTGTCGCCAGTGGCCTTGATTCAATGATATTAGGTGAACCACAGGTTTTAGGGCAACTGAAAAATGCCTATCATCAAGCCATTAGTGCTGGCAGCATTGGTCACCAGTTAAATCGACTGTTTCAACATTCGTTTCATGTTGCCAAAGAGGTTAGAAGTAATACTGCTATCGGAAATCACCCTGTCTCCGTGGCTTACGCGGCCGTTCGACTGGCACAGCAAATTTTTGGTGAATTAAAAGATCAAACAGCATTATTAATTGGTGCAGGCGAAACCATTGAACTCGCGGCAAAGCATCTGCACGATAATGGCTTAGGCCGCATGATCATAGCTAATCGTACATTAGAAAGATCACAGCGCTTGGCAAGCGAATATTCTGGCTACGCCATTCAGATTGGTGATATACCGTCCCACCTGGCAGAAGCCGACATTGTCATCTCCTCGACAGCTAGTCCATTACCGATCTTGGGTAAGGGCGCCGTTGAAAGCGCAATAAAAATCAGGAAGCATAAGCCTATGTTCATGGTTGATATCGCCGTACCTCGTGATATAGAGGTTGAAGTCGGCGACATGGACGATATTTATCTATATAGCGTCGATGATCTAAAGGATATGGTTCAAGAAAATTTAAAGAATCGTCAAGAAGCAGCCAAACAAGCAGAAAAAATTATTGATACTCAGGCACAAGAATTTATGGACTGGCTGAGTTCACTCGATGCCGTTTCAACAATCCGGGCATTACGAGGGCAAGCTGAACAGATTCAAGAAGACGTTATTCAAAAAGGATTGTCAAAGTTGCGGAATGGTGCAGATCCAGAAACTATCTTGTTAGAGACAGCACGTAATCTTACCAATAAATTAATTCATGTTCCCAGTTCAAAATTGAGAAATGCAAGCGCCCAAAACAGAGATGATTTACTTCAAGCTGCCGAAGAGTTATACAGTCTCAGAGAACACTCAGAACATAAAGACAAAAAACAGTAGCTATCGCGGCTACTGATAAGTAAAGCGCCTATTCAGGCACGATCCCTAAATATTTTATTAGAAAAAACCATGAAAGAATCATTACATTTAAAACTTGAAAAACTACTAGAACGGCAAGAAGATCTGGAAGGCTTACTATCTGATCCCGATGTCATCAATAACCAGAATAAATTCCGTGAATTATCACAAGAGTATGCGGAGGTGCGCCCTATTGTCAGTTGTTTTAACAATTACCGAAAGACAGTTGAAGACATCGACAATGCGAAAGAGATGTTAAAAGATAGTGACAAGGAAATGCACGAACTTGCAGTAGAAGAGCTTAAAGAAGCCGATGCAACACATGAACGACTTGAAGCTGAACTTCAAGTGTTGCTATTACCAAAAGATCCCGCCGATAACAGTAATATATTTCTTGAAATACGCGCCGGAACCGGTGGTGAAGAAGCAGCATTGTTTGCTGGCGATTTAATGCGTATGTACTCGCGTTATGCTGAATCAAGAGCTTGGAAAATAGAACATATCAGCGCAACCGAAAGCGATCTGGAAGGCTATAAAGAAGTCATCATGCGTATAATCGGTGAAGGTGCTTATTCAAGATTGAAATTTGAATCCGGCGCGCATCGTGTACAACGTGTCCCTGAAACCGAATCACAAGGACGAATCCATACTTCAGCATGTACGGTTGCTATTTTGCCTGAAGCGGATGAAGTGAGTGAAATAAACATAAACACAGCCGACCTACGTATAGATACCTTTCGTGCATCTGGTGCTGGCGGACAACATGTCAATAAGACTGATTCAGCAATTCGTATTACTCATATACCTACTAATACGGTTATTGAATGTCAGGATGAACGTTCACAACATAAAAACAAAGCGCGCGCGATGTCCTTATTGCAAGCCAAGCTACTCAATAGCGAACGTGATAAACAACAAAGTGAAGAAGCTGAAAACAGACGCAACCTGGTAGGCAGTGGTGATCGGTCCGAGCGTATTCGCACCTACAATTTCCCACAAGGCCGTGTTACTGATCATCGCATTAACTTAACACTCTATCGTCTCGATGAATTCCTACAGGGCAATGTCGACATGGTCATTGATCCCTTAATAAGTGAATATCAAGCTGATCTACTCGCATCGATTAATGACTAATTAATGATTTAAAACATAGCCACAGAGCGCACAGAGAAAAGCATTGAATATTAAAAACAGGACAATATTTTATTAAGAGACTATATATCCGCATGTCTTTTGATTTAAATTTGTATTTTCTCTGTGATCTCTGTGGCTCATTGTTTATTATATTTACCACGAACATCTATGTTTAACATCCTGCTTATAATATGCAAATAGTTGATGCCGTAAAACATGCTCAACAGCAACTTGTAGAATCTGACAGTGCAAGACTAGATGCAGAGATTTTGCTTTGTTCAGTTCTGAAATGTGAACGCGCCCACCTTTATACATACCCTGAACAAAACTTATCCAATACAGAGATAAATTCATTCAACAAATTAATCGTGCAGCGCACAGAAGGTCATCCTATTGCGCATTTGATACAGAAAAAGGAATTCTGGTCACTGGAGCTAAAGGTGACTGCTGATACACTTATTCCACGCCCCGAAACGGAAGTACTTGTTGAAGCAGCATTAAATTGCATCCCCAAAGAATCTTCATGCTCTGTTCTTGAATTAGGAACGGGCACGGGTGCGATTAGTATCGCCATTGCATCCGATCGCCGATTAACAAACATTACCGCAACTGACATTAAAGAAAGTGCACTGCAAATTGCTCAATTGAATGCTGAATCGCACCAGCTAAAAAATATTACTTTTGTACAAGCAAACTGGTTTGATATAAAAAACATCAACACCTACGATTTAATTCTCAGCAATCCACCCTATATTAGTATTGATGATCCACATCTCAGACAAGGTGATGTTCGTTTCGAACCAGAATCGGCTTTAGTATCCGGAAAAGAAGGGCTAGATGATTTATGTATAATTATTGCTGGTGCAAAAAAACACCTTAATACAAATGGTTGGTTATTACTTGAGCATGGTTTCCAACAAGGAAAAGCGATAAGACAGTTACTGAAAGAGAATAATTTCAGTACTATATCAACACTAAAAGACTATAGTAATTTAGACAGAGTCAGTATCGGGCAATGGTTATCATGAACAAATCGAATTCGGATGAAAAAGAACTTGAGCCTGCAGTGCTTAGAGGTCGATTTATATCTTCATTGAAATGTTATTGTGAAAAAAATCGACGCGAGCACCATGAACAACCCGCCGGCTGGGGTTATTATGTTCAAAACCTATATCTGAGTTTACAACAATAAATTTAGTAATATGAACGACGAACAACTACTACGCTATAGCCGACAAATGATGTTGCCTGAGATCGATGCGGCAGGTCAGGAACGACTCAATGAATCGCGCGTATTGCTCATAGGACTGGGTGGCCTTGGCTCACCTGTATCAATTTATTTAGCCAGCGCCGGTGTCGGCCAATTAGTACTGGTTGATTTTGATATAGTGGACATCAGTAATCTACAACGACAGATCGTTCATTCAACTCCGGACATTGGTCGATTAAAGATTGAATCTGCAAAAGAACATCTTCAAGCAATTAATCCAGAAATAAGTATTGAATGTATTGATCATGCCTTGGAAGGTGATGAGCTATTAGACGAAGCCATCAAAGCAGATGTCATCGTCGATGCCTCTGATAATTTTCAAACAAGATTCGCATTAAACGAAGCATCTGTTAGAACTAAAACACCACTCGTTTCTGGTGCTGCTATTCGATTCGAAGGACAGGTTACCGTGTTTAATCCAAAAGATGACACATCACCCTGTTATCGATGTTTATACGGTGAAGATGTTGCTACCTCGGAAACTTGCACCGCTAATGGTGTTATTGCACCCTTGCTAGGCATCATTGGTAGTATTCAGGCTAACGAAACGCTTAAGTTATTAATGGGTATTGGAGAAACTTTACAAGGCAAACTATTGTTGCTCGATTCACTTTATATGGATTTAAATCAAGCCACCTTGAAAAAGGATCCTGCCTGCCCTGTTTGCAATTAGTTTAAACAGTAATTTCATTGGCTTGTTTTCTTAATTTAAATTTTTGAATCTTACCCGTAGACGTTTTTGGCAATGCCCCAAATACAATCGTCTTAGGTGCTTTGAAATGTTCCATATTCTCTCGACAATAATAGATAAGCTCTTCAACACTTAATTCTTGCCCTTCTTTTAAAGTGATGAAGGCACATGGAGTCTCTCCCCAGCGTTCGTCGTCTTTAGCAACTACGGCTGCTTCCAGAACTTTAGGATGCCGATATAAGATACCTTCAACTTCAATGCTGGAGATATTCTCGCCACCTGAAATAATAATATCCTTTGAACGATCTTTAATCTCGATATAACCATCTGCATGCCATACAGCCAAATCACCACTATGGAACCACCCACCTTTTAAAGCCTTATTAGTGGTAGGCGCATTTTTTAAATAGCCTTTCATAACGATATTACCCTGAAACATTATTTCGCCCATGGTATTACCATCCTTTACCACTGGTTCCATCGTCTCTGGGTTGGCGACCATTAAACCTTCTAACATAGGGTAACGCACACCTTGTCTGGATTTGTACCCAGATTGATCAAGCATGCTTAATTCGTCCCATTCACTTTTCCAAACACAACCCGCAGCAGGCCCATAAGTTTCCGTCAACCCATAAGTATGAGTAACTTCAAAACCCATCTTTTGCATAGCTTCTAACACTGCAGCGGGAGGTGCCGCCCCAGCCGTCATCACATTCACCTTATGATCAATGCCTTGAGTTAATTGTTCTTCCGCATTCGCCATCATGTTTAACACAATCGGTGCGCCACAGAGATGATCGACCTTTTCCTTTTTTATAAGATCATAAATCGGCTCTACTTCTACCTTCCGTAGACAAACATTGGTTCCTGCCTTCGCCGCCATAGTCCAAGGGAAACACCAACCGTTGCAATGAAACATCGGTAAGGTCCAAAGATAAACAGGGTGTTGTGGCATTTGCCAAAACATACTGTTAGAAACGGCATTTAAATAGGCGCCTCGATGATGGTAGACCACACCTTTTGGATCGCCAGTGGTGCCTGAAGTGTAATTCAGACTGATTGCATCCCATTCATCATCGGGTAGTTGCCATTCAAAGTCAGGCGAACCTTCTTTAAGTAATTCCTCATACTCAAGTTCACCTAAAAACTTACCACCATCGAATAGAGGATCATCAACATCCACAACTAACGGCTTATTTTCTAACTTTGCTAATGCTTCGCTTATAACATCTGAAAATTCACGGTCTGTTAAAATAATTTTTGCTTCAGCGTGCTCAAGCATAAAGGCGATGGTTTCCGCATTGAGCCGAATGTTAAGCGCATTAAGTACACCACCTGCCATGGCAACACCAAAATTCACTTCATACATCGCAGGTATATTCGGTAACATAACAGCAACCGTATCACCCTTTGTTAATCCTCTATTCTGTAAAGCGGAAGCTAATTGACGACAACGCCGATAGGTCTCTGACCATTGGTAACGGATATCACCGTAAACAATAGAGTCGTAATTCGGGTAAATAAAAGCTGTTCTTTCCAGAAAGCTTAATGGTGAAAGCGGGGTATAGTTTGCGCGATTCTTATTAAGTCCCGCTTCGTAAATATGATCAGGATTCATTTAAAAACGACCTATATTATGTGATTTTCACTAATTCCACTTTGGTTTACGCTTTTCTATGAATGCATCTATCCCTTCCCTGGCATCATGGCTGTCTATATTACAAACTATAGTTTCATTGGCGGCATCATACGCCGCACTAAGATCCATATTTAATTGTTGGTAAAATAGTTTTTTACCAAGACCGATTGCCATTGCCGACTTATTGGAAATAATCTCAGCAAGTTCTTTTGTCTTTGCGACCAGGTCTTCAGTAGGGACTACTTCATTAATCAATCCAAATTGCTGTGCCGTCTTTGCATCGATAAATTCGCCGGTTAGCAACATCTTCATAGCCTGCTTACGATGCATATTGCGGCTGAGCGCCACTGCAGGTGTAGAACAAAACAGACCCACATTGATTCCAGAGACAGCAAAACGCGCACCTTCTTCTGCGACTGCAAGATCACATGCTGCAACCAATTGACAACCCGCAGCAGTTGCTATGCCATTAACTTCAGCGATAACAGGTTGAGGAAGCTGGCTAATCGATTGCATAAAGTTACTGCATTGAGTGAATAAGACTTTATGAAATTCAGGGTCATCGCTGGAACGCACCTCTTTTAAATCATGCCCAGCACAAAAGGCCTTGCCGTTCGCAGAAATAATAACCACTCGAACGGATTTATCTTGTGCAATGTTGTCTATTGCATTTTGTAAGGCCGTCAACATATCGCCCGACAGTGCATTGTATTGCGCCGGCCGATTCAATGTGAGCCTGGCAACACCAGCATCGATATCGATCAATAATATTTCATCATTGATAATTTCATTCACATTGGCTGACATAGTTTTCTCCAAAAGAATAAGAAGCTAATGGAAAATTAACTTTATCCATGTAACGAACCGTTAGCAACCAGATTTCAATCAAATAGTGATAGAAACCATATCCCGACAACTAACTCATGATGCTAACAGTTCCTTTAACACGGTATCGATCTGTGCCTGACAATCAGGGTCAGTTCCAAAAAGAGCAAGATGACCATCTATACTGTTGATGATTTTTAACTCACTGTTTGGTACGAGTTGTTGCTCAATTTCACAGTCTGTAGGTGGAAAAAACATATCATGACTGATCGGCATAACATACATTTTCGCAGTTATTCGACCTAGCGCTGCGGCCAAATCACCATCAGTATGTCGGCTCACATCACCGTGCTGCCATTTCCACGCCATGCACAGCAGATCATTCGGATCCATAGGAGCAAAATAGCCGGTCATGAATTCATCAACAAACGCTTGCACTGATTCGAAACCGAGAGCTTGATGACGATTCTGACGAAAAAACTCAGTACTCCAACCCATCACAGTCCACAACTTGGCGTGTCTTCTCAATCCGTCTGCCGCTTCCGCTGAATCTGCATAATCACCATTATTGAATTTTGGATCGGAGGTAATCGCCTCAATGAGAGTCTGTGTGTATTGAAAATCATGTTCGGTGTTTTTTGCCGTTCCAGCGATCGGTGCAGCACGTTTTACCATATCAGGGTAACGCACTGCCCATTCATAAGTTTGCTGTGCCCCCATTGAACCGCCAACAACAAGCGCAAGGCTTGTTATACCAAATGTTTCAGTCAATAGTTTGTGTTGAGCACGTACATCATCACCAATACGTACCTTAGGAAATGATGCGCCATCAGAGTTGTGTGGTGAAGTCGACAAGCCGTCACCTATTTGGTTAACCACAACAATAAAATATTTATCTGGATCGAGTGCACGACCAGGGCCGATGTAGACATCCTCCATAATCTTACTAGTACCTGAATACCAAGTAGTGACAAGGATTGCATTATCCTTTTCAGCGTTAAGCGTGCCATGCGTGGCAACAGCGAGTTGGCAATTTGAAATTGAACCACCCTCTTCCAATTCTAATGTGCCGATATCCATAAGTTCATAAGGGCCATGTCCTTCTTGACCATAATAACTATTCGCCGTCATATATATCCTCCAGAGTTAAAGTAGTTTTCGGTTGCAGTTTGTGCCAAAACACGCCCTGCTTTCATTAGCGTATATAGTTTTATAACAGAATAAACTCTAATCACTCAAGCTTATCAATTATTTGACACTGATTCTTCCATTTAATTTAGTACGTATAAGACAGTGATATCGATCCAAAGCTTTGGCCACTGGGCTGCCCATCAAATTCCTTGGAACGAAATACCTGAGCATAAGAGATTTTAAAATTCTTTATGACCACACTGGAACCAAGAACAAACTCTCCAACCAAGGATTTCTTATCGATACTATGGCTATCTTCAAATGTATTTCCATCGAGAAAAATATCACGTAATACCCAGCGCCCATTCGCGGCTGCAAAGAGATAGAAACTTAATGCATTTTTGCCATGTTGATAGCGTGGATCGGTTGAATCCGTTGGTGCGTTTGTATTACCGGCAGGTCGTATCAAGGCGGAACCAAAATCAGTTGGTATATTCCAACCAAAACGAAATTCGGCACCTGTATTCAAATGTGTAAACACATTACCCAGAGCAACACCACCGTGCATGACCGTATCAAAGCCTAATAAACCGACCATATCTGTACGTCTTATCAATCGCTGTTTACGATCATAAATAAAAGCAATACCGACTTCGTTCTCGAGCTGATTACCCCAACCATTGGCTTTATCGATCCCGCGAATCGAATGAACCAAGTCCTGCGCCTCTTCTGCCAATGAAATATCACCAATGATGCCTAATTGGATTTCGAAGGTATCGAGTCGCCTTTGATTTTTGCTATGAAACGCTATATCTCCATATAGCCAGCCAGCATAGGGTCGCTCATTAACCACTAAGCCACTACTGACAATATCTTGTGGGGTAAACATTTTTTGTCCCAACGAAAATGATAGATGTCGTTGACGTTCAGGATCACTACTAAACGGCAATATGTCGATAAAATTTCTGGCCTGCCGACTTAGAAAAGTGTCTTGCTTGAACCACTCCAGATCTTCAAACCATTTTAATTCTGGTGAGATCCAATTGAGTTGAATGCCGTTAGTATAAAAACGATCGGTGTCTGCAAACAGATCGTTTTCATAGCCAAAGCTAAAGGTCCAGGATTCGTGCGGTGGTTTATCGGCCGAAGTATTCTCTGCGAGAGCCGAGCTTGAAAAACAGAATACAATTAATACTAAAACAACGTTTCTAAAACACATTATTTAATAAGAACTAAGGCCCAAACTATGGCAGCATTAATTAAAGAAAGTAATACCGCTGCTGAACCGATATCTTTTGCTCGGCCAGATAATTCATGATGATCCGTACTAACCCGATCAACAATCGCTTCAATGCCTGAGTTTATTAATTCAATGATCAATATTAAAAGAACAACACTGATAAGTAATGCGCGTTCAAGTCCGTTTTCACCAAAATATAAAGCCAGAGGAATCAATGCAATGGTTAGATAAACTTCTTGTCTGAAGGCCTGCTCATTAGCAAAAGCGGCCCTGAGCCCTTTCCAAGAAAATTGCGTTGCCTTTACTAGCCTCGTCAATCCGCTGGTTCCTTGCGAGGCCATAGTCTTACTTACATCCCTGTCTTATTTTAGAAATTCTTTAATTATAACTTTGCGAGTGCCGCATCGTAATTTGGTTCTTGTGCAATCTCCGGCACTAACTCTGAATGAATAACCTTGTCATTCTCATCTATAACTACAAGTGCTCTTGCAGTAATACCCGCTAATGGACCATCTTCAATCAAGACACCATAGTCTTTGGCAAACTTTCGCGAACGCATCATAGACAGGGCAATAACATTATCCGTGCCTTCAGCCGTACAAAACCGTGACATCGCAAAAGGCAGGTCAGCAGCAATCATCAGAAAAACAGCACCTGATTTTTCCTTTGCTGTTTCGTTAAACTTTTTTGTCGAGGTAGCGCAAACTGGCGTATCTAAACTTGGCACAATGCTTAGTAATTTTTTCTTGCCCTTATACGTTGCAAGCGAGACATCTCCAAGTTCAGCATTGACCAATGAAAAATCAGGTGCATTGTCACCTATTTTTGGTAAATCACCGTTCGTATGAATTTCATTACCTTGTAAAGTTATTGTTGCCATCTTATAAACCCTCTTCTGTTAATTCTGTATAACTATCCGCATCAATTAACTCATCCAGCTCGGAATCGTCATTTGTTTTGATTATAAATATCCAGCCATCACTATACGGCTCCGAATTAATTAACTCAGGGGCATCTTCCAATGCCGGATTAAGCTCCATAATAATACCGCTTAATGGACAATAGATGTCTGATGTTGATTTAACTGATTCAACAACAGCACATTCATCGGTCTGACCATACTCACGGTCTACTTCTGGCATCTCAACAAAAACGATGTCACCTAGCTCATCTTGGGCAAAATCTGTTATTCCAACCCGATAGGTCTTTTCGCCCATATCTTCTACCCAGGTGTGTGAACTCGTATATTTTAAATCGGCAGGAACACTATGCATCAGCTTTGACCACTCATTTTTATTATGATTAATATTAAATTGAACTACTATGTCTATGTAGTTTAAGACAGGAAAAGACTAACCGCCACCCTCTGTACACTTCTATTTCTCGGGGAAAATAACCAGATGATCTATTTCTAAGCGTATACCAATAGGTTCATTCATTGGATGATCATGATGACTCGGCACCAGACTCAATACACGCAATCCACTCTCTAGTTCAAGTGTGTATAGAAACTCGGCGCCCCTGAATGCCTTGTCTGTGACTCGTGCAGTCATACTGCTGTCATCATCATGCAAAATATCATCAGGTCTGATCAGAACACGTACTTTCTTACCTGCCCCCGTATCATGGGCAACAGCACTTTGAATAATGCCAATCTCAGTTTTAACCTCTTTATCATTAATAACTTCACCTGCGATAAAGACACCTTCTCCAACAAAATCTGCTACTACTGCTGTTTTCGGTTCGTGATAAAGGTCAAATGCATTATCCCATTGGAGTAACTGACCGTCACTCATCACGCCAATGACGTCCGCCATGGCAAATGCCTCAAGTTGGTTGTGGCTGACCATTATTGTAGTTATGCCATCGTGTTTTAATATCTGCCGTAGCTCACGAGCTATTTGTTCACGTAGCTCTATATCGAGACTGGCGAAAGGTTCATCTAATAACAACACACCTGGTCGAGGGGCCATCGCACGAGCTAAGGCAACACGTTGCTGTTGACCTCCGGATAGACTATGCGGATATTTATTTATATGCTTCTCTAAAGAAAGTAATGCCACTAATTCATCCAGTCGTTGCGTCACCATCTTTGTATTCAGGTTCTTTAAACCAAAAATAATATTGTCTTTGACACTCATATGCGGAAATAAAGCATAGTCCTGAAATACCATGCCGATGTGCCGTTGCTCTACTGGAAGATGGTGCGCCGGGTTGCTGACCCTGACCCCTTTGATCCAGACTTCGCCTTTATGTTGTCTTTCAAAACCTGCAATGCAACGTAACAAGGTCGTCTTGCCACAGCCGCTCGGCCCAAGCAGACAGGCGATCCCAGCCTCATTCACGCCAAAGGAAACATCTTCCAATATGTCTCGACCTTCTATGGATAATGATATGTCTTTTATTTCGATTGCGTTATTCATGGCCAGGACGTGATCGTGAAATTGAGTTACTAATAATAATAACCGGGATGATACCTGCTATCACTATCGCTAGCGCAGGCACCGCCGCTTCGGCCAATAGTTCTTCATTGGCAAGTTCATAGGTGCGCACCGCTAGCGTATTAAAATTAAACGGCCTTAATATAAGCGTTGCGGGCAATTCTTTAAGTACATCAACAAAGACTAATAATAACGCTGTCAATAAACTACCACGCATCATTGGCATATGAATACGTTTTACAATAGTACCTGCTCGCATACCGGTTGTCTTTGCAACCTCATCCATGACCGGCTTTATCTTACCCAACGCTGCCTCAACAGTATTAATAGACACTGCTAGAAAACGAACCAAATAGGCAAAGACAAGAGTAAACACCGTACCACTGATCAATAAACCACTGCTGATGTTTAAGTTTTCCATTAACAAGGTATCTAATGAATTATCGAACCAGGCAAACGGAATTAAAACACCCACGGCAATAACGGTACCGGGTATCGCATAACCCATGCTAACAAACCGCACCAATATACGATTAAGTAATGACTGATTGTTTCTATTTGAATACGCCATGAATAAGGCTATTGCCAAGGCTAATGCAGAGGTGACAAAAGCCAACAACAAACTATGAAATAATAATAGATAAAAATCTTTGCCGAGGACATCCGCGTAGGTATCTATGGCCCAGTTGATTAAAAGAGAGACCGGAATAATAAAACCAAACACTAATGGTGCCGCACAAATAGTTAAAGCAATTAAGCCATGCCCTTTTGTTAACCGTTGCTGCATCAATGAACTGTAACGATTGCTGGTATGGTGATACCGCGCTTGTTTTCGAGAACGTTTTTCAAGATACAAAAAGACTGCGACAAACACTAACAATAATGCAGATAGTTGTGCAGCAGCGAGACTATTACCCAAGCCAAACCATGTCCTGAAGATGCCAGTCGTAAATGTGGAGACACCAAAGTATTGAACAGTGCCGTAATCAGCCAAGGTTTCCATCACAACAAGTGAGAGACCGACCATGATGGCGGGACGCGCTAATGGCAAGGCGACGCGTCTGAAGGCGTCAACGGCATTACACCCCAATGTACGAGACACTTCCAATACACAAACCGATTGCTCTATAAATGCGGCGCGGGCTAATAAGTAAATATAAGGGTATAGAACCAACGACAACATCGCTATTGCGCCACCCAATGAACGAACCTCCGGAAACCAATAATCTCGATACTGCCAACCGGTAAACTCTCGAAGCATAGTTTGTAATGGGCCAGCCACATCCAGCGCACCGGTATAACTATAGGCAATAATGTAGGCTGGCATAGACATAGGTAATAACAATGCCCATTCAAGTTGGCGACTAAAGGGAAACCGATACATGGTTACCATCCATGCGGGGATAACGCCGAGCAATAAACTAAAGAAGCCAACACCGACCAATAGCGCTAATGAGTTTCCAATATAGTCAGTTAAAACGGTCGCTCTTAGATGCTCCCATACTTCATACTCTGGAAAAAATAGAGAACCAAATACGACAGCAAGTGGAATACTAAATAGTAATGAAAGAAAAACTAATGCTGTGTTCCATTTCGTTACTTTGAATAAGCTTGTATTAAAAGCATAGCCATTGGGTAATGCTTGAGCAGTACGAGTAGCACGCATCAGGGACTCTAAGTTACTTCCAGCCTACTCGGTCCATTAATAACACCGCATCGGTGTTATGTTTACCTAATAAACTAAGATTAAGATCGTCTGCCTTAAACTTTCCCCAACTTTTCAAAACCGAACTGCTTTCAATTTCAGGGTTTATAGAATATTCATGATTGGTATCGGCATACCATTGTTGTGCATAATCGCTAACAAGAAACTCCAACAATTGTATGGCTTCTTTTTTATGCTTTGCCGGTTTCAGTACACCTGCACCACTAACATTCATATGTGCACCGCGACCATCCTGATTAGGCCAGAATAATTTTATTTTTTTGGCTGCAGCAACTTCACTCTTCTGGCTCGACTCAAGCATGCCAGCAAGATAATAATTATTTACTAAGGCAACGTCACAGACTCCGGCAGCGACAGCTTTAATTTGATCACGATCACCACCTTTTGGTGGTCTGGCAAAATTATTCACCAATCCTGTCGCCCAACGTTCTGCTTTTTCAAGACCATAATTGGCTATCATCGCAGCGACTAAAGACTGGTTGTAAACATTTGATGATGAGCGCACACAGATACGATTAGCCCATTTTTTATCTGCGAGGTCTATATAACTATCCAGGTCACTTTCATTAACACGATCTGGCGCATAAATAATCACTCGTGAACGTAATGACAACCCAAACCACTGTTTATCATCATCACGATAATTTTCAGGAATTACTTTATTCAATAATTTAGAATCAATCTGTTGAAAAAGCCCTTTTTCTTTTGCTCTTATCAAGCGCGCAACATCTACAGTTAATAAAAGATCAGCTGGCGTATTTCTCCCTTCAACTTCCAGGCGTTTGAGTAATGTATCAGCCTTGCCGGTAACGATATTTACCGCAATTCCTGTTTCTTTATTGAATTGATCCAGTAATGGTTTTATTAATGCCTCTTTACGTGCGGAATAGATATTGACTTCTGCAGCAGCCACCAACTGAAATTGAATCAATATGAGTAAAAGGATGAATAGCTTTTTCATGGCGTGTCAGATTTCTTAATAGATACAATATTATAAATGATAATGATTCTGAATTACATGTATTTGGAAACTTCTTACTTATTAAAATTTATAGATTGATCAATACTATTAGTATGGAAATATTTAAGTAGATTTTTACAGATTTTAGATCTGACATGTCAATTATATTTGCTTATGCATATGACTAATTCGATATCCACATTGGTTGAAACCGAGCTAGTAAATAATTAACTACATTTCTGCCTGAAAACCAACATACCATGTTCGTGGTGCGCCGGGACGAGGACCATGCGGTTGTCGAGATGCAATGAACTCTTCTTCAAATAAATTCTGTATGCCAGCAAATATTTGCACATCACTTTTCACTTCATAATAGGCAGCAATATCAACAATCTTATATGAGTCCGTCTTACCGAATCGGGCATCCGCATTACCAATACCGTTCACTTCAGTGCTAACGTTATTTGCACTGGTAAAGGTTTCATCCACAAAGCTAGCCCTGACAGAGGCACCCCAACGAGAAAACTTAACTGAACTACCAAGAGTAACCTGATACTCGGGAATATAAGGCACCTTATTACCAGCACTACCAAAACTAAATATGGACTCAGCATCCGTTGAGCTTGAGTTATTTTGCTGTTCAGCATCGGTATAGGTAAATGCAACTAAGTATGGATTACTAAAAGACCAACCTTTCGCCAAACCTAAATCAAACTGTCCAGATAATTCGAGGCCTAAGGATTCAACTTCACCAAAGTTTTCATCATTGCCAGAACCAGTACCACCAATATTATTGACCACGATTAAATCTTCAAACTCGGTCAAGAAACCAACCGCCTCTGCGGTAAGTACTTGGTTACTGCTGGCATATCGAAACCCAATTTCATAGCTGGTACTGGTCTCTTCTTCGAGGTTATTGTTGATTGCACCGCCCGGTGAGGGTGGTGAAAAACCAAAGTGAACGCCACCGAAGGCTTGTAGTTCACTAGTAATGTTATACCCGATACCAATACCGCCACCCAACAAGTCCAGGTCTCCATCTCTAGTTGTACCCGCATTATAATCAACGCGCTCTAGCTCGAGATATTCAAAACGAATACCCGGCGTCAACCACAAATTACCTCGTTCAATTCGATCTTCCATATAGAACGCTAATGCCGTTACTTCATCTTCTCGATCAGCCTGCGAACCGAGTGCACCAAATGTCACACTGCTAATAGCTCCTGTCGAGTCTTGATTGTAAACATCATTTTGTTGGAAGCGATCTTCCTGATCTTTATGATAACGAACACCCAAAGTTAACTCGTGCTTTAACATAGGAGTATCAAAACGAAGATTAGCTTCACTTTGAATACCGGTTGAATAGTATTCGCGATTATTAGCGCGTACACGTAAGCCACAGGCTAGATTACCCTGTAAACATTTCAGTCCAGTACCGTTTTGATTACCCGCTAAAGCCGCAGACAAACTATCATTCGCGGTCAAGCCACCAGCGGTAGAACGAATATCATTCAATTTATACCAATTACGGGCAAACTTGTTGTAGTAAGCAGTCGTAACCAAATCAAAATTTTCTGTCGGAGAAACAAAGTAACGTAGATAGCTACGATGGTGCTCACGTTGGATATTGTCGAAACGTGATGCTGAATAGCGTCTGTTGGGGTCGGCCCGAAAATCTGCTGTACTTAAGCCCAAGTATGTCTCGTCTGCCTCAGCATCAGTAAAACCATATTTTACTTCAACGCGCTGATATATGTTTGTTGCCGGCTCCCAGGCAAGCTTGATCATTGGCTCAACATTTTGAAATCCAGTGTCCTCTCTGTCGTTAAAACCGGGCGCAGCATCAATGGTTTTAAAACCATCCACGCCTCTGAAATAACCTTCAACTAGAAAGCCAAATCGACCAGCCGCAGTCTCTATAGTATTACCATGAAACGCATGTGTACGGTATTCGTTGTCTTCGCCATATTGCGCACGTAAGAAAGTACGTTGCTCAAAGGGTATTGGTGTGGATAGGTAATTGATCGCACCACCCGTTGTATGCGGGCCGTATTTAATTTGACTACTTCCTTTTAAAATTTCGAGACCACTCATACGGCCAGCCGTTGGAGAATAATAGGCTGAAGGCGCTGCATACGGTGCAGGAGCCGCGAGCACACCATCTTCCATGAGTGTTACTTTTGCACTCCGAGAGGTATCCACTCCTCGCAAACTGATATTAGGGAATAAACCATAACCATCCTCTTCACGAACATAAACACCAGGTACCTGACGTAGCGTACGGTTGATATCGTCGTAGGAAAACTCTCTAATTGATTCTTGATCGATGTAATGCGCCGAACCAGGGATTGTGTAGACAGCAGATGGATCACCGATAATGCTTACCTGAGATAAAATTTCCGTTTCTTCTGCCATGACAGCCGATTGAAAAACAAGGCATGAAGAACTGATCACCAAAACAGTTCGAAATGGTGTACTAAACGAGTACATATATATTCCCCTAAAAAAGATTGATAAAAGTAATTGCTAATTCCAGTAGCGAGTACTTAATAATGGCGATAATACGAATGAGAATTATTATTATTTAATGCGTAATAGTTGCTATATAAAAAATTCATGACAATCTAATGGAAATTAAATGTGTACTAAATACTGAAAGGATTAACAGAATGCATTTGCGATTCCATTGCGCGATCAAGACACGCAGAAACATCACAGGCACAGGAACCGCATTTATTACCAACACCAAGCTTGCTTTCCAGTTGGCGCAAACAATTTGCGCCTTCTTTAACAGCCTTTTTGATATCGGTCTCGGTTACCGCGTTGCAAATACAGACATACATTAAGTTAAATACCGTTAATTCTCTCCTGAACGTTAATAGTAATTGTAGTAGTAATGAGAACTATTATCAATAAGAAATGATTAAAAACCCCGAGTTTTTTAAAGCCCAGGGTTTTCAGTAACTTACATCTTTGATTGTAGGTAGTTTTCCAATCCAACCTTAGAGATTAATTCCAATTGTGTTTCTAACCAGTCAACATGTTCCTCTTCGCTTTCCAGAATCGATTCAAATACTTCTCTGGAAATGTAATCTTTTGTCGATTCACAATGATTAATAGCCTCTTTTAAATCAGGTAATGCATCCATCTCCAATGCCAGATCGGCTTCAATCATCTCTTTCGGCGATTCGCCTATACGCAGTTTCCCCAAGCTTTGCATGCTCGGCAAACCTTCTAAAAAAAGAATGCGCTCAATCAGTTGATCCGCGTGCTTCATCTCATCCAGAGATTCCTTGTACTCATATTCATCGAGTTCAGTTAAACCAAAATTTTTATACATGCGAGCATGCAGAAAATATTGATTAATCGCTGTTAACTCATTTTGTAAAACTTTATTGAGATGCTTAATGACTTGTTTATCGCCTTGCATGTATGCTTTTCCTTTAATGGTATTTTTGTAAGATTATAAACTCAATAATGTATTAGAAATACCCGCTTACACACATTTAAATCATTGATCTAAATTGATAATTATTACTATTTACATTACTTTATATATCAACCTCATTACTTAATGTAATGTCCCTCTGTTTAACACAAACAACCAAAGGAGGAGTGATATGGATATTTCCAGTATTATTTTTTTAGGTATCCTCGCCGCATTGGTCATGTATCTGGTCACTATTTATAACAATTTAGTTTCTTTGAAACATGGCGTCTCCAAAGCATGGTCAAATATTGATGTGTTATTAAAGCAACGCCATGACGAACTGCCCAAACTAGTAGAGACCTGTAAACAATACATGGGGTTTGAACAAGAGACGCTGGAAAAAGTTATGCAGGCGCGATCTGCCGTGTCTTCAGCTAGAGAAAGTGGCGACATTGCCGCATTAGGTCCTGCTGAAGGCCAACTTAGAATGGGCTTGGGTAGTTTGTTTGCGGTAGCAGAAGCCTACCCCGAGCTGAAGGCCAATGAAACTTTCAAACATCTACAACAACGAATATCAGGGTTGGAAGACGCAATTGCCGATCGACGTGAATTTTATAATGAATCAGTCAATGCTAATAATGTGCGCATAGAACAATTCCCAGATGTCATCATTGCCAGGATGATGGGATTTCCCGCACGTGACTTACTCATCTTTAGTGACGAAGAAATAAAAGACGTCGACGTAAAAGCACTTTTTAGTTAGTCGCTTTTATGAGTGACGTGTTTCTCGCTCTTAAACATTGGGCTAAAACTGGACCTGCCGATGATTTCTGGTTATGGGCGGTTGGTCTGCTAGTCGCTGCTCTAGTTGGTTTTTTCATTTCCTTTATTTCGCTACATCGTAAACGCATCATCGAAGACACGCCAACGTCAAAAATACGCTCCGCTGCCCAAGGTTATGTTGAATTAACCGGATATGGCCAATTGATGGAAGGCCAACCCATTGTTGCTCCACTGACGGGAACAATTTGTACCTGGTACAAATATAGCGTTGATGAACACAGGCAATCAGGAAAAAATAGCAAATGGGTCACTATCAGGAGTGGGACCAGTGAAGAACTGTTCTTAATCAAAGATGAAACGGGGCAATGCATCATCGATCCCGAGGGCGCTCATGTGACTTCTGTGAACAAAGATATTTGGCATGGCGCTGAGGCTAACCCACTCGGCGGTCCATTAGCGGCTAATAAAAAACAGTCTTTCTTATCAGGCCTTGGTCGTCATCGACGTTATCGATATACCGAGGAACGTTTACATACTGATGAGAGTCTTTATGCCATAGGCCTTTATAAAACAGTGGGTGGTGCTGGTGCCAAGTTTGATATAAACGAAGATGTACGTGAATTAATTCGTGAATGGAAATCAGATACAGAGACATTAATGAAAAAATTTGATGCGGATAATAATGGTGAGACCGATTTACAAGAATGGCAAAAAGTCAGGCAAGCAGCCTATGACCACGTCGTTGAACAGCATGGCGAACAAAAAACCTTACCGCCCGTGAATATCATGAATAAAACAAATGATAGTCGCCGACCATTTATCCTATCTGCTATAGAAGAGAATGAACTGATTCATCGACTGCATATTTATTCTGTATTATCACTCAGCCTGTTTATACTATGCGGCAGTCTTTCTACTTGGCTAATCAGCATGCGACTGGCTGTTTAGCACTTGATCACTAACACCTTGAAATTATAATTATTAAACCAATATCTACTTATATGAAAAACCCACTTATCCAGACAGAAGGGCTTCCTGCCTTCGAAAATATCAACGCATCCTATATTGAACCCGCTATCGATCAATTACTGTCAGAAAGCAGAAGCACAGTTCAATCGTTATTAGCAAACACAACAGATTATAATTGGGATAACTTACTGCAAAAATTGGAAGACATGGATGACCAGCTAAATCGTGCCTGGTCACCTGCCAGTCACCTGCATTCAGTTGCTGATAATGATCAACTCCGAGAAGCTTATAATGCCTGTATAGCCAAGCTCTCTGACTATTCGACCGAGATGGGTCAAAATGAAGAGCTGTTTCATGCATATGAGCAAATTGCGAAGGCTGATTCTTTTAATTCTTTGACGACTGCGCAACAAAAAATCATCACCAATGCATTACGCGATTTTCAGCTTTCTGGAATTGCTCTCGATACAAAAGCAAAAGAACGCTACAAAGTAATCCAACAACAATTATCGAAGCTACAAACCAAGTTTGAAGAGAACTTGCTCGATGCGACACAGGCCTGGAAAAAACTAATCACCGATAAAGATGAACTCGCGGGTTTACCTGAGTCATGCCTTGCTCTAGCTGCACAAACTGCAAAAAATGAAAATAAAGAAGGGTGGTTATTTACACTCGAATTTCCTTCCTACATGCCAGTGATGCAATACGCTGATAACGCCAACTTAAGACGAGAGATATACGAAGCTTATGTAACTCGCGCTTCTGACAAAGGGCCTATTGCAGGTCAATTTGATAATAGCGAAATCATGACTGAAATCCTTAAGTATCGAACAGAAAAAGCCAAGCTACTTGGCTTTGAAAGTTACGCGCATTATTCACTCGCAACAAAGATGGCAGAGAACCCTGACGAAGTCTTAGGTTTTTTAAACGATCTGGCGGAACGGACAAAGACCTATGCAGAGCAGGAATTTGCTGAGTTAACAAAGTTTGCCAAAGAAACAGCAAACAGTTCTAAGCTTGAAGCTTGGGATGTCACTTATTACTCAGAAAAATTAAGACAAAAAAAATTCGACATCTCACAAGAAGTATTACGCCCATATTTCCCTGTGCATCAGGTTTTAGAAGGTCTATTTGCAATTACTACAAAACTATACGACGTTACCATCCAACAACGTGAAGGGGTTCAAGTCTGGCATAAGGATGTCATGTTCTTTGATATCCTGGATTCACAAGGCATTACACAGAGCAGTTTTTATCTTGATCTCTATGCCCGTCAACATAAACGGGGTGGGGCATGGATGGATGAATGCATTGTTAGAAAGAAATCCAGTGCTGGCATCCAGAACCCGGTGGCCTATTTAACCTGTAATTTCACACCTCCTGTTGGCGAAAAACCCGCTTTACTAACACATGATGAAGTAACCACCTTATTTCATGAATTTGGCCATGGCTTACATCACATGATGACACGAGTCGAATATAGTGGCGTATCAGGAATTAACGGAGTGCCTTGGGATGCGGTCGAGTTACCGAGTCAATTCATGGAGAACTGGTGTTGGGAAAAAGAGGCCCTCGATCTTTTTGCCCGGCATATTGATAGCGGTGAGCTCCTTGATGATGAATTATTTGAAAAAATGACACGGGCAAGGACGTTCCAGGCCGGAATGCAGATGGTCAGACAACTGGAATTCTCGCTGTTTGATTATCGGTTACACATGGAATTCGCAACAAATGAGTCACTTGATATACAAGATATGCTCAATGAGGTTCGAGAAAAAGTCGCTGTTGTCGAAGCACCTGACTTCAATCGTTTTCAACATAGTTTCGCTCATATCTTTGCCGGCGGTTATGCAGCCGGTTACTATAGCTATAAATGGGCCGAAGTTTTATCCGCAGATGCCTTTTCCAAATTCGAGGAAAGAGGTATCTTTGACAAAACGACCGGAAAAGAATTTCTTCAATCGATTCTTGAACAAGGTGGTAGTCGAGAGCCAATGGACTTATTTGTT
The DNA here is from genome assembly GCA_047618295.1 of Gammaproteobacteria bacterium. GTDB lineage: Bacteria > Pseudomonadota > Gammaproteobacteria > Eutrophobiales > Eutrophobiaceae > UBA7359. Next base: position 23,364 of record JBLHKL010000003.1, on the reverse strand, counting down.
GAATTTCGTGGACGAAAACCGAGTATTGAACCTTTATTAAGACATTCGGGAATTACAGCTTAAGGATAAATAATGCATAACTTCAGATTTACACACGCACTATTCGGCATATTTTGTCTGCTGACAACTATTGCCCATGCCGAGACAGTCTATGTAATAGATGAATTAAAAATTGGATTACATGAGGATCGCACCATCGACAGCCCGATTATCAAAATCGTGCCTAGTGGTACATCATTATCTGTCATCGAACGTGATAATGAATTGATTCATGTTCAAGAAGCCGGGGGAACTAAGGGTTGGATAAATAGCAAGTATGTCATCGTGGAAAAACCCGGCAAATCGCGTATTACTGAATTGGAAAAAAGCAACGAAGCTTTGAAACAAGAAATTGCGCAATTAAAGACATCTACAACTGCAGCGCCTGCCAATGGGACAGAAGCTCAAAAAGAGCTTGAACAGCAATTAAACTCGGAACGCTTGAAAGCCGGCGATCTGGAAGCACAACTCGCCGCTCTTAAAACAAATGTTGCCGATATTGATGACTCGGGAAGATTACTCGCCGATATTGAAACACTGAAACAGGAAAACCGGCAACTAATCTCACAACTCGAATCATCTGGAATTGAAGTAGAAGTAATTTCAGAATCCTTAAGTGAAGATTCGTTTTCTATAAGCAACATGAAACAGATGATAGTGACACTGCTTATCGTTTTTGCGATCGGTATAGCGGGAGGTATTTTTATCCTAGACTTCCATAATCGGCGCAGGCATGGTGGCTTTCGCGTTTGATACGACTAGTTTTTTTCTGATCTAATTTTAATAAATTTAAACTCCCTATATAAATCGTGTTCAAGATAGCAACCTGGAATGTAAATTCCCTTAAAGTACGGCTGCCGCATGTCTTGCAATGGCTAGAATCGGAAAGCCCTGATGTTCTGGCTATTCAAGAAACTAAAACTACCGATGAAAACTTTCCTGAAGAGGCAATAAAAGAAGCGGGTTATCACGTCAGTTTTGTTGGTCAGAAAACCTATAACGGCGTTACGACCATCTGTAAATCGCCTATTGAAACCCTAGCAACAGCTCTACCTGACTATGATGATGCACAAAAACGAGTCTTGGCGGTTAAAACCCAAGGCGTGACTGTTTTAAATCTGTATGTTCCTAATGGCTCAGAAGTGGATTCAGACAAATACCGCTATAAGCTGGAATGGTTTTCAAAACTGCATCCTTTTATTAAACAACTCCAAGCAAAAAGTGAGCCTGTCATCATCTTGGGAGATTTTAATATTGCACCAGATGACCGAGATGTACATGCACCAGATGAATGGAAAGGGTGCAACCTGGTAAGCCAGCCAGAACGAGATGAGTTAAATAAAATATTAGCTAGTGGCTTCAACGATTGCTTCCGTTCATTTGATCAAGCAGAAAAAAGTTTTTCCTGGTGGGATTACCGCGCAGCCGGATTCAGACGCGATCGCGGCCTAAGGATTGATCTCATCCTTGCCTCGGACAGCTTAGCAAAAAGTTGTCGTGCGTCTTATATCGATAAAGAGCCTCGCAAACTAGAACGCCCTTCAGATCACACGCCTGTGGTTGCAGAATTTGAGCTTTAGCGACATAAAAGACTATAGATTATCGGCTAGTTCAACGACAACAGCCAAATAAAACAGTAAGTTTATGCATGACATGAGTAGCAACGTAGAGTTTGATTTCGATGAGTGGGCACAGCTCGCCAAGACAGATCCTGACGCTTTTGAATATAAGCGTCAGCAAATGATATAAGATGTCATTGATAAATCATCACCAAAAATAAAACGGCGCATGCAAGGCCTACAATGGCAAATCGATCAGGTTCGCGCTACTTCAGCAAATCCAATGGCCTCTTGCCTGAAAATTTCGCAAATGATGTGGGACACCACAATTGGGGAAAATGGCTTAGTAGATCATTTACAACAATTAACTGAATCAAGTCACAGTCGAGAAATATCGAACCCGACTAGGCAGTCAGCTACGATAATGGACTTAAAAGACCGGTTAAATAAGGAAAAAGATTAAAATCCGACACTCCACAGGATTGCGGAATGCTCGGCTTTCGCATAAACTCCCCGCCCCTGATTGACGATTAGACGAATTGAGTAAAACAACATGAAAACAGACATACATCCTACATACGAAGAAGTTGACGTTAAATGCAGTTGTGGCAACGCATTTAAGACTCGTTCAACGCACAATGGCGAGCTCCATCTTGACGTTTGCTCTGAATGTCACCCATTTTACACCGGAAAACAGAAAATGCTGGATACAGCAGGTCGAGTTGATAAATTCCGCAAAAAATATGGCATGTAATATTGTCTTAAAGAAGTACTACCAAATATTAAAAAACGCCCTTTTAGGGCGTTTTTTTATACCCGCGATATTGATTCTTGTCAGTCCGATATGTCTTTCTGAAGAGAAACTTAACCAACCATGTGTAAGCACCCACTTTGATGAAAAAGCAATGCTTGACTATGTTATCGATGGTGATACGGTTGTTTTAAAAGATAAAAGACATATACGATTAATCGGCATAAATACCCCCGAATTAAGTCACAATAATAGTCCCTCTGAAGCGGGCGCAGTCAGCGCACGGAATGCACTTAAAAAGATGCTTGGTAATTCATCGTTCATTCAACTTCTTTACGGAAAAGAACGCCATGATCGTCACGGCAGGACTCTGGCTCATATTTATGCGGGGGGCATGAACATACAAAGCCAATTACTTAAGCTTGGTCTGGCAATGCCGCTACAAATTCCACCTAATGTCTCTTTTGCTGATTGCTATAATAAAGCAAGTCAACTTGCTAAAGATCAACGATTAGGCCTTTGGTCCCTTGCACGATATAAAGTGCACAGTGTTAAATCACTCAGCGGCAATGAAAAAGGATTTTATTTCATCTCAGGGAAAGTAAGACAAGTCTCCGCCAGTAGGTCATCTGTGTGGATAAACCTTGAAAATAATGTCGCACTTAGAATAAAAAATGCTGACTTAAGTTATTTTAATAAATCAGCATTACTTTCATTGGAGAATAAAACCATTGAAGCTAGCGGTTGGTTATATAAGCATAAAGGACAAATACGCATGCGACTACGTCACAATCTGGACTTAAAAATAATCAATACTGAAGATTGAACTGAATTATTTCACTGCCTAACTTAAAATCATGAAAATGAAACATCTAATCGGCTTATATTTTTTATCCTTACTAACTATAAGCTCATGTGCCGTAAATCCGGTTACTGGAAAGCAAGACTTGGTGCTGCTGAGTGAAAGTGACGAACTGGCGCTGGGCCGTAAGACTAATGCCGATGTTCTTAAACAATATACTGTCTACGATAATCCTGCTTTACAGAATTACGTTCAAAATATTGGGACTAAACTCGCCGCAAAGAGTCACCGCTCGAACCTGACATATAGTTTTACTGTACTCGATAGTAAGGAAGTTAATGCCTTCGCCTTACCCGGCGGATACATTTACATAACTCGTGGATTAATGGCCTATTTAAATTCTGAGGCAGAACTAGCTGCGGTACTAGGCCATGAAATAGGACATGTCACAGCCAGACACTCGGTGCGACAACATAGCGCAACTCAACTAACAAACATCGGCGCAGCATTAACTTCGATATTTGTACCCGGCATGACTCAAGCGTCTAACCAGTTAGTTCAGTTCGCTGGCGGAGCATTGCTAAGTGGCTATGGGCGTACTCATGAACTAGAAGCTGACCGCCTCGGCGCAGAATATCTCGCCAAAACGAACTACAACCCGGAAGCAATGCTAGACGTCATCCGCGTATTAAAAAATCAGGAAGTATTTGATAGAGCTCAAGCACAAGCCGAAGGACGGGAACCAAGGGCCTATCATGGTGTGTTTTCTACGCACCCAGATAGTGACACACGGCTTCAGGAAGTCATCGATATGGCCAAAGGACTTAACGAATCCGGAACAGTAAATTATGTCGGTCGAGATGAATACATTTCACTCATTGATAGTTTGGTATTTGGCGATAGTCCTCAAGAAGGTATTTTACGAGGCCGTAATTTCTACCATGAAGGCCTGGGTTTTTCCATGCGTTTCCCGCAAAAATGGAATATGACCAATCTTCCAGATCGGCTCCTGTTAACCGCTGCTGATGGTAATGCCTTGATGCAAATAAGTGCTGAAAAGGCAGATGATAAACTGTCACCCAGAAATTTTATGATACAGCGCATGGGATTAAATAATCTCGAGAATGAATCGCCATTAAATATAAATGGTCTCGCTGCACATACAGGCATTTCGGTTATCACCAATAAGCAAGGGAGTATTCCTACACGGTTCACAGTCATCTATTTTCAACAAAGAGCCTACATAATCGCCGGAATGGCTAAAGGGAATAATTTAACAAAGTATGACAATGCAATACTTGAAACCGCAAAAAGCTTTCATTCTTTATCAACGGATGAAAAAATATTGGCAAAACCAATAAGAATTAACATTGTAAAAGTAAATAGCAAAACGCGATTTAGTCGCTTAGCTAAACAATCCCCCCTAGAGAGCCATGCAGAATCACAACTGCGGCTATTAAATGCGAAATATCCAACAGGCGAACCTGATAAAGGATCGCTGATAAAGGTCCTTAAATAGAGTTTTCAGCTTAATTATTGCAGATTCTTAGCGACAACTCTTAAGACCATTTCTAGCTTAGTTCCGCTAAGTAATTGCTACTATTCAGAGTTAATTTCTTATCCACATTTTCTGTTGATAACTCTGTGGATTAAGTACAAATATAACGTCAAAAAGACCATGGCTAACTCATCTATGACAAAACTGTTAAAAACTAACCGGCATCTAATATAGCTATATATATCAATATGTTGCACCGTTATTATTTGTCCTTAGAGGATACTGGCTGTCGTTTAAGTCATACAAGTCCGCAAGAAATAAAAACTGTGCATAAACGAAAATTTTTCGTTGACAAAATCTAAATCCCAGGAACTCTTTGCCATGCCTAGGCTCTAATCAATTAACAGCATGTTTTTCCTTCTTTTCTTCCCTTAGAAGGAAAAATTAACCCGGTTCTCCCCAGCCGGGACATTCTGGCCCCGGATGCATACTTTCCCCTAAAAAGATCGCCCGGGGCATTTTTTTATACTGAAAAAATCATGCCTCAAACAACCAATCAGCGAGTTTTTGACGTGCCTCATCTAGCCCCATACCCTTCAAAGCAGAGAACTGCTGCACACTGCCATTGATACCTGCCAGTTCACGACTGATACCCATGGTCGTCTTATTTGCGGCACTTTTAGATAATTTATCTGACTTATTCAAGAGGACATGTAATGGCAAATCACAGCTCTTACAGTAATCCAGCATTATTTGATCAAACTTTCCCATTGGGTGTCGGATATCCATGATCAAAAACACGCCTTTCAGGGAGTTTCTCTCTCGTAAATAACGTTCGAGTAACTTCGCCCAGGTATTTCTCATGGTTTCGTCGACCTTTGCGTAGCCATAGCCCGGCAGATCAACGATATGCTTGTTGTCATCATAGGCGAAATAGTTTAATTCTCTGGTTCTACCAGGCGATTTACTGGTTCTTGCCAGAGAACGCCGATGGGTAATCTTATTTAAGACACTCGATTTTCCGACGTTAGATCGGCCTGCAAAGGCAACCTCAGCACCACTATCCTCCGGAAGTTGCTTAAATTCGGCTACACCCATGATAAATTCAAAGCGGCTGTACCAACCATTTGGTATTATTTGTTCTGTTTTTATTGTCATCTCTCAGTGAACTGTTAAATTTTATTTAAACGTTAAAATAATTTGCTTATGTTTTTGAAGATTATTAGGTTTTGAATTAACCTTCGTAATCAGGACATTGTTCTGAAAAATAATCATACTATGAGTTTATTGTTACTACCCGGCATATATGTTGTCTTAAAGGATCTGGAATTATGAAAAATTATTTAATTGTTGTTTGTCTGCTAACGCTTACCTCTGCTTATACCTATGCTGCCGGAGGTGATCCTGCAAATGGCAAGGCTCTCTCACAAACCTGTGCCATGTGTCATAGTATCGATGGCAATAGTGTAAATCCTGTTTGGCCAAAACTGGCCGGGCAACATGCTTCCTACATCGTTAAACAGCTAAATGATTTCAAAAAAGGAAACCGTGTTAATGCCCAAATGACAGCGATGGTGGCGCCATTAAGCGATCAGGACATGCTCGATCTCGGTGCTTACTTTTCCAGTCAAAAAACAACCTTAGGCGCTGCAAAACCTGAATTAATAGAAACAGGAGAACTTATCTATCGAGCAGGGGACTACACAACGGGTGTGCCTGCCTGTATGGCTTGTCATGGACCTAATGGCGCTGGTAATCCAACTGCTCTGTATCCCGCCTTACGTGGTCAGCACGCTGAATATACCGCTCTCCAGCTTAAAATGTTCAAGGCTGAAGAACGTAGCAATGACCCTAACAATATGATGCGTACCATCACCGGACCAATGACGAACCTACAAATAGAGGCTGTATCTCAGTATATTCAGGGGCTGCATTAAAAAATTCATACTTTTACTGAAGTAAAACCTGAATTTAGCTGTCTATACCTATAAGTATGAGTTAAACACGCCCGAAATATAATAAATTTAAGGACTACCATGAAAAAAATAGTTACGACTCTTTCGATATTCTTATTCCTCCTGATTAGCAACCAGTCATACGCTGATGGCGACGGCTATGTAACCATCTCTCCAGCACAGCCAACCCAGTCAGGAGACAAAATAGAGGTAGTGGAAGTATTTTGGTATGCCTGCCCACACTGTTTCGATTTTGAGCCACATATAAGCAAATGGCTGGAATCAAAACCTGATGATGTAGAATTTAGACGCATGCCGGCTATTTTTCGCAAAAACTGGATCCCTCATGCCAAGGCTTATTTTACTGCGGATAAATTAGGTACTTTGGATGCCATCCATACACCATTATTTGATGCCATACACAAACAAAAGAAAAAGATTCATGACGATGATTCAATCAAAAACTTCTTTGTAAAACATGGTATCGATAAGAACGAATTCACAAAAGTATACGAATCTGATGAAGTTCAGACCAAGGTTAAGCAGGCCTTTGTCATGGGACAACGCTACAAGCTCACAGGCGTCCCAGCCGTCATAGTCAATGGCAAATACATGGTCAGTGGTTCCACTGCCGGCAGTTTTGAGAATTTACTAAAGATTATTGATCAACTCGTCGATAAAGAAAGGGCGAGCACTACAAACGAGTAAACTATAGATTCAGAATCAATCATTCCTGTCTGAAAGGCAGGAATGATTCATACCATCGATTGTAACGCCCGCATCATGTTTTATTTAATTGCCGGATACAATCAATGCTGCCACAAGAAGAAGCTGCCGAACCTGATACAGACTGGAAAAAACAATACGTCCAGACCTTGAAAGAGCTGGATGTAAAAGAAAAGGCATGGGGACAACAGCAGCAGGAATTACTAAAAACCGTATTAAAGTTAACCTTCGCCTATCAAGGCTCATATGACATCCTCGATAAAAAGCTGTTTGACCTCAAAGAGGCCTTAAAGCAATCCGGCAACAACCTACCACAAGAAGAAATTGAACAAATTGTTTTGTCCATCCTGTCACTGAAGAAGGACAAAGATGCCGATTCATCAAGGACGAACCAATTAGTCACAAACGTAATTCAGTTACTATCCAACGACAATCAATTTGGTCAATTTTCAGAGACTGTCGATGAGATCAATAATGACATACAAGGCAACACCATCGAACCCAGCAGCCGATTAAAGTCAATTAATGATGTCATTACTAATATAAATAAATCATCGGCAAAGGATAAACAAAAACCTGACACCTTCAAGGTGTTCTTAAGAAAACTCTCCGAGCATCAGGATACCGAGGACTCACGTGCTGAGCTATGTAAAAAGTCCATCTCCTTAAAGAACGAACAAGAAAAATTAAAAGTAATCAATCAATGCATAGAGAAAATAAATTTACGATCTCCCCAGTCAGACAGCAACACATCAACACCTGCTATAACAGAGAAAGAGTCTGAATTCACAATTGCTCACCTAATTACTATGCTTGACTGGATAACAATCCCAGGAAAATCACAGGCTAAACTCGACACTCTAAAACAACAGCTTGAACAACGAAGCGATGGTGCAGACATTGGCAAATTACTACGCCGCATAGCGTTGACGATAAGCAATGCCTACATGGAGATTCAGGCTGAGCTAATAGAGACTGAAGGCTTTTTAAAAAAAATAACTCAGCAATTAAATGACATTACTTTACAGGTGGCTGACATAGAAACCCTGGAGAACGAATCATTTTCGAATTCAGTATCACTCAATACAGAAATGGAAAAACAAATTAACTTGATTCAAACAGGTGTTGATGAAGCCGACTCAATTGAAAACATCAAAAATACAATCAACAGCCGAATTGAAGTTATACAAAACAACATGAATCAGTTTATTACTGTTGAGCACGGCCGGGAAAAAAACATCTGACATTAACCATAAGGAACTGACAGAACGCCTAAGCAACATGGAGTCGGAAACTGAAAAACTCAGAAAGTGCGTAGAGGAAGAAAGAAGCAAAGCCTACACCGGTGCATTAACAAAAATACCAAATCGTATGGCGTTTGATGAACGCATTACTCATGAGTACCGTCGCTGGCAACGATACAACCATAAATTAACACTATGCCTAATCGATATAGATAAGTTTAAAAATGTGAATGACACATATGGTCACAAAGCAGGTGATATTGTTTTACAAACTGTCGCGGGAAAATGCAATTCAAAAGTACGCGGCAGTGACTTTATTTGCCGATATGGTGGTGAATAATTCGCGTTAATCTTGCCGGAAACAGATCTATCCGCTGCAATAACTGTCGCAGAATCATTAAGAGAAAGCATAGAAGGCTGTTCGTTCCAGTATGATGATAAAACAGTACAAATAACCATCTCCTGTGGCCTCGCTGAATTCAAGGGCAAGGATAATCTGGACACGATATTCAAAAGAACAGACAAAGCCTTATATAAAGCAAAAAATAGCGGCCGCAATTGTTGTATTAGTGAAGACCAACTGCGTCTAATTTAATTACTTAAGAATCAGACATAAAAAAAGGGACCTTACGGTCCCTTTTTTTTATTCCGAGAAGGAAGTCTTACTTGTTGTTGATGTACATTGTTACTTCAAAACCAAAACGGATGTCGTTGTATTCAGGTGTTTGCCAATTCATAGTCATATTCCTTGTATTAAGTGTGTTAAATAAGATTAAAGAGAGGTCTTATTTGTTGTTGATATACATTGTTACTTCAAAGCCAAAACGGATATCGTTGTATTCAGGTGTTTGCCAATTCATTGTTGTATCCTCGTATTAAGTTATAAATTCGGTTATAAAGTTTTTTCTTGTCTTATATAGAGCAGATCATGTGCCAAATTCGCATAAATAACATTTTAATTAATATATTCAATCACTTATCATTATTTCGTCAGTTTTATTGAGCCCCTTTTATTGGTTAATTTGGTTGTTAATAACCAATAACCTGGTTTTAAATAACCATATTTCAACCTTTTTAATAACCATCATGAACATACAGAACCCATAATCTATGCAGCTATCTTGGCTACTATTAATAGAATTACAGATTTACTACGTAGATTGTGCTAAATTCGCCGACTTTTTTACGGGTGTATATTAAGGAAGCGCATGGCAAAGACTCATAACAAGACCAGCAATAATCATATTGCCAGTGGACATCGAATTGGTATCGTTGGTGGTGGTCAGTTGGCAAAAATGACGGCGCTACCCGCGATGGAGCTCGGTTGCGAGATAGTCATTCTGGAAAAAACAGAAAACACACCATCCTCCAGTCTCGCCGCAGAGATCTTATATGGAGACTGGGACGACCCTGCCAATCTGCTCAATCTTGCAGACAAGGTTGACGTCGTCTCTCTAGAAAATGAATTTGTCGATGCAAATAGTTTAAAAGCCGTCGAACAAGCAGGCCATCAACTATATCCAAGCTCGACAACGATTGGTCTGGTGCAAGATAAACTAATTCAAAAGCAGGCCTTAAGTGATGCCGGAATAGCGGTTGCTCCCTTTGCGGCCGTCAACTCAAAGGAAGAAATCAATCAACACGCTGACCAGCTCGGTTGGCCACTAGTCTTAAAAACAAGACGCAACGGCTATGACGGAAAAGGCAACGCCACTTTAAACAGTGCGGCAGAAATTGATGCTGCTTGGGCAAAACTGGATGGCGATAACAGAGATCTCTACGTTGAAGAGTTTTGTAATTTCGCTGGTGAGTTAGCAGTAATGGTGACACGCGGATCGAATGGCGAAATGGTCAATTACCCCGTGGTTGAATCCGTGCAGAAAGATCACATCTGCCATATCGTACGAGCACCTGCGCGTATTGATGATGAACTCGCTGATGCCGCGATTGAACTGGCACGCAAGGCAGTAACAACTATCGATGGCGTAGGCACTATCGGCGTCGAAATGTTTCTTACTAAAGAGAATCAAATCATTCTTAACGAAATGGCGCCAAGGGTACATAATTCCGGGCACTATACGATTGAAGCTTGTGAATGTTCGCAGTTTGAAAATCATGTAAGAGCAATCCTAGGACTGCCACTTGGTTCAACTAAAATGATTGCGCCAGCAGCGGTAATGATAAACATGCTCGGCGAAGAGCAGGGCACGGGCTACCCGGTTGGCATTGAACAAGCTCTGGCAGTGAAGGGCGCCCATATACATGTATATGGAAAGACAACAACAAACATAGGACGCAAAATGGGACATATCACCGCATTAGGTTCAGATATTAATGAGGCTGAACAAATTGCATCAAAGGCAGCATCATGTATTCGTTTCGGAGCACAAAAATGAAAGCGCAAACCAAACCACTCGTCGGCATTATCATGGGCAGTGATTCAGACTGGTCAACCTTAAAAGCAGCAGCAGATATCTGTGAACAGTTTTCAGTTGCCCATGAAGTACACGTTGTCTCAGCACACCGTACACCTGATGACATGGCCAAGTATGCAAAGAACGCTTATAAAAAAGGCTTGAAAGTTATTATTGCTGGCGCCGGTGGCGCTGCACATTTACCCGGCATGGTTGCCAGCCAAACACCCTTACCCGTCATTGGTGTACCAGTAAAAACTGAAGCGTTAAGTGGTATGGATTCATTATTATCAATCGTACAAATGCCCGGTGGTGTTCCGGTTGCAACAGTCGCTATTGGTGCAGGTAAAAATGCCGGAATATTAGCCGTTGAAATACTCGCAACGAGTAACGCAAAGTTAATGGATAAACTGATCGAATATAAAAAAGACCTTGCTATCGAATCACGGAACAAAGATAAGACTTTAAATAAATCGTTAAAAAAATAATACGATCCCGTTCTTCGTGTCAGTACAGCACAGGTAGCTTTTAGTTAATTTACCTGAGTAATTTTGATCAGCTTGCTATTCTCATCAAACTGAATTTCAAATAAACCAAAGATGCCCTCATGCGTGAGAAATTTTCGAATCGCACCGGCTGGAAATTTTATTTTCCTATTGTCTTCTGAACGCACCGCAATATCCCGCGCTATTCCCTTGTAATAAGCGAGATACTTATCTGCATCTAAAACAATTTTAAATCTAATACGTTTTGGTGCAGCCGCGTTCATCAAATCACGAACATATCTTTTATCTATTTGGCCTTTAAGAATTTAAACCTTCGGTAGCCTTCATGTGTTGACTCATATCACCAACAAGTGGATGGCGAATTACTGTTTTTGCGTATCGCCACTGACCATTTTCATGAACAAATTCATCAAAGTAGTGCCCGGAAAAGATAGCTTGCAAAGGGAGCTTTGCCGTTTGTTGCATTACTGTTATGTAACGTTGACAATTCGCGACACCGTTTGCCTCATCAATAATAAGCTCTACATTTGCTGTCATATGTTTGGTTTTTGGTGTGCCATCTTCATAAATAATAATATTAGAAATTACATTATCATATATTTCTTTACTGCCAATATTCGGGGCAGATCCATCAACATACCATTCTGCATTTTCATACAGTTTGATAAAGCCATCCAGATCACCAGTATCAACACAATAACAATAATTGTTTAATAAACTTATAATCTCGTTTCTTGCACTCACATTAACTCTCCAATTTTTATACATTTGAGGCATAGGATTCGCATAAATATACAAGCTTGAAATCTCATTAATTATATCTACTCTATATTTTTCCTGTTCCGTTTTTTGGCATTTGAAAGAATCTTAGTACGTTGGTTCTGGCTCGATTCACTCCAGGCAATGATTTCAGAAATAGTTCTAAAACAACCCAAACAAATATCATTTTGATCCAAACAACAGTTTCTTACGCATGGTGATTCTACATTACTTCCATTATCCATCATTTAACTATTCCGATACTGTTGATTTCCAATTATCGTATAACTGCCTTGCTGTTTTATTAAAGTCATGCATATTTTCCAGTGCATCTTGTTCAAGTTTTTTGACGGCATTTTCACCCAGACTTTTTTCCAGTGCTTCGTTATAAGCTGGAATAATACTCCAGTCTGATACAGTTGATGTAATAATTTCTTGATGGTATTGCATGGTAAAGACTTGTGTTCCTAAAGATAAAGATTGGATAGCACATTTATCCGAATAACTTAAAATATCCATTCCGGATGGTGCGCGCTTTACTTCAGCACTATGCCATTGCAAACAATTCATCTTGTCCGGTATATTTTTCAAGTAGGAGCTTTGTTTCCCTGAGTCAGTCTTATGAATTGCCATAACACCAACCTCGGCATGATCTCCAAGGCCAACCTCACCACCAAGTGCATCAGCTAATAATTGATGGCCAAGACATATACCAACATAAGGTATCTTTAATTCAATAACGGCTTTTCGGATAGCCGCTTTTTCATCTATCAACCAGGGATATTCTGCTTCCTCCCAAACATCCATTGGGCCGCCCATCACCCACAATGCATCAAATTCTTTTAAATCGGGAATTTGATCGCCTTCATCTAGCTCGACAATAGTCGACTCAATGCCATCTTCTTTAAAAAAGTCACGAAATATGCCGGGATGTTCAATGCGTAGGTGTTGAAAAACAAGTATACGATTAATTTTCATATCGCTTAATCAAGTTAGAAATAGCTTCGCGAAAATCTACATGCATCGGTTGCCAACCAGAACGTGAGATTGTGACGCTATTATCACACCTTCGGCCAATACCACGGCCACTACTGCCATGAGAAAATATTGGTGGTGCTTGATTAAGTTTTTCCGCTAAAAATGAATAATACTCGAAGCGCTTGATTGGATTGCCATCACAAGCTAATTCAATTGGTTCAGATTTGTCCATCGTGCCTATGCGCTTTAACAATTGTGCACCATCATCAACATGGATCAAATTAAGCCAGCCGTCAGGATCACCATTAATTATGTCACCTTTTAATATCCCGTGTTTTCCAATCACACGATCAGGCCCATATATTCCTGCAAAGCGAACAATACTTCCTTTTTTTACAGAGGCTAACCAATCTTGTTCTATAAAGCTTTGCCGTTCTGCTCTTTCACTATCAATACTGACATCACTATCAGCATCAACAATTCTGTCTTTATTGCCGTAAACAACCGTTGACGAAACCAAAACAGCTTTTTGAACATCAAGTCTATTTAATCGTTCGATAAAACCGGGGAAAGCCAATCGATCTATTTGGCTTGGGGGCACCATAAAATAAATTCTGATACTGTGTTTTTCAGAAAGCGCATCTAGGCTACGCCAGGACTGTTTATCATTAATATTTAAAATGATTTGGTGATTGTCATCATCTACATTTATAGCGCTATTCTGTTCTGATCTATTTACGACATAGTTTTTTTCGCTATGCAAAAGTTTAAGTAAGCTTCTACCTAGATAACCACATCCTATGATCAAGTTTATTTTCTTCATTTCTTTAGTGACTTTGACTATTGCAGGATAAATGTACTAAAGATAAAATACTTATTCATTAACACTCAGAACTTGTGATGTAACATCTTCATATTTTATAAGCACGTTATAATTATCGCCTTTACTATCACGCATATTTGAAACGCCTTCAAAAATCCGTAAAGCAGGCTTATCACTGTCATAGTAAAGTTTCAATGTCCCCGCAATAACGCGAATAAAGAAACTATCTGGTTCAATATTTATCAACCTTAAAGTTTGACCTTCTTTATTCACGACAGCATCTTGATAGATTCTGAAACTTAAAAAGTCTTGCATGCTCGGCACAAGAAAATCACGCTTGAATTTCTTGCCGGCAATAATTTGATCCCAATGCTCAATAATAAAATTATCAAAACCAGCATCACTAATCGCACTATCTTCAAATTTTATTTGTGATTCTTTACGGGTTATATTTTTTGATTCACTAAAAATGACTTCATATTTATTGTCTATAAAACGCGTTTTTTCTTCATGCCCGGTGCGGGTGTTTTCTAATGCGAACTCAGGCATAAATTGACTATTACTAAAATCTGCAACCTTACTCGCAAAGATGTTCTCCGCCGGGTCCTTATAAATTACTTCTGAGCGCAGTAATACACCGCCACTGTATTTCTCATGATGACTTTCGGTATAGAGTAATTGATTAGTATTGCTATCATAGGCATACCCCACACGGGTCATACGATCACCAGCAGCTGCTGAACAGAGCCATAATGTGAGACCGGTTAATAGAAAAATCCTAAACATATAATTAAGTCGTGTTTGACCGCTTACCCAACCAAAATCTTTTCATACTACCCTCCGCTTCATAATATGATTTGAGAATATAAAGACAAGACAGCATATTACCAAGTAATAAAATCAGCACAGACCATGATAAAGCGCTTGTTTTATTTTCTTCACGGCATAATACCCAAAAAGAAAACAGCAATAAGCCTAAATAAAGGTCAACAAGCGTCACCATACCCCATGCCATATCGACTAAGACTGCGCCTTCTATAAAAAAGTCACCATAGAATAATGCATAACTGACGACGACTAACATAATTAAGAAACCACCGTAGGCAATAACGGCTGGCATCGAAACAAATCGATTTTTTTTAACCACAGTTGTCATGGTAATACCTTAGGTGGCAAGGGGAAGAACATACTCGTCGTTTTTTGATACTCTCTGTAAGCATCACCACGACTACGAATAGATTGCTGTTCGGTGTAGGGCACACCCGTAATACGGGTAATAAACACATAAATAACAATCAGGCCGGTCCAGGTTAGCCACCAATAATCACTTCCGTAGCCAATCAAAACAAAGGCCCACCATTGCAACCATTCAAAGAAATAGTTGGGGTGACGTGAATAACGCCATAGACCAATATTACAAACAATGCCTTTATTAACAGGGTTCATTCTAAATCGGTGTAGTTGTTGATCACTGATAACCTCACCAGCGATAGCAATGACCCACACTAATATCCCGAGCATATCTAACAAACCTAACTCAGGATTACTATTTCTTGCCGCGGCCCAAAATGGTAAGGCAAACAATATCGTCCATGTCGCTTGTACTTGAAAGAAAACAAACATCACAACTTGCGCATATTTACCGCAGTAGTCGCGCATGTATCGATAGCGTCCATCTTCAATCTCATTCATAACCCGGTTATATAAGAAAGCCCCCAGGCGAAAACCCCAGAAAAGAGCAAGTCCAATAATCAACCATTGGCGACTTCCATTTTCGGTTTGATCCATAAGTATTAACCAGACACCAACCAGTGGCGTTAAAAATGACCATGCCACATCAACAATGCCCGCATTTTTTGTTTTATATTGCACCATCCATAACAGCAACATCACAAACGCACTAAAACCCCAGGCAATCAAAAATATTGATGCTAACGTCATTTAGATCTCTCCAACCCAAGAGACATCATTTGTTCTTGGATTAATTGTTGTCTAGTAAATATTTCTGAAGCCCATATTAATAAGGGCATAGCAAGACACCACATGATCGAAATAACGAAGATAGAAGTGTTTCCGAATAGTGTAATTGCACCCAGCTTTTCACCTGCAACATAAGCCATAGGACCAGAAACCGCTGCCATCGCACCAGCAAGCAGATAACGGCCTTTCAACCATGACAAAGAAAGACTGATGGTAGCAGCAAGGTTTATCCAAAGGCAGACCATCCAAAGAGGAGAAGGGCCAGCCAGAAAAGTGTGTTCAGGAAAGGTTATGAATCCTGCCACGACTAATATTGAATCTAATAGATAACCTAAGAAGGCTGCAAATAAAAATAGTTTTATTTCCGTATTTCGTACCTCATCCATTATGGATAAATGATAAAACATCCATATCATCGTATAAGCAACGCCAATGTAGGGCATTCCTTTCGCGGCTGAAAAGATTGTAATAAACCAGGCCAGTTGGAACAGGATGAAATTTGTTATTTTCATAGGCTTCAGTTCAACTTAATGGCTTGAACTGATTGCCTGCCTGCCATTGCCAGGTTTATTCATCAGCATATGCACGACACCGGTATAGCGTTCAAGAAAGGCTGCTTCACAATAACAAAGGTAATACTCCCATAAGCGTATAAAATCATCGCCATAACCTTGTTGTTTGACTTCATCAAGTCTTGCGTTAAAGTTTGCTCGCCAAACACGCAATGTCGTTGCGTAATCTAGGCCAAATTCTTCGACATGATTGATACGTAAATCAGATCCCTTTGTCACTGCGTCAACCATCGCGGTCAAGGAAGGGACGCAACTGCCAGGGAAAATAAATTGTTGGATAAAATCAGAACTCTTTAAATATTGTTTATACCGCTGATCAGGCATCGTAATCGCCTGAATCAACATTTGGCCATCTTCTTTTAATAGTGATGCGCAACTAGAGAAATATGCCGGTAAATATTCATCGCCAACAGCTTCAATCATCTCTATAGAAACAAGTTTGTCGAACTTTCCCGTTAGATCGCGATAATCACAAAGTCTTATATCAATAAGATCGGTCAGCCCTTGTTCCGCTATTCGTTCTTTAGCAAGAGTGTATTGTTCTTTTGAAATAGTAATTGTTGTGACATGGCAGCCATAATTTTTGGCGGCATGTATAGAAAAGCTACCCCAACCGCTGCCGATCTCAATTAATTTATGGTGCGCTTTCAAATCGAGTTTGCGACAAATTCGATCAAGTTTTTCGATAGAGGCTTCTTCAAGTGATGATTGTTTATTCAGGAATATGCCTGAAGAATAAGTCATCGTATTATCCAGGAATAATTGAAACATGTCATTACCGAGATCGTAATGCGCATGAATGTTTTTCTGACTGCCTTGACGCGTGTTACTTCTCGATTGATGTCTACGCCGTAACCACCAATTTCCTAGAGCAGCTAAACCACTCTCAAGTTGATCTGCGTTATCCAGATTTCTTACCATCAACTGAAATAGACCGACTAAATTATCACATGACCAATAACCATCTCGATAAGCACTCGCCGCACCGTTACTGCCTGCCAACAACACGTCCACATAAAAGCGTAGATCGTGAACCTCTATTGTGAAATCCGGTTCACGACTGACATCGGTTTGCCATGCATCAAGCTCATCTTTGATAGCAATACAACCAGAAGGCAGGCTGCTGATTTTTTGTCGTAATATCTTTTTTGCAACCATGACAAAGATATTTGCCGTGCCTGTTGTTTTAAATTCAGCTGATTTTAGTGTCGTTGATCTCATCTTGTTGTCTCTTGCGTAATATGTTTGGGGTGAGAATAGAAAGGTGTTTTTTTGAACCATAACTTCATAGCCTGCCAATAGATGGTGCCAATTATTTTTATTGTCATTAAGGGATATACAAACAATACTCGATTAAGTTGAAACCCGGTGATCGCTTGTCTTTTTAATTTCATCGTAGCATTAAAAACTTTTTCATTATTTTCAAAACTATTCATATTAACCATCAGGCTTTCTTCTGGTTTTGGCAAATGCCATTCGTAAACATGATCCATACCCATGAAAGGCGAGACATGGAATGATTTTAAAAATGAATAAGTATCAGAGTCTTTCTCTAATTCAGATCTATCAAGCACATAACAATGGGTTTCTCCCCATGGCGTGTTATGCACCTCGGCAACGATATATTCGAGCTCGGTATCCTCATCATTCCAGCAATAATAAAAACTTACTGGGTTCATGCAGTAACCAAAATAGCGTAAGTGTGTAAGCAACCGAATTGCCCCAGAATGTTCTTGCCCTGTTTTTTTCTTGATGATCTGACGTACACTTTTATCTAACGGCATATCGCTATCACCAACATGATCTTTTCGTCTAAACCACGCCAAAGCAGGGCGTTTCGAAGACCATAATGGATTAGCTTTGAATAGCTCCGGTAACTCGGCTAAATCGAGGTACATCATGTATAAGGTGTAACGAAAATAATGATTATGTGGTGATAGCCGATTATGCGACACCAGCCCTTCATAGATGCAACTATTCATGCCGCCAGCACCTGATCATAAGTAGCACATACAGCTAGTGCGCTACTGACACCATCCTCGTGGAAGCCGTAACCCCAATAAGCGCCACAATAAGAAATACCGCGTCGTCTGATTAACTTATCATGTTGTGATTGCGCGAGATCTCTACCGGGCTGAAATATCGGATGATAATAATGGATGCGTCGAATTATTTTATCCGAATCAATCTGATCGGATTGGTTAAGTGAAACACTATACGTCTTCTCGCTCTCAATGCCCTGTAGCATATTCATATTGTAAGTTACAGCAGCATGATTATTTTCAGTTGCAGGTATACGATAGTTCCAACTTGCCCAGGCAAGTTTATTGTCTGGCAGAACGCTTGTGTCAGTATGCAGAATTGCTTCATTATATTGATACTTAAAAAGCGCCAACATGTTATTTTCTTCAAGCTCAATATTTTTTACTAGGCGGCGGCTAGTATCAGCATGCGTTGCCATGATCACTTCATCAAATAATTCAGTTGTGCCATCACTCAAAACCAACTCAACCTGATTATTTTTTCGGCTTACACTACTCACACCTTTATTTAAATAAACCTTTTCACGAAAACCTTTTGTCAGCGGTTCTATATATTGATAAGAACCCCCTACCACAGTTCGCCATTGTGGACGGTCATTAACCTGTAACATGCAATGGTTATCCAAAAACTCCAGGACAAACTTTATAGGAAAGCGACGAAACTGTGCTGCTGGACTGGACCATAAAGAAGCACCAAGAGGGATAAGATAATATTCAATAAACTTCTCAGAATACTTATTCTTCTTTGCAAACTCGGCAACGGTAACTATGTCATCAATACCATTGCGTAATGCAGCAGGTGATTCATCATTGAATCGCATGATATCTTTCAACATACGCCAAAATTCTAGGTTAAGAATATTTTTACGCTGGCTAAACACGCGGTTAAGATCACTGCCGTTGTATTCTAAACCCGTCTTCTCGCAATGAACGCTGAAACTCATGTCAGACTCTCGACTCTCTACATTCAAGACATCAAACAATCTGCATAGATTTGGATAGTTAGTTTTGTTGAAAACAATGAAGCCAGTATCAACAGGGATTTCTTTATTGTCTTCTTTGACAAGAATTGTATTGGTATGCCCGCCAATATAATTATTAGCTTCGAACACATGCACATCATGTTCACGATGTAACATATATGCGGCTGTTAGGCCGGAGATACCCGTGCCGACTATAGCAATCTTCATCGTCGCCGGCCTTCTTCCAGTATATGTACTGGCACGGGTTTTAGATCTTTAGCAAGGCCAACTGCGGCAAGCATATTGATCAACATAAAACTGATATCTATTTCACCACTATAAAAACCTTGTCGTGTTGCAGCCGGGTAACGATGATGATTATTATGCCAACCCTCACCAAGAGTTAAAAAAGCTAACCAAATATTATTTCGGCTATCATCATCGGTATCAAACCGACGCTTACCAAAGACATGTGCTAGTGAATTAATAGTGTAGGTGGCATGATAGAGAACAACCGTTGACACAAGTGCGCCCCATACTAGAAGTTGTAGTCCGCTGGTATTCAAAGCAGGAATATACGCTGCCAGAATTTCACCTAGAATATAACACGCTAAAAATAAAAGCAGGAAAGGCACCCAATCAAATTTTTCCAATAATCTAAGCTCGGGATATTTGAGTAAATCTTTTATACGGTGATCGTGTAAGCAGAAATTGCCTCGGCGAAAGAACCAAAGCATATGGCTATTCAGAAACCCATTCCTTGGCGAATGTGGATCAATCTCTGTATCTGAATTCACATGATGGCCCCGATGATGCCCCGCCCACCATAACGGGCCCCGCTGTCCTGCCGTACAACCGGAAAAGGCCATTAAGAATTGAATCGGGCGTGACACAGCATAAGTACGATGAGAAAAATATCGATGATAAAACGCAGTAATAAAAAACATCCTGGCTAAATACAATGTCAACATTAGAGCAACAGCAACCCAACTAATACCTACATAAAAAACACTTAAGCAAGCAATATGCATAGAGATAAACACCACCAATCTAAAACCATCGATCTGATGCTTCTCTTCATCGCTTAAACCTTCATACAAGGAGGCATCATTAAATATCCAACGCCAAAACTTTTGGGAAATAGATGGATTGCTCGATGTTTCTGAATTTACGCTCATAAATACCCTTTATTTTTAAGTAGCTTATAATCCTGACTGTGAACAGGCAGTCGAGCAGATGTGAAGACTATGTGAAGAAGCTAAAAACGACATCTTTATTCTGATGAAGCTTCCGGGAAGTTAATTTTTACTCTCGTACCAGAGCCTAATTGACTGTCAACATCAATGGCCCAGTGAAACCGCTCGGACAACATTTTAACAATGGTTAAACCTACGCCATAGCCACCACGTTGTTTATTATTGCCCCGCTGAAATGGTTTAAACATTTTTTCAACGTCTTCTTTTGCGATCCCGATACCGCTGTCCTCAATAATCAGGTCATTCGCAGAGATAGTAATGTTGACACTGCCTTCATCAGTATAAGAAAACGCATTGCGTATTAGATTACCGATCATTACCGACAGTACCTTATCTGATCCGATTACATACAATTTATTGTTTTCTATAACAGAGACGTTTACCGGTTTATTTACCAAAAGACTGTTTGTCCTTTCAACCTCTTCTGCTACAACATCATTGATGCAGACTAGCTCGAAAGATAATGCACTGTCTGACTCTCTGGCAAGTATCAACAGGGCCTCAATTAATTCTTCCATATCTGCAGCATTATTCTTTATACGCTGCAAGGGTCTTGTCTGAGATTCATTAAGCGTCTCATCTTCCAATAATAAATCCGTAGCAATCTTGATTACGGTTATAGGACTACGTAATTCATGACTCGCATCTCGAGTAAAATTACGTTCACGCACAACAAATGATTCAATCCTCTCAGATAAACCCGACAATGCTTGAGATAAAATAGCAACTTCCTGATCAACGTTGTCTGGCAGGGCTTGTTTAAGCTTTTCAGAAAACTCATCGCTTAATGGATCTAACACCTCAAGCGTTTTCGCCATTTTAATTATTGGCGAGACTGCCTGTGATAAAAAGCGATATGACACCCAACCAGAGAGATAGATGACGATAAGAAAAAGTGCAAGGGGAAATATACCAAAAAACAAAGCCAATTCACTGACCTGCTCACCATCGAATTCGAGATAAAGAACTTCACCTTGATGTTCTGAAACATGCACAATATAAAGGTCTGAATTACTATCGGTTAGCTTGTGCAAACCCGGATCGAGCTTTAAAAATTCAACCGGAATAACTACATCAGCCGATTTAATATAACCAGTTAAGTTAAATGTATCAGGCCTTGGGCTAGCGTTATCGTTTTCGTACATCGCCCAGTAATGTGATGCTTCATCGTCCAATGCACGTTGGATTAAGATATCACCAATCACAAAACGAGCAGCATAAACACCTAATAGAGCAATTATACTTATCAGCGCAGCCTGAACTAAGAATGCCTGTAATATGCGTTGATTGATTCCCCTGTTAGTTGTCATCAGGATCAACCATTCTGAAGCCTGTATTTTGCATGGTTTCCATCAATTGCTTTTCAAACGGCTTATCAATTGATTTTCTCAAATTATAAATATGACTACGTAGAGTATCGCTATCCGGTAAGATATCACCCCAAACTTGGCGTTCTATCTCGCGCCTACTAACAACACGTGGTGAAGCATGCATAAGAATCTTTAGAATTTTAATGCCAATCGGCGTTAGTTTAATAGACGTATTGGCACGTGAGACTTGCATGGTGCCGGAATCAAATACGAGATCAGCAACGTGTAATTTCTCCGGACTGACCAAGCCACGTTGTCGACGTATCATGGCTCTTACCCTTGCTTCCAGTTCCTTAATCTCAAAAGGCTTAACCAGATAGTCATCGGCACCTGCATCCAATCCAGCAATCTTATCTTGTAATGTATCTCTGGCGGTCAATATCAATACTGGCACTACACGTTTTGCTTCATTACGTACTTTTTCTAACAGAGCAATACCATCCATACCAGGCAGCATGAGATCAAGGATAATGGCATCATAGTCATTACTTACGGCAAGGTGTAAACCGGTCACACCATCGGCGGCATGATCCATGACGTAATCGCATCGTTCAAGATACTCACATACCATTTCAGCAATATCATAATGATCTTCTATGAGAAGTAGATGACCCTGATTATTTGCGGACATAACTTAAGCCAATGTTGTGTTAAATATGAAACATTACACAACAAGTCATGTGATGACTATGTGAAATTACTTAATAAGTATTCAGATTATGTCAAATAAGTGTGTAGTTCTGTCCAGCCTGCATCGGGTTTAAAACGGTCCCCGTATTTTTGCTCAAGTAATTCCAGTTCATTTCTTGTTTCACTAGCGTAATTAATGTCCCTACCCTCTGAATAGTTCACGTTTAAGAAACTGTGTAACCAGCATTTTCTTCTAAATTTATTTATTTTTTCAATTACCGCATTTAGTTGGTACAGATCCTGAATATAAATTCAGCATTA
Source organism: Gammaproteobacteria bacterium (assembly GCA_047618295.1). Taxonomy (GTDB): domain Bacteria; phylum Pseudomonadota; class Gammaproteobacteria; order Eutrophobiales; family Eutrophobiaceae; genus UBA7359. The sequence goes on along the minus strand of JBLHKL010000003.1, from coordinate 177 downwards.
ACTAGTTACAAATAACGATAAACATGGAGGCGCCACAAGTGTCAAATACACAAGACTATCTGGTCGATGTTGAAAAATTAATAACCCTGCCGGATATATACATTGCAATTAAGGAAACCATCGAAGACCCAGAAAGCGATATGAAAGAGCTGACTAGGGTCATTTCAATTGACCCGG
>JBLHKL010000002.1:0-48679 GCA_047618295.1 Gammaproteobacteria bacterium | reverse complement strand
CATACCGTTGCCTTTGATCAAGCTAAATGTCGCATGCTCGGTAAATGCCATAACCTAAGAAATGTTGCAGAGTATGAAGGTCATTTAGAAATAACGCCGCAATTACTAAAAGAGTTAATCGGGATAACAGTAGAATTACTAAAATTAGTTGAGGCTTTAGAACCAATAAGTTCAGACTAAAATTTTTAAGGAGTCGTATTATGAAAGTCGGTATCATTATTTTGAATGCCATGTTTTTGTTGTTGCTTGTCAGTGTGCTTATTGCCGAGTGGGGTAAAGGCGCGGGGATGTTGGCGGGTGTTGCTATTTTGAGTACTGTTATTAACTCCGTGTTCATTTTTTTCAAGGTTGAGAATGATTTTAAGGTAGAACCTTAATCCTCGATTTCCTTGTTCAATGAAGTCTTTTTGAGCCAATCCGCTTTATATTATTTGGGACATTCGCGCTGCTTTTTTAGCATCAAGTGATATAACAACGCGATGGCTTTGCCAGAAAATAACGTGTTTTACTCCTATAATTACTAGTATACGTGTCCTCCACAGGGCTCCTTATTTCACTATACAGGGGGAGTTAGCATGAAATTACTGAGACATTATTTTATTAGCGATAGTCTGGATGACCTGGAAGTCTTTGAGGAACAGCTGGAAGCTTCCGGTATCAAAACCCCGCAAATTCATGTGCTTAGTCGGCATGACACAGAAATAGCGCATCATGAGCATCTGAACTATGTTCAGTCCTTTATGAAAAAGGATGTCGTTCACTCGACCGAGCTTGGTGCTGTGGTCGGCGTTTGCGTAGCGGTACTCTCTCTCTTTGTTGCCAGGCAATTCGGGTGGACTGAATCCCCGGCGGGCTGGATGCCGTTTATATTTCTGGCCATCATTCTGTTGGGTTTTTGTACCTGGGAAGGCGGGCTGATTGGTATGGAACGACCTAACTATAATTTTGAGCGCTTTTCAGAGGCGCTCGAAAATGACAGGCATATCTTTTTTCTCGATCTGGATCCCGATCAGGAAGTTACCATGAAGCGGGTGACGCTGTTACATCCGGGCGTGGAGTTGGCGGGTACAGGATCAGCAACACCGAATTGGTTGCTTGTGTTGGAAGATAGAGTTCCAAAATTTTTCAAACATACTTTTCCTTAGTCGCTTATTGCAAATAAATCTAACGGTTGTTCAAGCGATTCAAGTCTTCTGTTAACCAGTTGAGGGTCATATTATGGATATAGAGATAAATACAATTCCCCTGTTAAAGGTAGATCACGGCATACCCTATGACACCCCGCATGAGGGAAACACTTCTGTGTTGGAGCACGATGATGCGCTAAAAGTAATGACAGATTTCACCGAGGTTTTTCCCCTGACCATCAAGCGCGATGTCACTTTGGCGCAGGCGTTGGAAAAAATGAAGGAACACGGTGTTAGGCTATTAATGGTTATAGATAATCAGGACAATATTGTCGGCATCATTACTGCCTATGATATTCAAAGTGAAAAGCCAATGCAGTATGCAACGGAGTCAGGTGTGAACATGAACGACATTCAGGCGGACATGTTGATGACAAGGATAGAACGGACTCCGGCCATCGATCTCAAAGAGGTATTGCGATCAACAGTAGCTCAAGTTGCAGAAACCATGAAGGATCTGGATAGGCCTCATATTCTGGTCATTGAGGATAATAATGGACAAAGGATAAGAGGTGTTTTTTCTTCATCTAATATCAGTAGGATGCTGGGTCGACCCGTTTATCAACCTCTACATGCGGCACATTCCTTTGCTGATATACAGCATGAGATTAGTGATCGATTAACACATTGATTGTAGTAGCGGGATAAGTTTATTGCTGAAGAGGAGAGAGGACGTCACGTACTAATTTGGCGTTGCCTCTTTCCTGCCATATTTAATCTCTAGTTCGCCCTTTTCCTTCCCTGACCTTTCCCTGTTTGGATGTTGTGATGTACATATCACTACACCCCAGGGGATGTTTTATGAAATTTGCCATTATCAAAAATTCGACGACCTTTCGTGTGTTGTTTATTGGGTTTCTTATCTTATTGTTATTGATCCCTATGGGGATGGTGGAATCGGTGATCTTTGAACGTAGTCATCTCTATAGACAGGCAACGGATGAAATAACGACTTCATGGGGTAAAGAGCAACTCTTGGTCGGGCCAATTTTAACACTGCCTTTCGTTAAGACCTTTTCAGAAAACGGCGGTTGGTCTTACGACTCACGCTATCAACATCTACGCCCCGAGACGATGACGATGGATAGCCATATCGAAACGCAGATCCGTTATCGCGGCATCTATGAAGTGCCGGTTTATATCGCGACTGTGCGTTTCAATGGTTTGTTTTCTTTGGCGGATGTCGGTGGTGTGGAGGGTAGTGATGCTGGTTTGCAGCTGGACGAAGGTGTTATTCAGATCCCTGTGAATAACAGTCGTTCGATCAAAGAACCGATTGGTTTAGTTTGGGATGGCGAGGTGATTAAACTTACACCGAAGTGGGATAAAGCCGCTAGCGAGACGGTTATCTTTACCGCGAAGCTTCCCGCGCATTTACTGAACAAGCATAAAGTACATGAGTTTGAATACGAGATTAAATTAGCCGGTAGTCAGGCATTCTCTTTTATTTCTTCGGCACAAAAGACCGATATTAAAATGAATTCAAATTGGGCTTCGCCCAGCTTCTTTGGCATTTACTTACCCACCAGTCGTGATATCTCTGATGAGGGTTTTACCGCGTCTTGGACGATCAATGATTTGTTGACGGATATGGGGTATAGCGAACAGGAGATGGTGTCGTCTAGCTGGTTTCAAGGGCAGCAGTCATTTGGTGTTAACTTAATACAACCCGTCGACACTTATCAGGTGGTGACGCGTGCGGCTAAGTATGCAGTGTTGTTTATCAGCCTGACCTTTCTGGTTTATTTCTTTACCGAGTTATTTGGCAACGCCTTATTACACCCGGTTCAATATCTGTTTGTCGGTGTGGTGAATTGTATCTTCTATCTCTTGTTACTCTCGCTAGCCGAGCACATCAATTTTACGCTGGCGTACTTCCTAAGCAGCTGTGCGTCGATTTCACTTATCTCGCTTTACAGCAGGAGCATCTTAAAGAGCCGCACAAAGGCCGTTATTGTCTTTACTACGTTATCGGGTCTGTACACCTATCTGTTTGTGACCTTACGCTCGGAAGGTTTCGCTTTATTGATAGGCAGTATTGGTTTGTTCCTTATCTTAGGTGTGGCGATGTATCTGACGCGCAATATAGATTGGCAACAGGTCGGGGCGAAAAGTGCGGTCGAATAGAAAGAGTTTTAATTCAAGATTTAATCCTGTCGTGACGCTATATATTCATCAATATGCATAATCCTATAACGCGAGATGAGTTGTAAAGGGATATTACTGAACGAGGAGAAGCTGGTTGCTATCGAATAATCCCGCGAATTCGATATTCCTGATGAGACGGCAATTCCACGTAATGGACCGGAAATCCGTCGTAATTGTCCTGAGTGTAAGTTGCTCATGAAAAAGCGCAAACATGGAAAGATTAGAACGACGATGATAGATTTTTGTGAAACCTGTAGCGGTATCTGGTTGGATAAAGGCGAATTGGCTTCAATTCAACATAGTTTTGAAATAGCAGATAATAATAAGAACCGAAATCAGTTTCGACGTCTTTAGTCAGGCTGGCGCAAATCAGTATTGAATCGATTCTCGGACCCCTTATCCGGGATAATTTGTATTGAAATAAGGATAGTCGGTTTATTACGACTATCCTTGAATGATAAGTGCTTCCCTTAGTACACTACAGCTTCTTCCTTAGCTGAGAGTGTTCAATGGCAACACATGATATCGTGGTGATAGGCGATTATATTTCTACCATGATATATGCACCTCTGAGCGTGTCAGATTTTCAGAAGATTACTGACGAATTACTAGTCGCTTGTAAGACAAACGACATCCATAAGGTAATCGTTGATGTCACGCATGCCGGTGGCCCTTTTTCAGAGTCGGATAAGCTTGAGTTTGCAAGCTATGCATCTGCCTCCCTAAAGGGTGAAGTTGAGAAATATGCCTATATCTACTCCAAGGAGCTTATAACATATGCCCCACAAGTCATCTCACAAGGCAGTGGTTTTAATGTTAGAGGTTTCACTTCACTAGACGATGCCTTGGTTTGGCTCGATAAGTAATCACCATCGTTTAATATTTATTTCGTACTCGGAGACCACCCCATGGGGAATTCACTGATTGATCAGCTAAAAAAGACCGGACTGGTCGATAAAAAAAAGGCACATAAGGCCAAGCATGATCAATATAAGAATAAAAAGCAGAAGATAAAAAAAGGTTCGGCTGTCCAGTTAGACGAAGCCAAGACCTTGGCTAAGAAAGCGCAGGCTGAAAAAGTTGAGCGCGATCGACAGATTAATCTGAAGAAGAAAGAAGAAGCGGAAACTAAGGCGGTTGCTGCACAGATTATTCAGTTGATCGAAACTAATCGTGTTGAGGATCGCGATGGCGAAATTGTTTATAACTTCACGGATGCCAATGTCGTTAAACGTTTATTTGTTTCTGATCAGATTTACAAACATCTTATGTCCGGGCAATTAGTTATCGCCAAATTGGGCGAAGGTTACGAATTGGTGCCGAAGCCGGTTGCAGAGAAGATCAAACAACGTGATGCAGGCTGTATCATTAATAATGATCATAACCTTGAACCAGTAGCGGATGAAGATGATCCTTACGCAGACTATAAAATACCTGATGATTTGATATGGTAGATAGAAAGTTCACGCCGGTAATCATTCGGCTGCTTGCTCCCAGTGCAGCTCTACTACCTACATGGCCCAGGCCAGCTTCTCGACCTCACGGTCTCACCTTCTCCATGTAGGCATTCCTGATGATTTGATCTGGTAATATTAATCCGGTGGCTTGGATTCAGATTCAGTTGAATTAGCCTGTTCTGAATTTTGACCTGGTTGTTCAGCGCCATAATTACCGAGTACTGACCTTAGAACGCAAACTTTCACGATGCCACATTTTTCACAACCTACTGAATTAGCTACAGGACAGATAGCCATAACGTCTCCTTTTATATGTAACGACCGATTTTAAAGCATTATATTTCTTACGATTACTCAATATATAGTCTTTATATTTATAAGCGTCAATGAATACCCATGGAAATCGACCTTATCTTCATCCATGTTGTTTGTAACAGGCAGTTTTAATATTGCTATAATGTAATTATTCTTTAACAGGTTCAAATATTGACAATCATGTTAATCATTTTCTCATCAAATGCGACTGGCGATATCACTATGTTTGGTGATGTTGCAGAACGCATGTTTGAGCTGATGGGACACAGCGGTACGATACCGAGTGCGATTGCTGCGAAAGACGTCCCTGCTGTGCTTGAGCGACTAAAGGCTGCGATTGAAGCACAGAATAACAAAGGGCACGATGACGATAACCTGGATGCAGGAGCAGATATCGATGATGACGAGGATGAGCCAAAGGTCGGTATTTCGGGTCGTGCATTTCCTTTAATTCAGATGCTAAGCAGGGCTGCCGCTGAAAATTGTAGTGTAATGTGGCGTAAACAGTAGTCTGAGCCTTACTCATAGGTATTTCTTGGACTATGTGAGATATTCCTGATTACAGCATTAATCTGTTGCTTAATACTGTCCCGAAGTGTACAAATGCCATCCCCTGTATATTCAATACAAGGGATTATCTGGAGACTTAAATAATGAAGAATTTACAAATACTTGGCCTAGTGCTTCTCTTGTCATTAGCTGGTTGTGGTGATGATGACAAGTCAGCGGCATCCAAGTCGATGGACGAGGCAGAAAGTAGCACTAAAGCGGCTATGAATGATGCTAATAAAGCAGCAACAAAGGCTAGTGCTGCAGTGGCTGAATCTACTGAAGCCGCAGCTGAAGAAACTACTGCAATGGCAGAAGAAGTCGTAGAAGAAACTAAGACGATGACCGACGAAGTCGTTGAAGTGGCAAAAGAAGCCGCTCAAGAATATGTCGATGAGAACAAGGATGAGATGATCGCAGCGGCTAAAGAAAAAGCGACTGAAATGGTTAAAGAGCAAGCCGCCGATATGGCAAAGGAACAGGCAGAAGAAATGGTTAAAGAAAAAGCGATGGATGCGGCGAAAGATGGCGCAGTGGATAGTGCCAAAGATTTGCTTAAGTACTAACAGCGGTCTGAGATTATCTGTAAAATAATAATGGTGGATGAATTTTTTTATCCGCCATATTTATTAAAATTAATTGTAAATAGAAAATATTATTATGAGTAACGTTAGAACATGGGCCGTACTGAGTGACGGTAGATATATAAAAATAATGATTAACAAAGGCGAAGGAAAGGCACTTACGATTTTGAATGCCGATGATTTGCCAGCCTATGCTGAACTTGGCTATTTGATGGTCAATGGTAAACCATTAAATGGAACTGGTGATTTAGCCATATCGAAAAAAATAGATAATATTCAATGTCAGGCAGACTTCTTGGTAGAACACCACAAGTTGGAAATGTTTGATTTATTGGCAATAGCGGCACCAGCGGAAGTGTTAACGAAATTTAAGAATGCTTTACCGGAACAGCTTGCAAAGTTAGTCGTTGGTGAGATAGCAGAAGACCTTACTGTGGAAACTAATTCTGAAATTGAAGATAGATTTGCAGATATTATTCTTGCGGGTATAAAAAAAGCCAGTTAAATGAATGTGGTTTATTGTTGAGCAGGATTGAGTTTCCAAAAGAGACCAATTCGGCGCACAGCGCAGATGCCTGCATCAAGAATATATTTATCCGCTTCTCCACAATTCGCATTCGCATCCACGGCTATCCCGTGTGTCATCTCAGGGATTAAATAGGTTTCAATAAGTAACTTGCCATCGTCATCATGATATTCCTCATGAATGACATTAGCCTTCTTGCCCGATTTGCCTTCTTTGTCGGCGATCTGGTCAATACCATGAAGATAAGTCCATTGGTCAATGAGTTCTTGTTGGTTGATTTTATCGACAGTTTCATCGGCTGCGCCGTGCCAGATTGAGATGGTTGGCCATGGGCCATTAAAGTCCTCATAACCCTCGTTATGCACCAGTTCACCCCATTCCTCAGGTGATTTATCAGTGCCATTCATACATGTTTTAGCATCCGAAAAACTCTGTTTTAAATACCACCAACTAAAGATATCCCAAAAATGCTTTTCTGTTTGAGCACATAAGGCGGGCCCACCAGCGTTGGTCGCTCCCCCTGCAAACACATCAGGATAGGAGGCTAACAAGGCTGATGCCATATAGGCTCCGGCGGAGAGTCCTTGTACATAGATTCGACTATCATCGATTGAATAGTCGGCTATCATTTTTTTAATCATTTGCACAATTGATTTACTTTCACCCTGATCACGTTTGATATTCTCGGCCTGAAACCAGTTCCAACATTTATAAAGGTTATTACTTCTTTTTTGCTCGGGAAAGATGAGGTAAAACTTCCATGTATCTGCCAGCGTTTTCCAACCGACTTTGTTATAAGTCTCAGCATCCTGATGACAACCATGCAGGGAAACCACTAAAGGGGCATTAGCGGGCATGTTCTCAGGAACATACGTATACATATTTACATTGCCGGGATTATTACCAAAGTCTTTAACTGATTCTGCATTGGTATAAGCAAGATTTAGTATTAATCCGATCAGCAACAATAGTTTACATTTCATATGCGATTAATCTATGTGTAGGTTCAATGAGGGATGATAGGCTTCAGTCCACGATTATCAATGTCTATATTCGTATGGTATTAGATCTGTCATGAATGGCACTTAGCTTAAACTTCAAAGACAATATTTTATCTTGTTTGTCATCCCCGCGCACGCCTACATCCATGTAGGCGTGCGCGGGAAATACGGGCTTAAGTAAGTGCAATTCAGGTCTGTCATTATTTATAATTATATAGAGCCGCAAGACTGAGAATTAACATTATGGAATTAAGCTAGTCTTATGATTGATAGACTTCAGACCATATTTTCCGAACAGGCTAAGCAGATAACTGTTTTAACCGGAGCAGGCATATCGGCTGAAAGCGGTATCCCAACGTTTCATGGCCCTGAAGGTTATTGGACCGTTGGTGCAAAAGAATATCATCCGCAAGAAATGGCAACCTATGCCATGTTTACTAAACATCCTGATGAAGTATGGCAGTGGTATCTTTATCGCTTGAGTGTGTGTCGTAATGCCGAACCAAACCAAGCTCATCTTGACTTGGTGGAGGTGGAGCGAATCCTTCAGGATAGGTTTACGCTGATTACTCAGAATGTTGATAACTTACATATTCGAGCGGGTAGCAACCCAGAGCGTACTTTTCAGATACATGGCAATGTTTTTTTTATGCGTTGCGTTAATGAGTGTCAACAACGACTCATTGCCTTACCACTAGAACTCTTTCCCAGAGAGAAAGATCAGCCTTTATCAGTAGCAGATAAAAACTGTTTAAAGTGCCCCGGTTGTGGTGTGGGTACACGCCCGCATGTGTTGTGGTTTGATGAAAGTTACGATGAATATTATTTCAAGTTTGAGAGTGCCATGGCGGTTGCGGAAAAAACAGATGTGCTGATTATTGCAGGCACATCTGGTGCAACTACCTTACCTAATCATGTGGCCAATATGGTCTACCAAAATAAAGGCACTATCATCGATATTAATATCGAATCAAATACATTTACTGAACTGGCATTAAACAGCAACCATGGTGAATTCTTAAACATGAGTTGCTCAGAAGGATTCGCTAGAATACTAGCGGCGATAAAAAAAGAATCTCCATAGTATTTTTAAAAGATAATTATTTTTTTAGTATCCCCGGTTTTTCTGTGCCAATTGCGCCATCTGCGCGCGCTTTCAGGTAGCGATAAATATTTTTAATATTTGCCGTTACCGCAGGGTTATGTTTCCAACGTGGCATTGTTTCCAATTCACCGGAGTCACGTTTTTCCTGTTTAGCAATTTCTTCAAACAGCGCTTGTTCCATATTCCGCCAATCATCGCCTGTAAATCTGACAATAGTATTGTGCATGACCTTTAATCTAAATTGTTCAGGACTAAGGCGGTCTGCAATTTCTGTTAGATCGGGCGCCATGTCACTGCCAACGCCACCGACACCATGACAATTAACGCAGGCGTTGTGATACATGCTCCAACCTATGAATGTCGCTGCATCCACTTTGCCATGTGAGACTTGATAGAGGTCGGTTTTTACGACTTGATGTCCATGTTCATTCGCCAACGCAATTTGGTTTATGCTTACTAATAACAATAGATGAAGAATCGGTTTTATATAATTCATAGTAACTCCCTATATATCTGTAGCTATAATAGCTAATGTGACTATCATTAATATAAGACATGTTTTTATTAGAACTTTGATCCAAATCAATAGAAGTAAAATGAGGTTTTTAGCCACAACATTGAATGGTGAAAAATTAATAAATTCTGCTAATCTTAATTACTATGAATATTACAATTCTCTTAAAAAGTAGTAGCAGCACTGAGCCTCGCTCGGTAAACGTTGTGCAAGATGATTCTGGCTTATCATTTTTTTGCGATTGTCCTGCTGGTGTTCGTGACAGGGTATGTAAACATAAAAGAGCGGTAGCATCGGCTGACGACAGCATGCTCTATGATGATAATCAAAGGGAAAATTTTGAGAAAGTCGTGGGTTGCCTTGGACAATCAGGCTATCCGGAATTAATAAAGGAATTAGAAGAAGTAGAAAATGCCCTGGAACCGGCAAAAGAAAAACTAAGAGAGATTAAAGAAAAAGTTGCACGTGCAATGAAAGAAGGGATGAAATAGCAAATTTTTAATCGTTTTCTAAGTGCTGTTCCACTTACTCCAATTCCAGGCTTTTACGGGTTCTTTGTTTGATAAAGGAAGCACTTCGACAGTCATTTCTGGCAAGGTCAATATTGCACAGGCATGATTGAATTTTGTACTGCCGGGATTAATTACCAGAGTATTCCCTAGTCTTTCTGCAAATACCTGATGGGTATGACCCACGATCAATACATCATAATCAAAGTCATCCAGAGTGCTTGTCCATTGTGTTTTTTGTTCCGGAATAACATGACCGTATTCGTCTAATAAATTAATACCGTCCATTTTAGAATTTGGTGGGCTTGCATGAACGACATAAATCTCTTTTCCGTCAGCAGATAAACTCAGATTATCGGGTAATGATGAAAAAAAGTTTTTAATCCACTTATGTTCTTCAGGCTCCGATTCGTTGAGATACCAGATATCATGATTGCCCAGAATTACTTTGCTTTGGCTTTCAATTAATAAATTAACTGTCTGTTCAAGTTCTTCCGCATATCCTGCGATGTCTCCGGCGCAGATAGTCATATCGACATGATGTTGTCGAAAAAGCGCTAATGCCTCTTCGAGAGGGGCAAAGGTTGCATGAACATCACTAATCAAACCAATCTTCATTCTTAACGACTCTAGGTATTTATAATGCCATACAGTTTAGTATTTAGTTCGTGCGACATAAACAGTGCAGGAAGATTTCCCTTCTGTGTATGGGTTTGGAAAGCTGACAACATGTGATTCCGTTAACTGGAATACAGATTCAAGAAGATTTATGAAATCATTATCTGGCGGATCGTTTGACCAAACACCAAAGATGCCCCCCGGAAGGATCTTCTTCGACAGGTTTTCTAGTGCAGGCACCGAATAGAAAGAACTATTACCTTCATTGAGCCAGTGACTAGGTGAATGGTCGATGTCGAGCAATACTGCATGCACTAACTTTCCGGGTTCTTCTTTATCAAAACTACCGTTGACAGCAGAGGCAACAGCAAAGAAGTCATCATGAACCAGTGTGCAGCGTGAGTCCGCTGTTAATTCTTCGCCAAGCGGGACAAGGCCACGTTGGTGCCAATCGATCACCGGTTGCATGACTTCAATAACGCGTAGTGATTTGACTGCTGGATCTTCTAGCGCAGCAACTGCGGTATAACCAAGACCTAAGCCACCAACAACAATGTCCAGTTCACCCGAGTAATTACTTTTAAGCGCGGCAAGGCCTAATTTTGAAAGTTGTATTTCAGATTCGGTAAACAGACTGGACATGAGGAACTCGTCGCCAAGTTTCACCTCATAAAGAATGATGTTGTCGAACCGGGGTTCTGAACGACGTCTAAGACTGATGTCGCCAAGTGGCGTTGTTTGAAAATCTATTTCTTCAAAAACAATCGACATTTAATTATCTGGAGTTAACGACTTTCTTTCCGACATCCTGTTGGCTTACCAAATATTCTTCATAGCTGCCCTGGAAGTCGATTAATTTCTTGTCTTTTATCTCGATAACACGCGTTGCTAGTGAAGAAACAAACTCACGATCATGACTGACGAAGATTAACGTTCCTTCGTAATGTTCCAGTGCCATGTTTAAAGCTTCAATCGCTTCCATGTCTAGATGGTTGGTAGGCTCATCCATTATTAATACATTAGTTTCTTGCATCATCAACTTGCCAAATAACAATCGGTTCTTTTCACCACCGGAACAGACTTTGACCTTTTTATTAAAATCATCGGTTGAAAATAAAAGACGTCCCAATGTTGCGCGTACAGCTTGATCATCGTGTTTAGGTTTACGCCATTGACTCATCCAATCAAACAGATTTATATCAGAGGTGAAGACAGCGCCAGTATCCTGTGGACAGTATGACTGAACTGCATTCTCGGCCCATTTTACGGTGCCGTTATTTTGTGTGATTTCTTTCATAAGACAGCGTAACAGGGTTGATTTACCCGCGCCGTTCTCACCAATGACGGCTAGACGAGCACCTGCTTCCAGAATCATATTGCCTTTGCTGAATAATGTTTCACCGTCATAGCCATGACCCAGATCTTCGATGGTTAAGGCAAGGCGATGTAATTTTTTTGTTTGACTAAAACGAATGAAAGGGCTGACACGACTAGAGGGTTTAACTTCATCCAGTTTAATCTTTTCGAGTTGCTTGGCACGTGAAGTTGCTTGTTTAGCCTTTGAAGCATTGGCCGAAAAGCGACTGACAAATTGTTGCAGATCCGCTATCTGTGTCGATTTTTTTGCATTCTCTGAATGTAGACGTTCACGCGCTTGTGTCGACGCAATCATGAAGTCATCGTAGTTGCCGGGGTAGACACGTAATTCGCCATAATCGATATCGGCAATGTGGGTACAAACGGCATTCAGGAAATGTCGATCATGAGAAATGATGACCATGGTGCTCTTGCGTCCATTGAGCACGGTCTCTAACCAACGGATAGTATTGATGTCCAGGTTATTAGTTGGTTCGTCGAGTAAGAGGATGTCAGGATCTGAAAACAGAGCCTGTGCCAAAAGTACTCGCAGCTTCCAACCTGGGGCCACTTCACTCATAAGGCCATCATGTAGTTCTAATTCTATACCTGCACTGATGAGCAATTCACCGGCACGACTTTCTGCGCTATAGCCATCCATTTCACCAAATCGGATTTCCAGTTCTGCAACCTTCATTCCGTCTTCTTCGGTCATTTCTGGGAGCGAATAGATTCGATCACGTTCCTGCTTCACTTCCCACAATTCCGTGTGACCCATAATGACTGTGTCGATAACACCGTATTCTTCAAAGGCGAATTGATCCTGATGTAATTTACCGACACGGTCGGTAGGACCAATGGAGACATTGCCCGATGATGGTGCAAGACTGCCATCAAGTATCTTCATGAAGGTAGATTTCCCGCAACCATTGGCTCCAATCAGACCATAGTGGTTACTATCGCTGAATTTGACCGATATATTTTCAAATAATGGCTTGGCGCCAAACTGCATGGTGATGTTTGCTGTCGAGATCAATGGAGATTCCTGGGTACGATTAAATGAGCTGGAAAAGGTGGCGTACTATAGGTGTTTGTGGGTGAAACGTCGAGTTAAACTGTGCGAAATCGGCTACAGTTATGCTGAAATCGTATAGATTCTGTAAATAGATGAGGTAGAGATGAAAAAGGATAAATTTGCCCGTATTCAATTACCGCGCCGTTCTTTTTTGAAGTCTGCTGGGGCCTTAGCCCTTTCACCCTTAATCTCAGCCCTGCCGTACCGTGCATCGTCCGCCAAATCGGCGTCTTCCATATTAACCAAGGCCATCCCGGCAACTAAGGAAATGATACCCATAATCGGTATGGGCTCCTGGCTAACGTTCAGTGTCGGTGGAGATAAAGAGGACCGTGCGCCCTGTGTGGAAATATTACAGACGTTTTTTGCGCGTGGAGGCGGCATGGTCGATTCTTCGCCGATGTACGGCTCATCTCAAGAGGTCATAGGACACTGCCTGACTAGGTTGAACTATCCTGCTGGATTATTTTCTGCGACCAAGGTTTGGATCTTGGGAAAGACCTTTGGCATCAAGCAGATGGAATCGGCCGAGGAGATGTGGGGTGAGAAACAATTCGATTTAATGCAGATCCATAATATGTTGAGTTGGCGAACGCATTTGGAGACCTTGAAGGAATGGAAGGCGCAAGAGCGCATACGCTACATCGGCATCACAACATCGCATGGCCGACGCCATGAGAAATTGGAAAAGGCATTATTAGAAGAAGAGTTTGATTTTGTGCAATTCACTTACAACATGGTTGACCGTGAAGTTGAGCAACGTTTACTACCCATCGCAAAAGAACGCGGCATTGCTGTAATCATCAACCGTCCGTTTCAAGGTGGTGGCTTATTTGAAATGGTTGAGGGTAAGGTTTTACCTGACTGGGCAAAGGAAATTGATTGCGACAATTGGGCGGAGTTTTTTTTAAAGTTTGTGGTGTCTCATCCTGCAGTTACCTGTGCGATACCGGCAACGACACAAGTCGCACATATGCACGAAAATATGGGAGCAGCCCATGGGAAGTTACCCGATAAAGACATGCGCGCTCGCATGCTTAAGTATTTTGCTAAGCAGACCTAAAGGTCACTGTACTTGAAGCCTTGAATTAGTCCATAAATTGCATAATCCTGAGTAAGTAGAAAAATAATCTAGATATAGCGGCATTATTTACAAAATTCCACAATATATAGATATTGGCATTGAAAAACCGTATGATATTTATCCCAACGGACATCGTTCATTTGAACGAGAATCTTAGGGGGATTATCGTTGTATTACTGGGGAAGAGACCGCCGCTTAACTGCGGTGATGTTGTTACTGGTCGTTGTTTCATTGTTTAACACTGCTAATTCTTATGCTTCACATGATGATGCATGTAGTTCTGAATGGCATGTCACTGGTTATTTCACACCGGTAGAATCGGATTACTTACAAACTGATAAAACCAAAATCAACATTGAGAGATTGTGAGAAAGCACGCATGCCTCTGCCTTTCTTAAAGTTGTCATGATCGAAGGTTGGGGTAAGACAAAGGACGGTTGGTATTTGGGCCGTTTCTCAAACAAGTGGCACAAGAGTAATGAACCACTTAATGCATTAGGCAAACCGTTCGATGTAGGCTCAATTGCAACAGATAAAAATATTATCCCAACGGGAGTGATTTTAAAAATCCCTAGTTTACCAAACGCTTTAAAAGATCAGTTATACATCTCTGACGATGTAGGTAGTGCGATCAAAAATACACATGTTGATATTTATACTGGTGAAGGCAAGCAAGCTGAAAAAGTGACGCATGAAATAACTGGAAAAGATCATACCGTTTGTCGATTGACATCTATTTAATTGTAAGACATGACTACATATTCTAAAGAATCTGCTTTGATCTAATCTAACGAGTTTTAATATTTCTTAAATATTTCGAACATGGAGTCATTCCCGCGCGGGAATGACGATGTTGAAATTACTGGAATGATGCAGGAGGATTAGCGGATGGTATCCATTTGTATCGACCAGTTTGTAAAAACAGATTAAATCTAAAGTTTCGCTATTTAATCTTAACGCAATCTTTTTACTTTAAATTTACGTCCTTTTATCTTTCCTTCCGAAAGTACTTCCAAAGCTTGCTTTGCGATCGTTTGTTCTACAGCGACGTAGGCTAGCTTATCAAAGATATCAATTTTACCAATTTGATTACCCGTAAGATCAGTGTTGCCTGTTAAGGCTCCGAGGATATCACCTGCACGCACTTTGTCTTTACGTCCGGCATTAATGCATAGCGTGACCATTGGCGGAAAAAGCTTGTTGTTATCTTTTGCCTTAAGTGTTGCAGTCGTTCCGATTTTAACAGGACTATTTTTATACTCTTCTATTGCTTCAACTCTAAATTTTTCAGAGGCCATGAAGAAACTAAATGCCAATCCATCTTTATCAGCACGACCGGTACGACCGATACGGTGAATATGTATCTCGGGGTCGGGTGATAATTCGAAATTAATTACGGCATGTAATTCTTTTATATCCAGACCACGCGCGGCAACATCAGTTGCGATTAAAATTGAACAGCTCTTATTAGAAAATTGTATTAATACTTGATCGCGATCACGTTGTTCAAGATCGCCATGCAAGGCCAGCGCATGAAAACCCTGTTGCCATAATTCACTCGCGAGATCCTGACATTGTTGTTTAGTATTACAAAATACTAAACTTGATTCTGGTTGATAATGTCGTAATAAGGTGATTAATGTCTGTGTTCTTTCTCCAGGTGTTATTTCATAAAAAACCTGTTTAATCTTTTTGTCGTCATGCAGGCTTTCTATACGAACATCAACCGGGTTGATTTGAATCGCATTACTGACTTTTTTTATTTCATTCGGATAGGTTGCAGAGAACAATAGGGTTTGTCTTTTCTGTGGTGCTATTTTAATAACACGCATGATTTCGTCATGAAAACCCATATCCAACATGCGGTCGGCCTCATCCAGCACCAATGTTTTCAGGCCGTCTAGTTTTAATGACCCTTTATCTAAATGTTTTAATACGCGCCCCGGGGTGCCTACAACAATATGTGGTTGATGTTCCAGCGAAGCGAGTTGTGGGTCCATTGATTTGCCGCCACATAAAGTGACTATCTTGGTATTTGGAATTGAACGTGCAAGGCGTCTGATTTCACTAGTTACTTGGTCGGCTAGTTCACGTGTCGGACAAAGTATTAGTGACTGTACTTGATAAGTTGTGACTTCAAGTTTATGTAGCAGGCCAATAGCAAAAGCTGCTGTTTTGCCACTACCGGTTTTTGCCTGAGCCAGTAGGTCTTTGCCTTCCAGAATAGCAGGTAGGCTTTGCGCCTGAATTGGCGTCAGTGTGTGATACTCCAATGACTGAATATTGGCTAATTCTTCAGGTCTTAAGGGTAGTGATGAAAAGTCTGTTGTGCTCACGAGGTCTTTGTCGCCTAGTCGGGAAGGTGGCGCATGATACATTAAAAAAATAAGTCCGGGCACAAATAGCGCTTACTTAAGTTAAAAACCGTTAAAAAATACGGCATTGGCCACAAACGACTCCATGGATGGAGGAGGTAGAGTAATGTCTGGAACAATTACCGCGAACACAGAGAAGATCAGAATGAAAAACAATACATTGTCTCTCTCTGTCCCTCTGTGGCTATAGGTTTTTCCCGGAAAATTTCCGTTAAATAAGTGCCATTCAGTCCGGGCACATAAGTTCTATTATTGAAACGCCAGTCGATAAAAATGGCTTTTACCCCTATCTAGATCTGGAACAGAGACTATAATAGCCGCCGTTGGCACTCGTCTTTGGGCTATATCACCTCTCAACTTGTATGTACGGCTGGGATAATAGATTTATCCGCAGTCCCGGTATCAGATTGGCGCTTATGAACTAGCGCATTAATACCCACCAACTATTTTTAATTTTAATCAGACAGTCCATTAGTGGCTGTTTGTTACTTATCGACTATAGGATTTAGATGCTTTTACTTTCAAAAAAACAAGATTGGTTAGGAAATATTCGCGCTGATATTTTGGCAGGGCTCGTTGTTGCGCTCGCGTTGATTCCCGAGGCGATTGCCTTCTCTATTATTGCTGGCGTTGATCCTAAAGTGGGTCTCTACGCTTCTTTCTGCATTGCCGTGACGACGGCTATTGTTGGTGGACGTGCTGGTATGATCAGTGCTGCGACAGGTGCTATGGCGTTGTTGATGGTTACCTTGGTTAAAGACCATGGACTGCAATACCTGTTAGCAACAACCCTGTTAACGGGGGCGATTCAAATAATTGCAGGCTACCTCAAGCTGGGTAGTTTAATGCGTTTTGTATCACGTTCGGTAGTTACCGGCTTTGTAAATGCTTTGGCTATACTGATCTTTATGGCGCAATTACCAGAGCTAACGAATGTTACCTGGCATGTCTATGTAATGACCTTAAGCGGTTTGGGAATTATTTATTTATTTCCACTTATTCCCGTAGTTGGAAAATCGATTCCTTCGCCGCTAGTGTGCATTATTGTTTTAACTGGCATCGCATTAACATTGAAGTTGGATATTCGAACGGTAGGTGATATGGGTGAGTTGCCTGACACCTTGCCACTGTTTCTCTGGCCAGATGTACCATTAACTATGGAAACGTTGAAAATCATTTTTCCCTATGCGGTTCCGCTGGCGGTGGTAGGTTTACTGGAATCATTAATGACGGCAACGATTGTTGATGATCTTACCGACACAGATAGTGATAAAAATAGAGAGTGCAAAGGCCAAGGGATTGCCAATATTGGCTCAGGTCTCATGGGCGGCATGGCCGGTTGTGCGATGATTGGGCAATCTGTCATTAATATTAAATCTGGTGGTCGTGGACGTTTATCCACGTTGCTTGCAGGTGTTTTATTGTTGATTATGGTGGTGTTTCTCGGCGATTGGATCAGCCAGATACCTATGGCAGCACTGGTTGCTGTGATGATTATGGTCTCGATAGGAACGTTTAACTGGGGTTCATTTCGTGATCTTAAGCAACATCCTCTTTCTTCTAATCTAGTCATGATAATGACAGTTTTGGTTGTTGTATGGACACATAATCTGGCTTTGGGTGTGTTTGTGGGTGTACTGCTGGCATCATTGTTTTTTGCAAACAAGATTAGCCATTTAATGTATGTTGAATCTGAATATGATGAGGATAGTGATACTCGAACCTATCATGTCGTGGGACAGGTATTCTTTAGTTCAGCAGATAAATTTATCGCTGCCTTTGATTTCAAGGAAGCGGTAGAGAAGATTGTAATCGATCTAAATCGTGCGCATTTTTGGGATATAACATCAGTGTCTTCACTGGATAAAGCTGTGATTAAGTTGCGGCGCCAAGGTGCAGAGGTAGAATTAATAGGGCTTAATGAAGCCAGTTCGACGATAATTGATCGTTTTGGTGTTCATGATAAACCGGAAGAGATTGAAAAAATTATGGGTGGCCACTAATGACTAATAATAAAAAATTGATTCTGGCTTGTATTGATGGTTCTAAACTTTCTGAAGCAGTTTGTGATTACGCCGTATGGTTAGCACAACGTGTTGAAGGGCCATTAAAGCTTCTGTACACAATTGACCATCATCAAGAGATGGCTAAAGAAGTTGATTTGTCCGGTAACTTGGGCGTGGATAGTCGCGACCATTTACTTGAAGAAATTACCAGCAATGAACATACGCGCAGTAAATTACGTTTAAAAGAAGGGAAGTCTATTTTACAAGCGGCAAATGAGCGTGTTGTTGAGGATGGATTTAATGACCCGATTTTATGTTTGCAACACGGCAATTTGATTGAAACTTTGGTAGAGCTTAAAGAAGAATTACGTATCTTGGTGATAGGCGCGAGAGGAAAAATACACGAAGACCAAACTGATAAAATCGGTGCAAAGCTGGAATCAATGATCCGTTCTTTACATGGACATATTCTGGTTGCTTATGATGTTTTCAAAATTCCGCAACGTATTATGATTGCCTATGATGGTAGTGAAGCCAGTGATAAACATATTGATATGATAGCAAATAGTCCGCTATACGAAGGTTTAAGCTGTCATCTGGTCTGCGTTAATAAAAAAGATACGGCTCATAGTTTAATTGAGAATGCCGTTAATAAACTTAAAACTGCAGGATGGGGTGAAATTATCAGTGCAAGTTTGCAAGGTAAAACTGAGGATGAATTATGTGACTATCAAGTTAGCCATAATATTGACTTGACGATCATGGGCGCATTTAATCACACCCGATTACATGATCTGATATTGGGCAGTTTTACTGCAAAAATGTTACTTAATACCAAGACACCCTTACTCTTGCTTAGATAAAACAGTCTATTTATACACTAAGAGAACTAAATTAAATAGAACTACAATTAAAGATTAACGTAGTCTATTTTAATAGAACCGTCTTTCTCATACTTTTTATTTTCAATTAATTCTTTAGCTGCGTTTTCAATTTCCTTTCGGTATTTTATAACAGTCTCAAGCGGTGTATCTGCTACCACAGGATACTTGGTTTTTATATCAGCATAGGCGATTCGACAAGACACGCGTTTGCCACTGACTTGAGCCGCTATAGTGATAATTTCTGTTTCCGGGTTCCAGCAATGTAATGTGGGGAATGATATACGTCCATCACCCGCATTCTTTTGTTTGTGAACTATGGCTTCCATTGTTATTTACCTCTGTCATTTATGAGGTCCCTACATGTAGGGACAGATTTATTATTGAAAGACCAAGCACGGCAATCATCTGATTTTGATGTTCGTGATGGTCTTCAATAATCTAACTAATATTAAACTGCTGGTCTTTCTGCCGAGGTTGCTCGTCTCTGACGGTTACCAGGAGTGCTATTTCTATTGCTCGAATTGTTTGGCTTGCCATAACGACTACGTGGGTTCTCTTCACTGGTGCTGTTGCGCTTACCGCTATATCGTTTTGGTTTATTGCTGTTACTGTTGTTAGGATTCGCGCGTTTTTTATTTTGCGACGATTTACCTGAGACAGAATCAGGGACAATATGCTGTGGTTCGAAGGTTTCTATTTCTTCACGTTCGATCTTACGTTTTATCAGTCGTTCGATATCTTGTAGTTGTTTGGCTTCATCAGCACTGACCAATGAGATAGCTTGACCACTTGCTCCGGCACGACCTGTGCGGCCGATGCGATGAACATAATCTTCAGGCACATTCGGTAAGTCAAAATTAACAACATGAGAAAGCTGATCAATGTCTATGCCTCTTGCAGCGATGTCAGTTGCAACCAATATCTGAGTTTTATTCTTTTTAAATCCGTCGAGTGCCTTGGTACGTTGCGCTTGACTTTTATTGCCATGAATTGCTGCAGCATGGATATTGTCGCGTGATAAGCGTTTCACCAATTTATCGGCGCCATGCTTGGTACGACTGAATACTAATACTTGATACCAGTTTTCTTTGCGGATCAGATGACTGAGCAGATCAGCTTTACGTGCTTTATCGACGGGATAAACTACTTGTGAGATAGTTTCAACGGCCGAATTACGTGGCGCAACATCGATCTCAACCGGGTTATTGATAATGCCTTTAGCGAGTTGTCTAATCTCTGGTGAAAACGTAGCAGAGAACATCAGGGTCTGTCGTTGCTTCGGTAGCAGCGCCATGATTTTTTTGATGTCATGTATAAAGCCCATGTCCAACATACGGTCCGCTTCATCTAATACCAGTATTTCAATATCATTGAAGTTAATAGCGCGTTGTTGGAACAGATCAAGTAAACGACCTGGTGTCGCAACTAACACATCGACGCCGCGACGTAGTTTCATCATCTGCGGGTTTATTTTAACGCCTCCAAAAACAACGGCAGAGCGTAGTTGCAAATGTTTCCCGTAGGTAAACACACTCTCTTGTACTTGGGCTGCGAGCTCTCGTGTTGGTGTTAACACCAATGCACGGGCACGGTTATTCTTTACCGGTGGTTTTTCATTGAGAAGTTGTAATATCGGTAGTGTGAATCCGGCAGTTTTTCCCGTGCCTGTTTGTGCTGCAGCCATTACATCTTTACCTTCCAGTATAGCGGGAATGGCTTGTGCCTGAATCGGTGTTGGTTTTGTATAGCCTGATTCGCGCACTGCGCGAAGTAGTTCTTCGGATAATCCGAGTTTTTCAAATGTCATTAAATAATTTCCTAAATATAGATTTGTATCATTTCGTAACTTGCTCATTCGAGCAAAAAGTCAGCGAAATGACTTATAAATTTGGCTAAGTAAAATAAGCTCTAATATTTGCGCACGCGTAAACGCGTATACAGTTCGGGGCAGTAGATAGCTTTGCCGTAAGTGCGGCATGCAGTAATTGGCTCTCAAAGGGAGGGACAGTTGGACTCTTTGGATGGATTGCGATTCTAAATAACGGCAATGCAGTGAGGCGAACTAACAACTAGTGATGACGCTCTGGACACCTACTGGTGTCAAGATGGGCGCACTTTAACATAGAATCAAACAATTTATTGGCATTATTTCAGGATAGAAGCTGTTTTATGCTATTAGCGAGCTTATATCCGCTCAAAAAGGCAGCTTCTATACGACCTTTTATAAACCAATCACCACATGCACCAAGATTTAGATCATGATCGAGATGGTAATCCACATCTGTGGCCAGTTTAGTATCCGCATATCGCCAGCGATGTGTTGTCAAATATTCACTACTTGAAAAATCATATGACAACAGGCTGTTTAATTCATTGAGAATAAGCTGTTGTATGTCTGATGTTGGTTCATCTATATGGTCTTCGGACCATTGGTTATCGGTTTGAATAACTAGTGTTTGTTTATTGTCGCGACCGGGTTTATTCGAATTTAATGTCATCCATGAAATAAGTGAGTTCTTTACTATTGCCGCTTGCCATTCCCACGATAATGGATTTTTGATGGCTAACATTAGAGTGTAACAGCCAAGCATCTTACATTTTTTAAAATGGTGATAGCCCGAAAAAGAGGTTGGTAAAAGTTTTTCCGCTTGTGGTGCAGGTGTTGTATTGATGATCCATTCATATGGCCCAAACTCTTGGTGATTTTTTGTTTTCAAAAACCAATGCTGATTTCGTTTTTCTATTTTGGTGATTTCTGTATTTAAATTGACATCAATTTCCTTTGCCATAGCGATACATAATTCATTCATCTTAGGGACGGGTACGTAATGTATTTCCGACCAGTTTCTTGCCTTAGCTATCTGACCTTTTTCTAGCAGCATTAGTTTTGGTTTCCATTCCTGCAAGACCCCCGCTTCTATATAGGGGGCTAAAAAAGATTTAAAGGCTTCGTCGCGGACGGTAAAGTCCTGAGCGCCATGATCAAACTGGTAGGGCTCGGCATAACGCGTCGACATCCTTCCGCTGACACCTCGCGATTTTTCAAATAATTCGACGGTTGCTATGTCTTTAAGCTGCTTTGCAACGGTCAGGCCGGACATTCCTGCACCTATAATGGCAATACGCTTCATATTATTTTTAATTTAAATTGAACAGCGCTGGGCTGATTGGTATTAAATACCTTGTTTAGGACGAATTCTGTTTTGCAGTACATGCTTAGTTAATCAATACACTATAAAATCATGGCAATCTATCTAATAAACAGGACATATTATGGACAAGATACATCATGTCGCTATACAGGTGAACAATATTAAAACAGCGGTGAAATGGTATACCGATAAGTTTGATGCCAGTCTCGATTATGAAGATGATACATGGGCATTACTTAAATTTAGTAACCTTTCACTCGCCTTGGTCATGCCGGATCAGCACCCACCACATTTTGCAATTGAAAGTACAAATGCTGAAGATTTTGGTACGTTAACAGAGCATCGAGATGGAACGGCGTCGGTTTATATTAAAGACCCATTTGGAAACTCAGTTGAAATTATTGAAACAAAATAATTATTTTTAAAGCTATTTTAATATATGAATAATGAGATCACAGATAAAACTAAAAATATTATCTATTGTTTAAGTTACGGTGGATTATTGCCGTTTGTCACTACCTTAGTGGGTATATATTCCAGTAGTAAAGAGCTTAGTTCGTATTCAATGATTGCATTCGTTTCCTATGGTGCGGTTATCCTGGGCTTCGTTGGCGCAGTTCATTGGGGTTTTTTGCTAAAGACTGATTCGATGCAAAGACAAGGCTTATTATTATCAATCAGCGTATTGCCTGGGTTGATTGGTTGGTTAGCGCTAATCAGTGATTTACCTGTTGCGTTGCTGATGTTTTTTATTGCATACCCACTTTTATTTGTTTATGAGAAGTTTTCAGAATTAAATAGCCTGTTACCAGTATGGTACATGCAGATGCGGTTCAGATTGACCATTGTGGTTACCATATTTATGTTCATTGGTTTGTGTGCTGTTTATTCTATAGGATGATGAGTTAGGCGAAATGAACCTAATTAGATTCTTCAACTAAGGTAATACTTCACTGCCATTCCAGGCAAATACTTTGCCGCTATCATTATTATCTAACTTACTCATGACTGCATACATATAATTTGCTGATTGCTCAGTTGTTGTAAGTTGTCCCGGTTTCAGGTTTCTTTGGAATGGTTTGGATAATTCAGTATTCACGGTGCCTGGATGTAGACCCACACAAATCGTATTCGGTGAGCGTCTATTCAATTCAATTGCGAGAGTTTTAGTGATCATGTTCTGTGCAGCCTTTGCCGCTCGGTAGGCATACCAGCCACCAGCGCGGTTATCGGAAATACTACCGACACGAGCAGAAATATTCGATAGTACACTGCGTTCTTCATGACGAAGCAGTGGCAATGCATAGCGAGCAATGAGTAAAGGGCCAATCGAGTTAATTGCAAAAGACTGGGCGAGATTATTAGCATTAATATCTTCGAGACGTTTTTCAGGTTGAAGGCCCTTACTGTTATGCAACAGACCGGTGCAATTAATAATCAAATGTAACTTATTTGTTTGTTCAGATATTGAAGTGAACGCTTTTTCTACACTTTCTTGCTCACTAATATCCATCGAAACTATTCTTAACTGTGATTTATAGTCTGATTTTAGCTTCTCTAGTTGTTCAAGTTTACTTATTCGATGTTTTCTGACACTAGCAATGACATGTATGCCTTTCTTCAGTAGGAGCTGAGTCATAGCTGTTCCAATGCCACCCGATGCGCCAATAACGAGTGCGTTATGCATATAATAAGCTCCGTATTAAATTTATTTAGATAAGTTGATATTAGTGTATGAGAAAAAGCATAAGTTTAAATATCTCTGCATTTTTAGGATGAATGACCTATACATAGTATTATTGGTAAACCATAATAAAAATGGCTTTGGTAATTATCATTACCTTTAAATAAAAATAATATTGCACTCATAATACAGTCATACCGTCAGTCAAATTACTGCCTAAATATATTGAAATTAACACTATGAGTGTATGGAAACCAACCCTGGCAATCATGTGTTGCCATATTCTTACCGGTACAGCATCTGTTACCACACGTTATCTAGTGACAGTACTGGATCCGGTAGAGATCGCCTTTATGCGATATCTCTTAGGTGGTTTTGCCATGTTGCCGCTCTTCTTCCTGTTTCGCACATCACGATTAACTAAAATTCTATTGCTTAAGATTGTTGCTCTTGGGGCTTTGTTTTTTGCGTTGTTTCCTTTTATGTTTTCATGGGGTTTCGTGCATACCAGTGCGGCACGTGGTTCTCTTGTTTTAGCGACGATGCCGATTTGGGCTATGCTTATTAGTAAGGCCATTGGGCATGAGAGTATTAATAAATCTTCTTTAATTGCTATTGGGCTAACTTTGCTTGGTCTTACCGTTGCTCTATCAGACGAGTTGATGCTGATTTCAGGAGAAGGGGTGTTATTCAAAGGTGAGATCATCATGTTGTTTACTGCGATTATTGGTGGCATTTATGCCACTTTTGCGCGGCAGGTCTTGCAAGAAGTTCCAGCTTCAACGATGACGCCATTAGCAATGTTGGCTGGATGTTTGTGTCTATTGCCCTTTAGCGTTGCTAATGGGATTGATGAGCATGTAATGGCGCTGACAATGACACAAATAGGTTTGATGGTTTATTTAGGTATATTTGCTGGTGGACTCGCATTCTTTCTTTTGAATTGGGTTTTGAATAAGAGTACAGCAACGTTTACTACTATCTTTGTAACATTAAACCCAATTACAGCTATTATTCTGGGTTATCTATTTTTAGGTGAAGCGATCGAACTTAATTTTATTATAGGAGTAGTGATCGTATTTATCGGTCTTGGCTTTGCTATGAGATCTCAATCGCGCGGCAATCATCATGGAATTGATGATGTATAAGAAAGATCAGAATTAATCTTCTAGTGTATCGTAGATAAATATTTTTCTTGGATATTGATTTTTGTTCTTTATTAAAAGATCTTGTAATAAATCTACAATAGTCTCGTCTGTTAATTTTCCATAAGCTGTACCTAGCAGGGGCATAGCGAGATTGTTAATCTTGTGCTCATAACATTGTGCAAATATTTTCTGTAAGACTTTTTTGACCCACGATTCTTCACATATGGGTGTATGTTCAACATCGTAGACAATCGCGATCAATCGTTTAGGTTTTGAATTTTTAACGATGATGCTACCGGGTATCTCGCAAAGCTGTTGTTCCATTTGATCAACTAGTGCAGGAAAGCTTTCAACTGTTTCCATGATGACGGGCGCCTTGCCGAGCAATAGATTTGTGTCCTGTTCCTCGACAACGGCATCTACTTTCAGGTTTGCGAGATCAGTATCAGTGAACTGTATGATTGTTTTACCAGCAATCCGGTCTAGCTGTTTGATGTCATGTGGCATTTCATTAAAAGCATAGCGAGTTTGAAACCATCAATACAGGGGAAATTATCGTGGTGTTAGGTTGGCTGGTTCCAGAAGGTACTTTCCTCAGCAATTGATAAATCCTGCTTTATGTGGGTATGAGGATATGCTCAGAAGTATTACAATGTACTGGTTATTTTGTTGCGAATTATTTTAACGATTTAAGGTCTTATAAACTTACTATGACTGATGAAGTAGAAAATGGTACGACGCGAGATATCGCGGGTAAATCGTGTGTATTTTACGATGGCTACTGGATTAGAAGTTATCACTTACATAAGGATAGCTTTGCTGACAAGAAACAGATGATTGATCAATTAACGCGCCGAGTGTTTCATCATGTGGAACAGGGTATTAATACACCCAGCAAGCGGTTGGATGAAATTCGTGAGGTTTATGAGGCGGAAGATGATCCTGCAAGAAAGCGCGTTAAAGGTGCGATGCTAGCTGGCTCATTATTAAATCGTGGACGACAAATTCTAACGGCGATTGTTGAGCTTGAAGAGGCAGGCGTAAAGATTGAAACCAGTAATGAGTTATTACGTGAGTGTGGGAGATGTTTTATAGAGGCCTTGTCTTTGGGAAAAAATATTAAGCTTGCAGATGGTGGGGAAGGCGTTGATGAACTTTGGGGTGAACCGTTTAAGGTTTTCTCTCTGCCGATAGAAGATTTTTTTCAAAGTCGATATATCAAAATCTCTCAAACCATGTCGGATATTGATCAGATCACAAGCGCTATTAGTACTGTTACGATAGGTGATGGTGCTTTCTCTGATGTCAATAATAAACTTCTCGAGTTGGGTGTCATGGCCAAGATGGCTTGTGAAACAATTCGGACTGACCCAGCAATGTTTGATGTCTGGCCACGCTACATTGCAACCAAAGAAGAATATGAACATAGCCTGAACAGTCTATTGCATGATAAAAATGATAAGAAAAACATACAATTTATGTATGCCTATCGTTTAATTAAAGAAGGTGGTGTTCTTCTGATTAAACTGGCTACATTGAGAGTGCCAATTCCAGATAGTGTGCGATCGTTCACCACTAGGTGTAAAGAATTTACAGAAAAATCATGAGCAAGAAGTTTCAGACAGGGACTTAATAAGCTTTCTAGCTTGCTTGTATAAAAAGATTAAATTTTATAATGACAAGCGAATCTAACCATATCGAATACACTGACCGCGACAGGAAAGTTCAACGCTTAATTATAGTTGAGGGTTGTGCGAATGTTCTGGTGCTCGTTGTTAAACTATTTGTTGGGTTATCTACCAACTCACTTGCCATACTCGCCGACTGCATTCACTCATTAACGGATGTTGCTAATAATATTGTCGCCTGGATTGTATTACGTTTATCGGCTATGCCAGCTGATCGTGAACATCCGTATGGTCATCGAAAATTTGAAACCTTAGCCGTATTTGGTCTAGCAACGCTACTTGCTGTAATGGCAATAGAAATTGCAAAAAGTGCATTTACTAAAGAGACGACAGAGATCGTTAGTGGCACCTGGGAGCTTGTATTGATGCTCGGCGTGCTCGTTGTGAACATCGCTTTGGCAAGCTGGCAACGCTATTGGGCTCGTCGACTGAAATCCGGGATCATGCTTGCCGATGCCGCACATACTTTTGCCGATGTGTTAACGACGGTTGTGGTAATTATTGGATGGCAATTATCAAGTATGGGTTTTTTAATACTTGATCGATTATGTGCGCTGGGCGTTGCGGGATTAGTGTTCTATCTTGCTTATGACTTATATAAAAGCGCCTTTCCGGTGCTTGTCGATGAGTATGCAATTGACCCCGAAGATATTAAAAGTGCAGTAATGACTGTTCAAGGCGTAAAAGCAGCAGGGCGTATACGTTCACGCTGGATTGGTTCCGACATTGCTATCGATATAGTTATTTCTGTAGATGCAGAACTGACTACCGAAGAATCACATCAAATTGCGGATAAGGTCGAGATATTAATAGAAGAACAATTTAATGTCGGTGATGCCTTTATACATGTGGAGCCTTATAATAACGATTAACAATTGTCATTTTTATATTGAATATTTACCGGATTAATACTAATGGCATTCATAAAGCTGGAGAGACCACCTCAAACTATTGACCTATGGTGGAAATATATAGCTTGATTTTTACATGCTGTTTATTAAGCAATTAAATTGATTGTCACGACAATTATTATTCATTGTACTTCGTTGCGAATAAGCCTTATATATCTCCTGAAATTAATAAGTTAGATTATGTATGACTTATGTAAATCATCATTTTTGAGGATCTGATACATGAATGACACTGATGATTATGAGGTAGATGTGGACAATGAGGCTTTAGAAAAATTAGAAGCAAGTTTTAGCACTATAGAAAATAAATACACCGAAAAACGGGATATTCGTTCTGAAATAGAAAAGAAATTAGAACTTAAAGAATTGAAAAGATTAACAGAAGATTCATATAACGATTTTGTATTTGACTAAAAGAGGATAGAAGTGAATTATTTTAAAGGAAGTGGGGCTTGCGGCTTAAGTGCATCCCCTTTGTATAAGAATATAGATACTAGTGTTATTAAAGAGGTTTTAAACAAATATAAACAGACCAATTTAGACAATGTGAAAAGCAGCACTCAAAACACTAACAAACAACGCATCACTATTTTTACCGACTAGGGGCTATTATTTTAGCGAGTGAATCACATCGCTCATTTGATTTGTTATAGATTATGTAGGCATTTCGCTTAATCTTTGGCGCATCTTTAACTGTATATAAGCGTTCGTTTTCTATATCTCGCTTTACCATCCGTTCAGGCAGGTAAGCTGTCCCACCTTGACGACGGATGAAACTTTTAGCTATACGACCAACATCGATACGCATTAGAGGTGGTGGTATGTCAGCAAAATGCTTGTTATGTTCCTCGGAAAAAGATGTGCCCCAATCTACGTATATGTAATTTTCGTTTACTGCCTGCTCCGCATGAAGGTTGTTTTCTGAGGATACCATTATAAACTCAATCGGCAGGGTCTTTAATATAGTTACAACATCATCTTGAGGCGCATTATAAGTAAAGCCAAAATCTAATGTGTAGTTACATATTTTCTGATAGATAGCATCTGAATTTAAAACCTGGCAATTCAAAACAATATTCTTATTGCTTTCGGTGAATTTAACTAACCATTGATTTAAATAAATATCCCATAAGCTTGAGACTGCACCGACAGACAGTGGGATTTTATTTTCTTCGTCTATGGCGATATCATTCTTGACTTTATTCCATGTGCTCAAGATGTTTTCAGCATGGCGAAGTAATTTTTCACCTGCTAGAGTAGGGCAAATATTATTCCTGTCTCTGGTAAATAATTTAACACCCATTTCTTCTTCAAGTTGTCTGATTCGCGCACTGACTGCTGATTGAGTTATGAATAGGTTGTCTGCAGCTTGTCCAAAATGGCGTGTTTTATGTATCTCGAGAAATGTCTTTAAAAGTTCATCATCCATATTATTTAATACTCATTGAATTGATATTCAGTGTCACAAAATCATTCTAGTATATACTTACCAGAATTCTTCTATTACTAATAGCACAGTTTTAAATGGATAAGAAAAAAACGATCGGTTGGAAAGAATGGGTCTCATTACCGGCAATTGGTATTTCTGCAATTAAGGCAAAAATAGATACCGGTGCTCGTACTTCAGCATTGCATACGTACCAACTGAAAAGGTTATCAAAGAATGGAAAGGATATTGTCAGGTTTAATATCCATCCACTACAAAAAAATACAGATAACTTAATAGTTTGTGAGTCAGAAATTCTCGACATGAGAACAGTGAAGGATTCTGGCGGGCATAAAGAGGAGAGAATTTTCATTCAGACGCCAATAACGATACATGACAAAACATGGGACATTGAAATTAGTCTAACCAGCCGAGAAAACATGTTGTTTAGAATGCTATTAGGTAGAACCGCACTGGTTAGTGGAGGAATGATAGTTTCGCCTGAACTTAAATATACAGCAGGAAGGCAATTAGAAACCACATATAATAATAGTTTAGATAAGGCTCAATAAATGAAAATTGCACTGCTATCCAGAAATAAAAACCTTTATTCATCTAGACGTTTAATAGAGGCTGCGGAGTCGCGCGGGCATGAAGTGCAAGTGCTCGATGTCTTACGTTGTTATATGAATATCACATCAAGTCGACCTAGTATGCATTACAAAGGAGAAGAGTTAGAAGGGTTTGACGCAGTAATTCCAAGAATTGGCGCGTCAGTCACATTTTACGGTACCTCCGTTGTACGACAATTCGAAATGATGGGTGTATACCCATTGAATGAATCGGTAGCTATCTCTCGTTCTAGAGATAAATTACGTTCATTACAATTATTGTCTCGTAAAGGTATCGGGATGCCCATTAGTGGCTTTGCCAATAAACCAGATGATATCGAGGATTTAATCAAAATGGTGGGTGGTGCGCCACTTGTTATAAAACTATTACAAGGAACACAGGGTATTGGTGTCGTACTTGCTGAAACAAAAAGTGCTGCTAAAAGTGTTATTGAATCATTCTTCGGACTTAACGCGAGTGTGTTGGTACAAGAATTCATCAAAGAAGCAGGCGGTGCAGATATTCGCTGCTTCGTCGTAGGAGAAAAAGTAGTTGCTGCTATGAAGCGTCAGGGCGCGGAAGGTGAGTTCCGCTCTAATATTCATCGTGGTGGCTCGGCAGAATTGGTTACGCTCACAGCTGAAGAACGTAAAACCGCATTACGCGCCGCGAATACAATGGGACTCAATGTTTGTGGTGTTGATATATTACGTGCTGAAAGAGGACCTGTTGTTATGGAGGTGAACTCCTCACCGGGACTAGAAGGCATTGAAACAGCAACGGGTAAGGATGTTGCGGGTAATGTTATTAGCTTTATAGAAAAGAATGCAAAGAAAGGTAAAACCGGTACTAAAGGCGGGCATAAATAAGTGCGAGAAGCTATCAACATATGCAATACAGTTGTTAGTGCCGGTGAACGGCTGACACTTGAACTGCCTGTTCCTCGTCTTTATACGCACACGAGTCTTGAGCTTCCCGTTCATGTTATTCATGGCAAACAAGATGGCCCGGTGTTGTTCCTGTCTGCGGCGATACACGGCGATGAAATTAACGGTGTTGAGATCATTCGACGTGTTTTGAATACAAAGTCAATAGGTAAGCTGAAGGGAACATTAGTTGCTATACCTGTTGTTAATATTTATGGGTTTATTAATCAGCAACGATATTTACCCGATAGACGGGATTTAAATCGTTCTTTCCCCGGTTCTGAAAAAGGTTCTATGGCCGGTCGCATGGCCAACCTTTTTCTTAATGAAATTGTGTCCAAATGTACTCATGGAATAGATTTACATACCGCTGCGATTCATCGTGAAAACCTGCCACATATTCGCGCCTTTTTGGATGATGAAGAAACTGAACGCATGGCACGCGCATTTACTTCACCCGTGACTTTGAATACTTCAATAATTGATGGCTCATTACGAAAGTCGGCGGAAAAATTAGGTGCATCCGTTATTGTATATGAAGCCGGCGAAGCACTACGCTTTGATGAAGTTTCTATACGAGCAGGTGTCAGAGGCATTATTTCTGTTATGCGTGAATTAGGGATGTTGCCCCCATTGAAAAGTAAACGTAAACACGTCGAGCCCGTTGTTGCTAGCTCCAGTACCTGGATACGTGCACCACAGAGTGGAATATTAAGGGTTCAAAAGTCATTAGGTGCAAGGGTGGAAGTAAATGAATCTTTAGGTTTTGTAGCAGATCCCTTTGGTGAAGTTGAAGAGGAAATAATTTCACCCATTGATGGCATTATTATTAGCCGTGTCAATCTTCCATTAGTGAATGAAGGCGAAGCATTATTTCATATTGCACAATTTAAAAGCCCTGATTCAGCTGCAGATAAAGTCGAACGGTTCCAACAAAAACTTGACCCATCTACGGATATAGATTCGCCTGAAGAACCGCCAATTATTTAGTATAACTATTGGCCAATAGTTGATCTGTACTACTCCCCCATGATCTGAATGATGATATCTCGCGTTCGGGCAGCGGTATCAAAATCAACGACAACGATCTGTTGCCAGGTGCCTAACATCAATGCCTGTTCTGTAAACGGGATAGTTAAAGATTGTCCTTGTATCTGACCGCGTAAATGGCTGTGGCCATTGGTCTCTCCCGCGTTGCGCGTATTATGTTGCCACTCTGGATTGGCAGGGATTAATTTGTCCCAGATGTCTTTTGTATCTATTCGCAAACCAGGTTCGTCTTCAAAGATCATTATCGATGCCGTAGTGTGTTTAATGAAGAGGGTTACTATCCCTGCTGAAAGCCCGGACTCTAATAAACCGTTTTGTACTTTTTCTGTAATATTCTCAATCTGCGTAGCACCTTGCATGTCGAGTGAGAATTGTTGTGTTATTACGGCCATCTTTTTTCCTCAAGCTGAAGTTTAAGTCTCTAAAGAACGAAGATAAT
The DNA here is from genome assembly GCA_047618295.1 of Gammaproteobacteria bacterium. Lineage (GTDB taxonomy): Bacteria > Pseudomonadota > Gammaproteobacteria > Eutrophobiales > Eutrophobiaceae > UBA7359. The sequence continues at coordinate 16,350 of JBLHKL010000002.1, read as the reverse complement.
CTAAGTCCTTGGCAGACAACTGTTCATCGCGAGCTTCTGCCAGTATAGCGTCAAATAGACCTTGTCCAGTTAACAAACGAACGGCAGATAAAACCTTATCGCTGAGCTGGCCTTGTTCTTTCAAACTTTCCAGATAAATAAACGCATCAATAAAGTTTTCATCATTTCGATTATAATAGTCGCTTCCACGTTCGCGATTACTATAGGCCTCCAGTTGTTCACAGGCGACCAGTATCTCTCCTAACTCATGTACCCAGTCAAAGGCATCAGCCAGTTTTTCCGGGTAATAATAATAGAGTGTGACGAGCTCCATCCAATCCAACCATTGAATGCAATCTTGTTTCAGCTTGGGTTCTACTTGTTTAATCAGCCGTCTTAGCCGTCTTGCATAACCCAGACGCATCTCTACTTGTTCTTTTGCCCAGGCATCGGTTTTTATTCCTAATTCCTGTAATTGGGGTAGATACAATATCCAAAATGCTTCGGTTTCATTACCGTATGTTGTGTCCGGGTGCTCCGCACGCCACTCCGCCGGTCGCGTTGGAATTCCCTCGGTTCTAGCCCAGGTCCAAATCTTGCCAAACAGGTCTTGATCAAGACCCGCTCGACCCATGTCATGCAGTAAGCAGGCTATTTGATATTGACGGACTCTCTCACCACCATGTCCCAGGTGTTGAGCAACGGCTGCGCACATTTTTGCTGTCCTGAGCGCATGGTGTTTGTCATAACCTTCAATAACCTGACCGGGCTTATTAGGGTTCGGATAATCATAATATTGTAATAGTGTGTTCACTGTAGATTCCGGTAGCCATAACAGTGATGTGGGAATAGATGGGGTCATGTTATTGAGTTTAAAAGAAACTGGTGTTAAATGAAATTACTGTAACGCTATTGTTTCATTAAGTAGAAATTAAGAATTTAGTTATTTTTCTCACTAGAAGTAAGTTCGTTCTGCAAGTTTTCGACAACATCAACGATGTTCAGAAATTTATTTCCAAACTCAGTAAAAAAATACTCTACTCTAGGCGGTGTTTCTGGATAAATTTCTTTTCCAATAATTCCAAACCGGGTGAGTTTTATTAAGCGCTCGTTTAATACATTTGTTGTTAATCCATCCACTTGACGTTGCATCTCTCCCGGACGGTTTATCCCATTGCGTAATAATCGCAGTACAGATAGCGACCATTTAGTAAGTATCTAACCATTAAGTGTCTACTGTTAAAGGCATTTCGACTGTGAATAATAGCTTACTCTTTTTAACAAATATGAGGAGTTTTTGAATGAAAACAAAAGCAATATTTTATCATGCGGGTTGTCCTGTTTGTATTGATGCAGAGCAAGGACTAGCTCATTCACTCGATAGCAATCAATTCGACATGGAAGTAGTCCATTTGGGTGACGACAGTAGTCGCCTAGCAGAAGCCAAGGAAAATGGGGTAAAGTCTGTGCCCGCTTTGCTTATCGATAAACAAGCATTTCATATCAACTTTGGTGCTTCGTTAAGTGATTTGGGTTAATTGTTAAATGATAGGGCTCATCTTGGTTATGATGAGCCTTGTCTGTTCATGGTAGCTATAAATTGACAATCAACCTGCACCAACGCTTGAACCGATGATGATGTCGATATTATTTTCAGGCGATTTTGTTGATGAAATGACTTCAGCATATTTTTCAGTCCCTTTAATACCGCTACTCCTTAATGCGTCCTTATAAAGGGCTTCGCCGATGGAGCCAGTGTGTTGTCTAAATAAGTTGTTGTCTGAATGCTGCTCAACAATATTAATTGCTGGATTGATACTGAGTCTACTGGCGGGTGAATAATCACTAGCATTGATTATCTGGAGTGATTGTTGCGACGTATTGTTGGCAATAGTCGCTGGATTGATGGCTGTCTCATTTTTCTCGGTACTATCCTGACTAAACTGAGACTTAATGGCCTCTTTTGCTATCGAAATGGCTGCCCCTATGGGGCCACCAAATAAGGCATCGCCTGCGATTTGCATAGATGGGGCAATGATATCGCCGGTAATCTTGCGGTAAATCGTGCTAATCACCGGGATGTGTTGCAACGGATTTATAATATCGAGAAAATCGCCAAAGGAGAATTCATCTTCTCCAAATAGACTGCTGCCTTCTTGTGAAGACGTTGAATTGGTGGAATTATGAAATTTTATTATTTCCGCACTGGACAAGCTTTGTATTGGCAAAATAGACTCCCATTAGTTTCAGTAGTAAATGCAATCGATATACCAGCCTGACTTTCTCCGACAGCGTGTCTAAGAGCCTTGTTCTCATGGCAATACTATGATGATAGAGAAGAGGTAAACGGTAAGAGATTGCCGCCTACCTTACGATGTGGCAGAGTTCGTATAATGTTAGATATCGTTCCAATTCAGGCAGAGCAGCAAGAACAGATTATTGCTGCGACTGAGGCCTGTATTTATCAAGCCAGCACCGCATTAGAATATTCATTCGAACCCATCCCGGTGATGTTCGATTTGAAGGGTAGGGTCGCTGGTATGTATAAAGTAAAGCGAGCCCAGCGAGTGATTCGATATAACCCCTATATATTTGCCAAGTATTTTACGGAAAACCTGACAGCAACCGTGCCGCATGAAGTGGCGCATTACGTTGTCGATGTTTTATATGGCCTAAGAAAAACGTTGCCACATGGGAAAGAATGGCGAGATATCATGGCGATGTTTAATGCTGACCCAAGCGTGACCTGTTGCTTTGATCTAGAGGGTATACCGACAAAACAGTACAAGCGATATTCTTATTCCTGTTCATGTCGCAGTTATGAATTAACCAAGATCAGGCACAACCGGGCATTAAAAGGTGTGCGTTATCATTGCCGACAATGTAAGCAGACCTTGGTCGCTTCTGAAGGGCCTTAATTAATATATGGCTGAACTCCATCCACAATTATTAAACGATTGTCTGATCCTTGGTCGGTTTCAATTATGCCATTTACTATTAATGCGTGATGCGAATTACCCGTGGTTTATTCTCGTTCCAGATCGGGATGATGTCAGCGAGATATATCAATTATCAGAAGCAGATCAGCAGCAGTTATTGCGGGAGTCTTCATTGCTCGCGGATTTTCTAATGACGTCTTTTCATGGCGATAAAATGAATATTGCAGCCTTAGGCAATATCGTCCCGCAATGCCATATTCATCATGTTGTTCGTTATCACAATGATGCAGCATGGCCAGCACCGATATGGGGATGTGTCCCAGGCAAGGTTTATACAGATAATGAATTAAATAGTGTGGCGGATAAAATCAAGCAAGCAGCATTAGCTGGGTTCGAATTTCAGGAGAATTGTAATGATGACATTTAGTTATTATCGTAATTCTTTTGGTAGCATTATCTTAATATGTATGGCGACCTTTGCATTCAATGCTCAAGCAGAAGGTGACTTTGTCGATAAAATAAAATCAGCTTCTATAGAAGGTGTCATAGTTACCGAAATCAAAAATATTGACAAGAAGGTGATGATTATCGGGACTGCAAAAGATAATAAGATTATTTCAAGGTACATGCGCGCTTTGGATAGCAAAATTGGCTCACCTAATCTGGAATATATTAAGAAAGACAAGCAGAGTGGCACTATGAGTGATTTTGCAATTAGTATTAAAAAACTGAAGAAATAAATCTAATTTTAATATTATCTTATTTGAACTTAATGAGTAATATATGCAATATGTGCTTTTGATGAAAACGACGTGCATACTGTTTTGATAACTAAATAAAATAATCGTAGTCGGGGGACAATAACAATGAATATAAATAATAAATTATCTGTCTTAATTATTAGCTTCATGCTGATTTTTTCTTTTTCAGCTGCAAAGGCAGAAGTGACATCTCTTGAAGAGGCACTGGAAACAATTGCCCTGCTCACCAATGAAAATGAATCATTAAAAGCACAACTGAGTTATTTCGATAAAGAAATAGCGGCATACAGAGAAAAACTGGAAGCTTATGATGCTGAAGCATCAGACGAAGAAAATGAAGAGTGATTCTGTCTGTCAAACTCTTGTTTTGACTGACTTAAAATAACCGACATGAAAGTTAATCTATTATTAAGCACAGTATTTTTTGTATTGCTTAGTGCTTGTGGTGGTGATGCACCTAGTATATCTAAATTACCCGGTGATGCAGTCATTCTTGCCTTTGGCGATAGTCTTACTCATGGAAATGGTGCAAAAGAGAATGAAAGTTATCCTGCCGTATTGCAGGAGTTAACGGGTCGTAAGGTTATCAATGCCGGTATTTCTGGTGAGGAATCTGAACCTGGATTAAAAAGACTCCCGGGGATATTGGAAAAATATAATCCACAATTGTTAATCTTGTGTCATGGTGGCAATGATCTATTACGTAAAAAAGATATCAATAAAATGGAATCAAATATTCGTAATATGATCCAGTTAGCCAAAGATAAAAACATTCCCGTTGTTATGCTTGGTGTACCTAAGCCGGGGTTGTTTCTATCTTCCTTTGAAGTCTATGAGAAAATAGCTACGTCGACCGGAATCATTTTTATTGAAGATCTGATACCTGATGTGCTTGGAGATAATTCTTTGAAATCAGATACAGTGCATCCTAACAAAAATGGTTATCGAGTAATGGCTGAGACTATCAATTCAGTATTAAAAGAATCTGGAGCGATATAACAACAATATGTCTGAAGTATTTAGTTTTATAGATGATGAAGAATCATTAAGACAGTTATGCGAACAATTAGTATCATCAACATGGTTAGCGGTAGATACTGAATTTGAACGGGTAAGCACTTATTACCCAGAGCTATGTCTGGTACAGGTGTCCAATGGTGATATTACAGCAGTCATAGACCCTATCGCGATTCAAGATATAACTCCCTTGTTAGACCTTTTGTATCAGTCTTCAATTACAAAGGTAATGCACTCTGCGCATCAAGACCTTGAAATATTTTTCAATATAAAAGAATCAGTCCCAACCCCATTATTTGATACACAACTTGCTGCACCATTATTGGGTTATGCACAAGGAATAGGTTATGGCAATTTAGTTAAGGAAGCCTTGAGCATAGAACTCGAAAAAGGTCATGCCCGCGCAGACTGGAAGAGACGACCCCTATCTGAAGATATGCTCAGATATGCTGCAGATGATGCAATCTATCTTGGCAAAGTCTATGAAATGTTTGTTGAAAAATTAAAGACTATTGAAGATCAGACATCTTTAAATGAAAAACTTGCAAACCTGATTAAAGCCGAAACCTATAAGCCCGATCCTGACTTAATGTGGAAGAAAATGTTTGCCGCAAAAAGAATGAAAGGCAAACAATTAGATGTCGTTAAGAAGCTTGCCGCCTGGCGTGAATTAACTGCTCGTGAAAGAAACAGACCTAGAAAATGGATCCTGGCCGATTATGCTCTTATAGAGATGGCAAAGCAGTTACCTGAAGATAAGGCTGCGTTATTAAAAATTGATAAAGTTGGAGAAAAGACGGTTAACAGACATGGTGATGCCTTGTTGAAGATATTGCATAACGCATGAAAATCGTGATTTTAAATCTGGCAAATTAATTATTAAAAATAAATCGACTTTGACTCTTCAGGTTTAATGAGTCCGCCTTTAAAACTATAACCAAAGGGATTAATCTATGAATAATAAGTTAGTTAACCTTGAAAAAATGCTGGCTAATGAATCTCATGATTTTTCTGTTCCTATTGATTTTGAAATCTTAATTGAGAAAGGCTTATTGAAGAAAGTTGGTAAATCATATTACGTTGACCAACCTGAAGATTTACCAAAAAACATATCAAAGAGAATTAAAACCATTTCGAATGGCAGGCATGGTAAAAGAGTTACTTTTTTTAAAGAAACAAAAGCAATGAAAAATATGGCAAATAAATTTAAAAAGTATAGAGATTGATTAGATAAAATAGCACAAAGTGTTTTATTAAAATAAATTGTAACATCTATAGTTTATTTACGGTTTCCTTGAAGCCCTCCAGTATGAATTGCAATGATTGTATGACCCTTTTTAAAGCGATCATTTTTAATCAAGTCTAATATTCCAAATAACATCTTACCGTTATATAACGGCTCAAGTGGTATATTATTGTGAGATTGAAATTCTTCAATAAATGAAATTAGTTCATCGGTTGTTTTAGCAAAACCGCCAAAATGGTAGTCGAAGTTAACGGACCAATTTGGCATGCCTTTCGTGTGCAACAATTTTTTGATGTCTTTTTCCAGAAAACCACCACCTTTGAGTGCCGAGAAGCCAAGCACGCGTTTACTGTTGGGCAGTGCTTTTGCGATTCCTGCAAGCGTGGTTCCGGTACCGCAAGCTATTGTTAGTGTATCGAAGTCCAACTCTATCTCTTTTACAATTTCAGCAACACCGCGTAATGCATCATGACTAGCGCCGCCTTCCGGGATCCAGAATCCATCATGTTTTTTAGCGGGTTCTGCATCATGATTACGGTATTTCCTAAGTTCGCGAAATTCACCTCTCGTAACAAATTCAAGATTCATGCCCCATTTTTTCAGGTCGGCTAAGGTTTGGTTATCTTCAGTGGGTTGTTCTCCACGTATAAGACCTGTGGTTTTCAGGTTTAATTTGTGACCAACATAGGCGAGGGCATGAAGGTGATTAGAATAAGCGCCACCCATGCTAATCAGGTGATCATGTCCTTTAGTTAGTGCATGTAATAAGGTGAATTTAAGTTTACGCCATTTATTTCCTGAGATGATGGGGTGTAATAAATCATCGCGTTTGATATGCAGGTGAATGCCATTATAGGCGAGAACAGGGTGTTGAACCGGCTCAACAATAGCTGCCTTGGTATTGATGCCAAGTTCGGATTCTATTTCTAATATATCGGGCATGAAAATTACAATAATAAATTTAAGTGTACGGTATTATACAGATCGATAATTTTTCTATTGGAGTATTTAAAAGTGAGTACATTTGATCAAGTCTCTGTCGTGATTGAAGCAAACGTGTATTTTGATGGGAAGGTTACTAGCCGCAGCATTCTTTTCCCGGATGGTTCAAAGAAGACGCTCGGTATATTGTTGCCCGGAGAATATCATTTTAATACCGATGCGCCTGAGCTCATGGAAATTACACAGGGGACAGTTGAGTATCGATTGAGTGAGGATGATGAATGGGTAAAGGTTGAAGCAGGGGGAGATTTTAATGTGCCCGGAAATTCTTCGTTTGATATCCGTGCGCTGGATATTGTTGATTACTGCTGTTCTTTTCTATTAACCTGAATTTTATACAGGTTAATTTATGAATTTTGATGTCATCGTTATTGGTGGTGGCGCATCAGGTCTGTTCTGCGCTATTACTGCGAGCCAACGTGGACGTAGTGTGCTGGTACTGGAAAGCAGTAATAAAATAGGTAAGAAGATATTAATGTCCGGTGGTGGACGGTGTAATTTTACCAATCTGAATATTGAACCTGAATGTTATCTTTCAGGTAATCCGCATTTTTGTAAGTCTGCCCTGAGTCGTTATACCCAATGGGATTTTATTTCTCTGGTTGATAAACATGGTATAGCTTATGAAGAACGTAAACATGGGCAATTGTTTTGTAAAGATTCTGCAAAAGAAATTCTGGCCATGTTAAAAAATGAGTGTGATCAAGCTGCTGTAAAAATTCATACGAATTGCGAAGTGGCCTCGATTACTGCACCTGAACATAATGCGGATAATCAATATATTCTAAATACTAACCTTGGCAAGTTTAGATCGAACAGCTTGGTGATGGCATCAGGCGGTTTATCAATCCCTAAAATGGGGGCGAGTAATTTTTCTTATAAAGTTGCTAATCAATTTAAAATACCAATAATCCCTACCAGTGCTGGGCTTGTACCGTTTACTTTTAGCGATAGCTTTAAAGATGTATCTGAACGATTAAGTGGTGTATCGCAAGAAGTTATCCTATCAACAGGGAATAAACAGTTTCAGGAAAGTATTTTATTTACACATCGAGGTCTAAGTGGGCCAGCAGCCTTGCAATTATCCAGTTACTGGAATCCGGGAGAAAATATTCAGATTAATTTATTACCAAATGAAGATATTGAATTGTTGTTAGTTAAAGCCAAGCAACACAGCCCAAAAATATTATTACGCAATCTTTTATCCCAATACTTAGTAAAAAAGCTGGTTATAGAGCTGCAAGAATTATTTTGGCCTGATGAACACTATAAACTTCTCACTGATTTTTCTGATAAAAGATTAAAAGAAATAGCAGCAATATTGACTGCATGGGAACTTAAACCATCGGGAACTGAAGGGTATCGAACAGCAGAAGTGACTATGGGTGGTGTTGATACAGATTACTTATCTTCGCAAACAATGGAGACCAAAAACCAATCAGGGTTATACTTTATTGGTGAAGCAGTCGATGTCTCAGGACACCTTGGTGGATATAATTTTCAGTGGGCATGGTCTTCTGGATACGTTGCTGGATTGGTCGTTTAATACTTAGTTATTAAATAATAGGAGTGGTGAAGATAAGTCCCTTTAAAGGTATAGGTGTGATGATCTTTATGTACACCGTATATTGTTTATTCACGGGTGAAGTGTATGCAAAAGACAAAGCGTCCGGGCGTACTGTTTATAAAACGGATGAGCCAGGAAATTATTGGATTACGATTGTTATATATACTGGATTATCAATAATGGTCTTTTTCTTCTTCTAGGCTTTAAATTGTAGCGGCAATACATCAAATTTTATTTCTTCAAAACCATCTAAAATGAATTGCCGTATATTTTGATGATCATCCCCTGCTGGGTTACCTACCACATCTTCACGAAAATAATGGCCAAAGCAATTTAATGTTTCTGTTACTGTCAGATTATTAATATATGCAAAGGCTAAAATTTTACAAGAACCCTCATTCTCACCAGCTTTATTAAGCTGAGTTCCATTAGTGAAGTTTGTTGGCGTGTATTCGTAATTTGATTCTATAGTTTCAATTGTTTCAGCAAACTCGATAGAATCGGGTTCAGCATGCAACTTATCCAGAAAGTCCTGAAGCGTCATAATATTACTGATAGTTTGCTGGTAAATTTGAATCTAGTGCTGATGACCGCCTGGACCATGAACGTGACCATGTTCGAGCTCTTCTTTAGTAGCATCTCGAATACCAATGATTTCGATATCAAAATGTAATTCCACACCAGCCAAAGGATGGTTTCCGTCGATGACAACTTCAGTCTCTTCTATCGCGGTAATGACTACATTTACGGCTGTTCCTTCAGGTGTCGCAGAGCTAAATGGCATACCTACCTTTATATCTTGATCTACAGGAAACATTTTTCTGGGGACGCGCTGTACTTTTTGCTCATCACGCTCACCATAAGCATTTTCAGCGGCGACGACGACATTGGCTTTATCACCGGCTTCTTTGCCTTCTAAGGCATCTTCCAATGCAGGAATGAGGTTTTTTGCACCATGTAAATAGGTGAAAGTACCATCCGTGGATTCGTCCATAATGTTGCTGTCTTTATCTTTCAGCGTGTAGTTGATGTTTGCGACCTTGTCTTTTGTAAGCTGCACGTCTTTCTCCAGTAATTGTTTAAATGCCTACTCATGCTGGCTGAAAAATGCGAAATGCCAGGATAATCAGGTCTTATTGGTATTGATAAAAAGCGCTACTATGCAGATCTAAGGACAATATTTCAAATCTGATTCTATTAAATGCTTCTGAGTGGGTAAAAATATATGAAAAAGTATATATGGATCGGTCTTTTATTCATGGTATCCGCGGATATACTTGCTGCACCATCAGCAAAAGACCTACTCAAAGCTTGTGAAAATTCATTAGCAAACGGGTTCCATGGGTCAACCGGCATGATGTGTTCATGGTACGTTACGCCATGCGATTGTCATCATGGAAGAGACCTTAGCATCCCGCGTGTTTGTTTAACGGGTAATGAATCAGAAGAGTTATTAGCGAAGATCGTCGTTGACGGTTTAAAAGCAGAGCCAGCGTTACAGCTTGAATCTGCAGAAATGGCAGCAGGAATAATTCTGTCGCCAAACTATCCTTGTGACTAGTTAGCCTGTCGTAACAGTATTGTAGTTGGAAGGGGTAGATAACTGAGTAATTATTTATCTCTAAATAATTGATGGCAGGCAGCACAGGTTTGGTTCAAGCGTTCAGTTGCATCATAAAAGATATTATCTTTACTGCTATCAGTATGATCAATATTGTAGTTCTTTGTTAATTGTTGAATATTCAATGATTCATCATAGAGCTGATTTGCCAAGGCTCTAAAGATAACCTGGTCGTTTACTTCTAATTCTGATTCAGGAACCTTTGCGGACATTAATTCAGAATAAAAGAGCAATTCTTCGACTGCTTCTAATAGGTCAGACATATCAGACTGTGTTAATTCAAGGTTTTCTTCAATTCGTTCCTCATGGACTACTGAGAACAAGCGACGCATAATTGTTGTTAAGCGTTCGCTTGATTCTGCATGAGCTATAGGGTCATTCCTATCAGGACTACTATTGTCATCCTGACCATGACTGGTCGATGTAGTGGAAATTAAAAAGAAAAGGAGTAATGCTCGGAATAATGTTGTCATGATTTAATTCTCTGTTATATCAGGCAATAGTACTACTGAGTCCGTGCTTCTAGCAAGACCAGTAATTTTGGATGGTTAACAATAAATGTTTTGAGTATTGCCTCAAGTTCCTCGACATGTTTCAGATTTCCACTGGCTTTGGCGTTTTCTATATCTTCAACGATCATTCGCTTGATGTGTTGCTCTCCATCAGGGCCATGAATCAAGTAATCGCCATATCCAAGCGCTGCCATCTCTGGTAAATGCTCATGCTCTGCAATAGCTGCAATTTCATCTACAGAAAGATCACAAAGAGCCAGACAGTCTTCAAAGGTTAGCATTATTGATGTCTCCTATTTGATTAAATATGAGACCATTATGGAAATATTTCGCTAAATATACGTTGATCCAGATCAACATATATCAACTGCAATTCGTTAAGAGGCGTCTGCTTTTTTATTGCGTCTTTTTTGAGGCTTTTTGGGAGGAAGTGTGAACCAGTCTTCCTTGGTTATCTCATGGAAATGATCCGCTTCTTCAACTATGAATCTCGAAGTAGTACTTGCTACCGCAGCTATTTCAACACGCACACCTTCTGATTTTAGATGTCTTACCAGTTCTATATAGTCAGAATCACCCGACATGATAATAATGGTGTCAACTTTATTAGCTAATTGAATGGCATTAATTGAAAGTGGAATATCTGCGCTTTTATGACAAGGACGAACAGAACCGTGGTAAAAATTATGTAAACGTTCCTGTAATTTATTTGATATGTGTTTTCCTTCTCGAAAGTAAACCAGGCGACTGAGCCCACGATTAACCAATAGCTTTGGAATCAATGCGTCAAAATTGAGCATGGTGTTGGTGTCATTTGCTTCTGTATGAATGCTACGCTCAATATTGTTACCGTCGACAAGAATTGCAACTGTTTGGGATATAACAATATTTTCAGGTTCGTTGGGGACTTCTTTTGTATCGTTCATGTAAAGCCTTAATTCATTATGTAGCTGATATTATCGCAATTTATGTACCAATTTGTTGAACTATTTACGGTTTTTATCAAAAGATTATTATCTATGATCAACTGAAATAACCCTCTTGATTTAATCTGGACGATACCGTTAATTCATGACCAAGCAGATTTATTGCCATTTCTATAACACTTCACATGTCGTTATAATCACCAACAGAATTCACCTTTAATTGTATTGATATGACAGAAAACAGTAATGAAGAAACAGGTGAGGACCTACTGCATAAAATTAACCGGGAAACCTCAAAAATGGCATGGAGTGCGTTATTACCTTTCTTTGCTAAAGGAATGGCGATCTATGTCTCGCATAAAGCAGATTTAATCAAAGTAGCCACCGTATTATCCAACGACGACAAAACTCAATTCGAAGAGTGGCTGAAAGACGGTTTGGTTGCCAATGTAAGCGATGAACAGGCGAGTGCATGGCATGAAAGCAATGTAACTGTCTGGGCCGTAGTGATTAAGCCTTGGGTTTTAGTCCAACCCATCGTTGATTAAAGGACACCCACTAGGAACTTCACATGAAACGAATAATATTAGCTTTGTTACTGTTGAATCTGGCAATGCCTATTTATGCGGCTGATTCGTATTTAGACGGCGATCAATTACTAAGCAAGTGTAAGGAAGCTATAAAGGGAGCGGACGGAGATGCTAATTATAACTCATCAGATACAAACTTATGTTTTGGTTATCTTCAATCAGCAGCAGACACCCATCATGCTTATACAAAATCAGGGCTTATAGAGCCAATTTTTTGTAGGCCAGAAGGTACTAGTGTAGGGAATCTTGTTCTTATCGTTGTTAAGTTTTTGGAGACCCACCCGGACGTACTACACAACGCTGCTGGTGGTTTGGTGTCAGCTGCTTTAAGAGAAGCCTTTCCTTGTAGTGCCACATTAGAACCCCCTATGGTGCCGAAAGCGCAAGACCAACCAGATACAACCTACTTTTAACTATGCATCGAACATAACCGATAATTGTTTAGCCTGTACGAATAATAATTAACTATGGAAAAACCTAAAATATCAGTTATTTTTGTATGTATGGGCAATATCTGTCGTTCACCAACAGGCGAGGGCGTTTTTCAACATTATGTTGAACATAATGGCCACGCTGATCAATTCCATATCGACTCAGCAGGTACCATTGCCTATCACACTGGTGAACCTGCTGATGCCCGCATGCGTGAAGTCGCATCAAACAGGGGTTATCAGCTTTTGTCACGTGCGCGGAAAGTCACAGAACAAGATTTGAATAGATTCGATTTGGTTGTGGCTATGGATACCGATAATCTTGTAGAAATGGAATCAATGGTCGATGGTTCGAAACAACACATACGTTTATTAGGCACCTTTCTAGACGGCTATAAGAATAATGATGATGCGCCTTCAGTCCCTGATCCTTATTACGGTGGCAATGCTGGATTTGAGAAAGTGTTAGATATGATTGAATCTGCTTGTCCAATGATGATGTCCCATTGTCTTGAAATATTAAATAACAAATGACGCTCCAATCACGTGTTGAAGCAGCTATCTCTTCCTGTACGGAGAAAGAGGCAGAGTTTGCTGATAGCAAAACAGCACAGGGTGGTTGTATTAATGATAGCCAAATAGTGACATTAAAGGATGGCCGGCAGTTTTTTGTAAAAACAAACCCTGAATCAAAAACCCATCCGGGATTATTTGAAGCCGAATACGATGCCTTGTTGCTGTTAGCTGAACCTGACGTTATTCATGTTCCAAAGCCTATAGCCTGTAGTGATGATTTTATTGTTATAGAAACATTTATTGAAGGTGCGCCAGCTGCCGATTGGCAAGAACAAATGGGGCGTAACCTGGCCGAGCTGCATATAGCTACAAAAACAGAACGATTTGGTTTTGATAAAGATAATTATCTTGGCATGAGTAAGCAAATTAATAGCTGGCAGGATAATTGGCTCTCATTCTGGCGCGAACAGAGATTAGGTTTGCAATTAAAACGACTATCAATGATTACCGATAAAAGCGATCCCATATTAACAAAGGGTGAAAAGTTGATGTCGCGACTGGAGTCATTATTAGGTGATATCGAAGAACCCGCTGTGCTTTTACATGGTGATCTATGGTCGGGAAACGCAGCTGCGAACGAGCAGGGTCAGCCGGTTATCTTTGACCCGGCCAGTTACTATGGTCATCGTGAGGCAGAGATAGGCATGATGCGCATGTTTGGTGGTTTCGATACTCGATGTGAAGCTGCTTATGCAGAGGTCTGGCCGCTACAGGATGGTTCGGAACAACGCATCAGCTTGTATCGTTTGTACCATGAAATAAATCACTTCATTTTATTTGGCTACAATTATTATCGAAGCTGTATCACGACAATAGACAGTCTAATATAGATACTCAATGGATATAGTGACACAAGCTGTTTTAGGTGCCGCACTAGCGCAAACGGCTGCTAAAAAAGAGCATGTTCGTTTAGCGACATTTATTGGACTGGTTGCCGGTGTCATTGCGGATGCTGATATCTTGATACGGTCAGCTTCTGATCCATTATTGTCTCTGGAATTTCATCGTCATTTTACCCATTCAATATTCTTCATCCCTATTGGTGCAGGCATAGCCTTTTTATTGTTGTGGCCATTTTTGCGCAATAATCTACCTGCAAACTATCTATACCTTTATTGTTTTATGGGGTATCTATTGAGTGGATTTATCGATGCCTGTACCAGTTATGGCACCAATTTATTATGGCCGCTTATTGATGCACGAATCTCATGGCATATTATTTCGATTATTGATCCTGTATTCACGATTATATTAATAGCCGCAATCATTACTGGATATAAAAAACTCAGTTCACGTTATAGTCGTATTGGACTTTTATTAGTAGGCTGTTATTTATTGTTCGCATTCTCTCAAATGAATCGCGCAGAAGACTCGATAATTGAGTTGGCTGCACAACGTGGACACACGATTGAAAAAATAATAGTAAAACCAACCATTGGCAATACCTTGCTATGGCGATCAGTGTATTTATCAAACGATACATTTTACATAGATGCAGTACGGGCTGGTTTATCAAAGCGAATCTATCAAGGTGATTCCATAAAACAATTTAATATGTCAGAAAGGTTTCCAGAACTAGATACTAATTCTCAGCTAGTCGAAGACATCCACCGCTTTGAAATCTTTTCTAATAATTATGTAAGCCAATATCCAGGAAGACCTGAGATATTAGGTGATGTCCGTTATTCGATGAACCCGATTGGTATCAAGTCACTCTGGGGAATTGAAATGGATCTAGATGATACTAATCAGCACGTGAAATTCGATAATTATCGAGATGCATCGAAACAGGTTAAACAACAGTTTGTTGATATGTTATTGAATAGAGCTATTGATGAATAGGGCAACAATCCCAAATTGGATGTTGATAATAACTAATCGCTTCATTGCGTACCCGCTCAAGCTTCACGTTATGTGCCAATAGGAGTACAGCATGACTTATGAAGCATTCAATGAATTTTGCCGTTCACTCACTGCTACTTCATACGTTATTCAATGGGGAGGTTCTCATGTATGGAAAGTAGGCGGAAAGGTATTTACAATTGGCGGCTGGGAAAAGGCAGGTAAACCTGCATACACATTTAAAACGTCTGAGTCCGATTTTCTTTTTCTGAGTGACGAGCCAGGTTATCGCCCAGCGCCTTACTTCGCTTCTCGCGGGATGAAGTGGATACAACAGTTCGATATGCCGGTTACTGAGGATGATGAACTTAAATATTATCTCAAAGAATCTTACCGCATTGTTTCATTAGGATTGACCAAGAAAAAGCAAAAAGAACTTGGTCTTAACCAAAACTAACATGTCTGTTAAACTAATATGTATAATAGCTCATAACAAGGCGCTGCACCGGTTGTTACTACGCTGCGCTTGGTAAAATAATTTGAGCTGAGTCGTTATGTGCCTGGTCCGCTATTGACCCTTTTGCTTCACGAGACTTTGATATTGTAAGTGTAATAAAGTGCGCAATCAGTTGAAACATCCTGTGTTTTAACTACACTAATCCTAAAATTATATAGAAGAGAGAACGAATGGCTAAGCCCAATTACTCATATGAAAAGCGTCAGAAAGAAATCGCTAAAAAGAAAAAGAAGGAAGAGAAGCGCCTGAAAAAAGCAGAAGCATCCGATGATCAGCCGCAGGCCGATCAACCTATACCAGGCAACGAGGATACTTAATACTGCATTTATGCAGGACAAACCAAAGGCTATCGCCTTTGGCTTCCCATCCTTAGCTTGATCGTTATACCTTATATTAGTAATCATCATGAATTTGGAAAAGTCTAAAAAGAGAATTGCTAAAAAGGTAAAGATGGGATTTCAAGGATACCCTGAAATATCCATATCGTATTTTGGTAGCACCACAGATATAGCTGAGAAAGTAGCTGTATCGTTTGTAGCCGAAGAGGGAGATGCGCCAATGGAAGAGCACTTTCATAGTAAGTCTGATGCTAGAGAAGACCAGGTGATTCAGTCTGCAATTGTTAAAATGATCGAGCGTTCAGAGGCAAAAACTATCAAACAAGCTGATGGCGTTGAGGTTGTAAAATAGCATGTTATTTGTTATTCAGGCGGTTTTTGTTTCCACGGATTAGGTAACTTGCCCTGAATTGTCAGAGACAAACAAGAACCAATAATTAACATTGCTCCAACGCTAGAGCCGATATCCGGCAACTCATTCCAACC
>JBLHKL010000001.1:0-50467 GCA_047618295.1 Gammaproteobacteria bacterium | reverse complement strand
AACACTCTTTATATTCGGCATCAACATCAGAATCCCAAACAATTCCACCACCAGCATTAAAATAAAGCTGAGCATTATGTTTAATCAAGGTTCTTATACAGATATTACTATCCATGTTTCCATCGAACCCAAGGTAAAAAATAGAACCGCAATATATCGAACGGCGATGTGGCTCCAGTTCTTCAATAATTTCCATCGATCTGTATTTGGGCGCTCCCGTTATCGAGCCGCCGGGGAAACATCCACGTATTAAATCTATTGAATTTTTATCCTCGGCTAAGCGCCCGGTAATAGTACTGACAAGATGATGAACTGTTGCATAGGTCTCCAACGCAAATAATTTCGGGACAACAACAGAGCCTGATTCACAAACTTTACTAATATCATTTCTTAACAAATCAACAATCATTAAGTTTTCAGCACGATCTTTTTCGCTTTCAAGTAAACACACGGCTAGCGCTTTGTCTTCATAAGCAAACACAGAACGGTGCTTTGTGCCTTTTATCGGTTTAGTTTCAACTTGATTATCTGTCACCCGTAAGAAACGTTCTGGTGATGAACTTAACACTGCACCAGAGGGTAGATTAAGATAAGCAGCATAGGGGGCTGGATTAACATCGCGCAACTTTAAATACGCTGACCAACTATTGCCTTCAAAATCGGCAGAAAATCGTTGTGATAAATTCACCTGATAACAATCACCATCGCGTATATATTTTTTTACTTTATCAAATGCCAGACCATATTGTTCTCTTGTTAAATTAGATTTAACGTCAGAAGTTATACGATATCCTTTTACATTATCATTAGCTGGCGTTGAAAATAAATCCTGTAATTCTTGCCATTGTGATTCTGTTTTATCATAACGACAAAAACTGGCTAACCATACGCGTCGCAAATGGTGATCTATAATCAAAGACCAATCATAAATACCCACAGCCATTTCTGGCATATTGATATCCTGTTTTGATGTTTCGGGTAATGCTTCTAGCCTTCGACCCAGATCATAAGCTAAATACCCAACTGCACCGCCACAAAACGGTAGTCCACTCAGATTGTTACCTTTTTCACCAAGATAGTGTTCTAAGAGTTGCAAGGGATCTTCAGCAGAAGTTTTCTCCTTACCATTGTCATTGATGTACGTAATATCGCCATACGTTTCAAGCGTGATCGCAGGACGCGAAACAATAATATCGTAACGTCCCATATCAATCTTGGGATAGCCACTATCAAAAAACATGCTCCAGGGTTCATCTGCGACCAGAGAAAACAATTCTGCTGCATTTCGTTGATAAGGTAATTCGGAAACTTTCATCATGCTGCAGAGAGTCTGTTTAATTGCGCCAACGCAACAGCTGGTGCACAGGCATTACATTTATGCGACAACTCTGGATCACTATCGCACAATTCACTAAATTCTAAATAAGGAATATTTAGTCGTTGCGCGATCTTCTTTGCTAGAAAATGACCAACGCCCGCACCCACTATTTTTTGATTTCTAGTATCGTTATTTGATAACACTCTAAGCACGGCTTTTGTAAGTAACTGTATCTGCGCTTCTTCAAAATACTGCGCTAGGTTATTCCAACTATTATCACTTATTTCAAAACTACTTGAGTCCGTACCCAACATTCTGGCAAGGCGCCTAATGCTACTTACAATATCTTTATCTCCGCCATCTGCCGTATCCATCAAGTCATCACCCTCTTCGAGCGATCCTAAAACTCTATACACATCCGCTGTATTTGAAAAATATTCTGCTGCTAAATTTTGCCATTCACCGGCAAAAGGAACTTGTTTCGTTAATGTCATTAATGGTGTCCTAACGACACCCGTATAGATCATCTCGTCAAAACGCAATCGACTTTGGTCATCGTCTCCACGGGCGGTGACAAGTTTATTAGAAAACGGGATAATGTCTGTCGTCGTACTTCCAATATCTACAAATAGACCTGACTCAAGCAATGACGCTACATAAGTCGCACTTGCATGCCAATTTGACGACGCAAGTTGATTGATTTTTTTGTGAGCGCTACTTAAACTCAATATTCCTCCATCTGTTGCATACAGACTTATGTTACTCCCTAGTGTTTTTTCACATAGATTCATTAGTGTCTTCATCCCTGATTCTCTATCGTTAAATATATCAACCAACTCTGCAGTTATGGTTAATGCATGTGATAGTGCGCCATCAGGCAATCTCTCCATTGTTTTAGGAAAGGCAATTTCAAGCTGATCTAATCCTTGCCAAAGTGGCGTAGCAATTTGTTCTACTAACCCCACTCTTCCAGAAGCACTGATACAGGCAACTTTAAGATGTGCACCACCAACATCCCAACCTATGTAATTTGAAACTTTCATATAATTATTAAATAGTTATTCTAATCGGTACTGCTACCGTTAGGTCAATCTCTGGTAATGTTTTTTTCAGAAATGTATCTAATATTTTTTTAGTGATATTAATACCTAATGATTCAGATAAACCTGCATAGGCAGTTGTAAATCGTGGATTAATCTCCAGCACATACAATTCACTATTTACCTCGATCATATCAACGCCGATATAACCGGCAAAACCCGATATTTTTGAAACTATTTTAGTTGCTAAGCACATCATTTTATCTCTTAAAAACAAACATTCATTTACCCCGATTGCAGACAAACTGACATCCTCATCTTTAATATTGACATGTTGCTCATTACATCCCAGCAACCGAACAGCATCATCAAAGACCAGTAACGACATACTCATATGTCGTCCATTGATAAAAGGTTGTATCACAAAGTTGTTGTTTTTCTTTTCTGCAGTAATTTCAGCCAACCTTTTTTTATCTTTAATAAAATAACAAGATTCTCCACCAACACCATCATTTGGTTTTATGATCCAACCTGTTTCACTAGCAGGAATTTCATCATCTAAAGCTCTGGTATTAACAATCTTAACATTTGCCTCTGCAAGCATCCTGCAAGTTAGTAATTTACTTGAAGCAACCCTGATAGCATCTGGACTTGAGCCTACAAAAATATTTCCCTTCCTAATAAATAGTTCTGCAAGTCTGGCTAAACAATCACCCGTCTCAGGGGCAATTAACCACGCAACATCAGACTTACTAATGTACTCAGGGAGTTCTTCTTCAAGCGATTCCCGAACAATATACTGCTTAACTTTATGTTCGCATGAGTCAAGTCTTTTATCTCTGGTTAAGGCTATATCAGAATACCCAGCCTCAATTAACTCAAATAATAATGTTTGTATCATGATCTCGCCTTCCCTGATTAAAGTTTCTGGTAGGGCTTGTCCAGACAGTCCACCTCCTGTGATAAACTCATGTAAAAAATGACGCATCTTTATTATGTTAATAATTCCAGTTCTTGATCTAAGTCGCGGTTTGGTTGTGCATGCAAAACGAGGTGATAGAAAACACTATCAACCAGTTACTTCAGTTATATCTTCAAGCTCTAAACCAGAATCTGTCCTGTCTGCATTTCTCGAATTATACCCTTTCAAGATAATTTATATTGCTGATCTTGATGCTATTCAAGGAGCTGGTAATCAGAGTGCAATAATCAAAGAACTCTCATTAACATATGACCAATGTCAGTTATGGGTAGATGCAGGTATCGAGGCCGTACTGGATGATGAGAGTTATTATAGAAGTAATAATGTAAAACTAGTCTTAGGCTCAGAAAATAAAATGCCACTCGATTCAATGTCTGAAATTTTAAATAAAAATTCAGATATTCTATTATCTCTTGATTTTAGTGAAACCGGTTTACTGGAGAATTCTTATTTACTCGATGAAACACGTCTATGGCCCAAACAAATTATTGTCATGATGCTACACCGAGTCGGTTTAAGTAAAGGAGTTGATGTAGCGTGCCTGAATAAAATTTTAAAGCATGATAGTGATCACAATATCTTTGCTGCGGGAGGAGTACAAAATCTGAAAGACCTTTACCAATTGAATAAAATGGGAGTTAAAGGAGTATTACTTGCTACCGCACTGCACAACGGCTCAATAACGCAAGATGAACTATATTTAATTGCTAAACAATAATTCGTGCTCAAAAATACCTTTTCTACAGCCTTTAAACTACTTCGCTTCAAATTCAGATTGGCGATATACTCTAGATAATACGTTTTATTTTGGTACTTGTTTGGTGTCGACGCAGGAATAATTCATCGAGACAATATTCCATTTATATAGGCATTAGTAATGTAATGAGATCAATCGTTCAAATATCAATGATTGCAGACCTGCTGTCAGGAGGGGGGGCATTTTGATATATCGCCTATCCTCTTTTAGTGTTGCGTCATTTTTTCAATACTTAGTTGTCTTGCTGTTGCTTACCTTCGTGCCTGCTATCTGTTTTACACCGGGTCAACTGCCACTCAAAGTAGGCATCTACGACAATCCTCCCTTTGTCTTTATGGATGACAAGGGAATTCCCAGAGGTTTTGACATAGAAATGCTCAATGATGTCGCCGCTCAGGAAGGCTGGTCACTTGAGTATGTCTTTGACGAATGGTCTGTTTTGCTTGATAAAACTCGTATGGGAGAAATTGATCTTCTCATGGGGATTGCCTATACCGAAAAACGTGACAAGTTCCTGGACTTCGGTGATGTTGAATTTTTTTCTACTTGGGGCGCGGTCTCTGCCCTCTCTGAATCAAACATTAATGACATTACTGACCTAGACAGCAAACCTGTCGCTGTGCTTAAAAATGATAAAATTGCCGAAGACTTCAAGCAGCACTGCTTACACGTAGGTGTGCATCCTATCTTCCTTGAAGTGGATACCTATGCGGAAGCCTTCAAATTAATAGAATCAGGAGAAGTATTAGCCAGTATAAGTAGCAATATCTATGCATTGCGTCATGCCAAACACTTTGACGCTAAATTGGTGCCGATTGAATTCGCTCCAACCCTCAGCACACTGGCCTTTCCAATAGGTCGACACAAGGATATATCTAAAACCATTAGCAACCGCGTCTGGCGATTAAAAAGAGACAAATCCTCAATTTACTACCGCCTCTATGATCGATGGTTTAGTGGAGAGAAATTGATCGGACTCACCCATGATGAACATGCCTGGATTAAAAAGCACCCGGTAATTCGTCTGGCCCTAATGACAGATAACCCTCCGTATCATTTCTTCGATGGCAATGGGAAATTTTCCGGCTTAGCCGCTGACTTTTTTAAGCTCTTTCAAAAAGATCTGGATATACGCATAGAAGTAGTTAACGCTGGAAGCCAAAAAGAAATTTTAGACATGCTCGCCAATAAAGAAGTTGATGTCATCCCTTCTCTAAGCCCGTTTCCTGAGCATGAAGAATTTATGCAATTTTCTGATGACTTCCTTCGCTATAGTTATGCCATTGTAGCGCGTAGAGGAGACACCACCATTAAAACCGAGTCTGACCTTTCTGGCAAAAGAGTTGTTCTCCTTAAAGATTTTGAGGCTAATGATGCCTTACTCAGAAGACATCCAGATTTAAATTATTCATCCGCTGAAACTCCATTCGAAGCACTGCTTCAGGTTACTGAAGGCAAGGCCGACGTAACCGTGTTTTTACATGCGGCTTCCGTTGATCTGATAAATCGCAATGAGATATTCGATCTTGAAATAAAAACTGTTTTACCTTGGGGAGGAGGCAAAGGCAGTATTGGAGTAAGAAAGGATTGGCCTGAGTTTGTATCCATTTTGAATAAAGAGTTAAAAGCAACTCCTGAGAATATAAAAACAAACATCTTCAATAAATGGGTATATCCCGAACGTCGTAAACTTGGTATTAAGCGGATAGTGCTTACTGAAGAAGAAAAAATCTGGCTTAAGAAATATGGGGAAATAACACTTGGATTCACACCAAATATTGAACCCCTTATTGTTGTCGCCGAAGATGGAAGTCTTTCTGGCATTCTCGTCGACATCTACGACGAGCTTGAAAAACTTACGGGCTTAAAAATAAATATCAAAAGCGATAGCTGGCCTTCAACAATCGAAAAAGCAAAACAAGGAAAAATAAATGGTCTGCTAGCCTCTCCTCCCGCTTTGGCAGAGTCGATTGGCTTGCCATATTCCACAGCGATTGTAAAAGGAACGCCTGCAATCTTTGCCAGAACCGATGCTCCGTTCGAGATCAACAGTACCGATGACCTGATTGGAAAAAGGATTGCCGTACATAAAGGCATCGATGTTATAGAAAAAACCTTAGCTCAATACAAAGACCAGATTGAAATCATCGAAACGGGATCTGCACAAGAGATGATGACACTGGTACTACGGGGAAGAGCTGATATCGCCTTTGGACTCAGCTATCATAATTACCTTATTGGAAAGCATTTTCTTGTTGATATTGAACCAGTCTATTTTTTAAAACAATACAGCGCCGTTGGCGTTGCTTCCATTAGTAGTAAATCTTCAGAAGTGGTTTCAATAATGAATAAAGCGCTTGCTGCTATTGACCAGGCCAAGGTCAATGCCACTGTCAGCACCTGGACGCGATTAAATGACAAGGAAAAAAATGCGCCGGTCGTGCTGACGGCAAAAGATAAGGCTTGGCTTGAATCCTATCCGAACCTTGCCCCACTGGCATTTCGCATCAGACAACAAGTACAATTGAGCGCCCAGGAACACAAATGGCTATCATCTAGACTCAGGGTACCTGTACAGGTGGGAGATTATCCCCCCTTTCACTTTCTCGCTGATGAAATGCCTCAAGGTATATCTATAGACTACGTTCGCGTCATGTGTATGGCTCACGACCTTGAATGCGATTTTGCACAGGGCTTAACCACGTCTGAGTCCATTGACTCTATGCAAAGCCCTGGCGGTATTGCAATCCAACCGGGCTGGCAACGAAATGCTGAGCGAGAACAACTGGCGAGCTTTACCCAATCCTATATCGCCTCACCGTTTGTTATATTCCAACGACAACATAGTGATCGTATATTACATATGGAGGATCTTCTTGGTAAACGCGTAGTGGTGGAGAGAAATTATGCTATCCATGATTTATTGAAAAAGCGGTTTCCCGATTTAGAACTAATTGAAACTGACTTTACTACTGATGCACTCAAAACATTGGCTGCCGGGCAAGCAGATGCTTATGTAAGCAACCTGATGGCGGGACATTATTTAAGCCTTGAGCTTGGTTTGCCGAATATCGTAGTTGCGGCACCTGCCCCTTTCGAACCTAATAATTTATCGATCGCAGTGCGTAAGGATTGGCCCGAATTGGCATCTATCATCGATAAGAGCATCATTGCTATGACAGCGGAAGAACATAAAAACATCCGTAACCGCTGGATGACGGTGGATTTCCAACAAAA
Organism: Gammaproteobacteria bacterium; assembly: GCA_047618295.1. Taxonomy (GTDB): domain Bacteria; phylum Pseudomonadota; class Gammaproteobacteria; order Eutrophobiales; family Eutrophobiaceae; genus UBA7359. The sequence goes on along the minus strand of JBLHKL010000001.1, from coordinate 43,133 downwards.
AACTGACTACGAGCTTGTGTGGAAAACGGCGCTAGTATTCCTGATTATCCTAGCTGTAGTCCTGGCATGGGTTCAAGTCATGCGGCGGCAAACAGCAGCATTATCCGAAAGCGAAGCACGTCTAAGAAAGGCAAGAGATGATGCAGATGCTGCCAACCGAGCCAAGAGTACTTTTCTGGCTAATATGTCACACGAATTACGTACTCCACTGAATGCAATCCTTGGTTTTTCCGAGATGCTGAGCCGTGACGCCGAGATAACTGGTAATAAAAAAGAGAAGATCACCATCATCAATCACAGTGGAGAACACCTGTTGGAGATGATCAACGACGTTCTAGATCTATCAAAGATAGAGGCTGGTCGTGTAGAACTTGAACCTCAGGCCTTCGAATTGCCGCAGATGCTACAAGATATTGGACTGATGTTTCAGGCTCGTGCAGAGAATGCCGGACTGCGTTTCTATCTGGATCGCGATCCTTCACTTGCCCCTTATATAACATCCGATATTAGCAAGTTGCGTCAAATATTATTCAATCTACTCGGTAATGCAGTGAAATTCACCACCGAAGGTAGTATTACTCTGCGAGCAAGTACACAAGCTCTAAAGGGCAATACAAGTATGATTACTCTACATCTTGAGGTTCAGGATACAGGACCAGGCATAGCACCGGAACAAATGGAGCGAATCTTCGAGCCCTTTGTTCAGGCAAAACGATTTAAAACTAACACCAAAGGCACTGGCCTTGGTTTAGCTATTATTGAATCATTTGTTGAATTACTTGATGGCGAGATTAGTGCAGAAAGTGAAATCGGCAAGGGGTCTCTGTTTCATGTCAATATACCAGTAGCACTGGCTGAGGCTGCGGAAGTTGTTGATCTGAAAGCATTCAGACGAACTGTTATTGGATTAGAGTCTGGGCAACCTGCATGGCGAATTCTTGTAGTGGAAGATAGTGCGGAAAACCGACTATTACTTAGTAGTATATTGCACCAAGCAGGCTTTGAAACAAGGGAGGCTGAAAATGGTAAAGAAGCGGTCACATTGTTTCAAGAATGGCAACCGCACTTTATTTGGATGGATATGCGCATGCCCGTAATGGACGGCTATAAAGCCACTGCTACAATACGAGAATTACCTGGTGGTGACGCGGTTAAGATAGTTGCTATCACTGCCAGCGCCTTCAAGGAGCAGCGGAAAAATATAATAGAAGCGGGTTGCGACGATGTTGTACACAAGCCAGTTCAGAGTTTTGAGATCTTCGAGTCCATGGCTCAACAGCTGGGTGCACGCTACATCTATGAGGCTCAGAATCAAGCGACTTTGGCAGAGACCGCAATTCTTACAGCTGAAATGATAGCCGGATTACCTGCTCACTTGAGAGAAGCATTGCGACGACCAGCTCAATATCTGGATGCTTCTGCTACCAATCAAGTGGTTGAACGTATTCGTAGCAATCATCCTGAGACTGCTGATGGACTACAATTACTCGTAGAGGAATTCAGCTTCGATCAAATAATGAAGCTGCTGAACGAGAGTGACCGGATTCATCATTGAACTACCAATCAACTGATAATTGTGAAAAACTACTGGCATTCACAGACACTAGTCAAAAATTGAGAGAAACTGAAATGAGTAATCGTGGTGAAGTTATGATTGTTGACGATACTCCCGCTAACCTGCAGTTGTTGGCTGGTCTACTGGAGGACGAAGGTTACATGGTGCGCCCAACTCGAGTACCGGAAATGGCAATAGAATCAGCACTGGCGAACCCACCCAATCTCATCCTGTTAGATATCATGATGCCTGGCATGGATGGTTTCGAAGTGTGTCGTCAACTAAAACAGAATGAGAGCACGGCAAACGTTCCCATTATCTTCATTACTGCCCTACAAGAAACACAAGATAGGTTGCGCGGATTTGAGGTCGGGGGCGTAGACTTTATCACCAAGCCAATTCGTCGCGGAGATGTGCTGGCACGCGTATCTGCTCAACTCGTACTTTATCAAATGGGTGAAAGCCGCAAAGAATCTGTAGGCATCCGCAACAAAGAATTACAAGAGAATGAAAGCAAATACAGAACAGTTTATGAGTCATCAGACGATGCCATTTTATTGCTCAATAACAATATTTGCTTCGATTGCAACTCATCAGCTCTGAAGATGTTTGCTTATAAATCTCGTGAAGAAGTCATAGACACTCAACTCAGCAATTTCTCTCCCCCAACACAGCCCGATGGTAGGAGTTCAGAAGAAGTCGCAAATGAAATGATCGAATTAGCTTATCAAAATAATTCACACTCATTCGAATGGCTTTATCGGCGCTCCACAGGGGAGAATTTTCCTGCAGAAATACTACTAACGCGTCTGTCATTAAGTGGGCAGGATGTAATTCAAGCCACCGTGTGGGATATTAGCAAACGAAAACAGATTGAATTCGCATTAAAGAAGAGTGAAGAGAGGCTCCAGGTTATTGGCGCTGGCACACCGGAGGACGATGCAACTCCTTCTCCTGATAGCACACCTGATAAGAACCGTCGACTTCACTGACATTACATCCTGTACGTAAAAATGCCCCGATTATTACTAATCGAGGCATCTATTTTTTGCTGAAAACTAATTCAGCAACACTTACGCTTTATTAGTTAATAATTAAGCGTGTGCTGCGAATGGATGTTCAGCTGAACCTTTCTTGCTAACAACTTCTGCAGCTTTAGGCTCACGAGCAACTGCTCTCTTAATTGAAAGTTTGACCGCTTCATAATTGTAGTCTTGAATCTTTGCATCATCTTCAGCTAACCAATGAATGAAAACACCAACTGAAATAAAGATATCATCAGCTTCATCAGCAGGGATAGTGCCATCTTCAACACAATCCATAACCGCCATAGCTACACCACGTTGCGCAGGGCCAAACATTTGAACTGCTTGCTTTGAACCTTTAATAGTAACTTTGTTGAAAAGAATGGTATTAGGCTTACAAAGCAAGTTTGGAGCAACAACTGCCAATAAGGTACTGAAACCATCTTTGTTGTTGGTCAATGCGTTTGCGAAAGCTGCTTCAGCTGCGCTACCACGTGGACCCATCATTAAGTCAATGTGTGCAACTTCATTACCGTCACCCACCAATGCTTCACCAATTAATACTCTATCAATGACTGCCATTTTTTTATCTCCTCCAGTTAGAAAGCCACATAATTTAGCTAATATAGACATCGCCGCCTTCCTATTTATTTAAATTTAAAATTAACAAGGGATATAACCCCCACCCAGTATAACTAGCAAAAAGAAAAGATCTTTTTGCCCGTATTTGTCGTAAATTCTTTAATTATATCTTTTACTATATGGTCAAATTATAAACCAATAGACTTGCCGCAGTTAGGTCAGCGCTAGTTCCTGGATTATAGCTTTTTGTTTTGAGTTCCTCGTCGAAACTCTGTAACAGTCCAATGTTATTTTCAGGGTCGCTAGAATTATTGAAACTTCCAGCAATGACCTTACTTTTTATTTTTATTATCTCAGCTATCTCTCGACCAAATTTTCGTTCTATGTGTGAATCTGTCACCGTCGACATAAAATTCAAATAACATGAAACGGTGGACCATTTTACACTATTCCAACGTTTCTCAAAGTTTTTAATGTCAACCAGACCAATGTTAAATATTTCCCGAAAATTATTCGCATATTGCAACGCAACAGAATCCCGATGACGAGCTAGTTCCATTGCTTCAAGTAAAGTGCAGTCAGGCTTCTTATTTACATCATGTGAATTGACACTACCTAAACCTCCTGGGCTTGCTAACCTTATGGCCTCAAATACTTGTTCTGTATCAGTTTTCTTTATGGAACTTAATGTGTATTCTAGTTTTTTATGTAGCTCAATACTATCTTTGAACCCAGATTCTGCTGCCATAATTATAGGCGCAAAAAGTAATAACATGCCTAAGTTGGTATTACATCCAACTGCAACTTGCGTTGCACAAACACTATCCAATATTCGTTGACCTAAACTATTGTTCCCTTCACAAAGTAATGGCACAGAAACCTTAGCACTCTTCTGAAAATCAAGGACAGTCATATCATGCCCATCAGCATAGAAACTAACATTCCCAGGTTTGAAAGCTTCCAACTCTCCCACAAAACTAGCCATAACCGCGTTTTCTAACGCCTTTCTATCCATATTCAGTTCAGATCTGAACATGCTTTTAATTGATTGTTCTCAGCAACATGCTTGATAAATGAATCAATCAAACAAGAGGCTATATTAAAACCGACAACTCCTTGTAGGCCATACCAGGCAGGAATACTGTTTACCTCAATGATATAAAATTGTCCGTTTTTATCTTGCATGAGATCTACTCCAGCATAATCGATATCTAATACCTTACACGCCGATTCTGACAAATCAGCAATAATTTTATCCATAACTAATGGCTCACAGATCGCCCCTTGTGCACGATTAGTAACCCACTCTTGTCCACGGCGTAACATTGCCGCTTTAGCGATACCATCAATAACCAGTACGCGTATATCCGTGTACTCATTATTTTGCCGTTCAATAAATCGCTGCAAATAATATATGCCAGCGAATTTTTCATCGTGAATCAATCCTGTTTTATTATCCACCAGATGTATGCCAATCCCTTGTGAACCAAACAATGGTTTTAAAATTAGTTGACCACCTTTTGATGTTTCTTTTTCAAGTATTGATCTGGCATGTTCTGGAGTTTCACATATCCATGTAGTGGGCGTAGGTAAGCCAGCTCGGCTTAACAACAAACTGGTAAGCGGTTTATCCACCGTACGTTCTATTGCTCGTGGGGTGTTATAAACCGTAACTCCTGACATATATAGTGCGTGCAAAATATCTAAACGAAAGATCACTTGCTCCAGACTACCGCCAGGCACTCCTCTTACGAAAATACCCAGTGGATGCGTATCAAATCCTGGAAAAGTGATTTCATTGCCCTCACCGTTGATTTCAATAATACAATCTGTCAAGGAAACATATTGGCTCTCATAGCCGTGTTCTTTGAGCGATGTTGTTAATTGCCTGCCATGCCACCCAGGATCATCAGTAACTATGGCAATTTTTCTTTGTGATGCTTTCACCATGTTTAATTAAATGATTTATCCAGCAAATCAAGATCAATCTTTCCGGCATGGAATGTATGCCCTGTAGTTAACGAACTCACAGCAACTTGTGCCGGACTAAATAACATCGGGTCAACCTTATAAAAATCATAACCAACATCTTTGAAAATTTCACCAAAGGGTCTTCCATAGTCATTAGATGAACTACTCGGCAATTTATTGGCTAAATCTCTGGCATCATCATCACTGGCTTCAACAAATAACTGTATTTGACCCGCAAATAAAATTGAATCGTTAGTCCTGCTCATGGCCGTTAAAAAATCTTTCGATGGAGGACAGATAGGAGCACTGCCAGCACCATCGATAATATTTTCTAATGGAAAATGTAATGCATGTGCTTTATGTAGTGCCGTTTCCAATACTCTACCTACCACCTGTACAGAACCTGCCAAACTCGATGTCGGTGTCATTATTATGGTTAATGCAGAAGTAGCAATGCCACATTTCTCAGCTATTTTATCCGCAATTTCTACCGGTGGAATTTTATCCGCTTCAATGACTATATAAGCATGCTCTCCTGAATCACGATATCCCAGTTCATCGTAAAGTTCTTCACTACTCCCGATAGCGCGAGCTGGTCCTGAGCCCAAGGCATTAAATGCACCCTTTCCCTCACCGTGACTCAAACTCCACCCGGCATATTGGCTACCCAAACATGACAAGACTGGGTTCGTGCTATGTACATCCAGATGCCACGACCAGTTGCGAAAATTTGTTGATGCTCGTAATTTTACCGTTCCCAATCCGCCCATGCATATTTCTGCAATTAATCTTCCCGCTTCTAGTCCGCCCGGCACGTTAATTCCCGCATCAATAATACGACAACCATTATCCAGCTTGGTGATGTCTAATCGTAATGCCGATGCATTAACAACTAAGTTATCAACTAAAGGTGCTGTCAAAGCATTAAGACTAGGAGATGATATTTGCTTGCTCACTTTTTCTTCCTCATTTCTAGATTTAGTTTATAAGTTTCAGGCAGCATGTTGCTCTGCCATAATAACTGTTTCAATATAATTTAATTGTTTCTGCAAAACAGCCTTAACATTCCTTGCCGATTCGTCCTCTGCATGAACAGTACATACAGGGGATTTTTCTGCAATAGTAGAACCAATAGAGGGCTTGTCTTTAACCCAGCTTGGCCAAACTATATTACTGTTAATTTTAATGTCTTGTTTTGCATAATAAATAACATAACCTTTTGATTGATTATCCTGACTAAACTGACAATCGATCTCTTTACCCTCAAAACAAGCTAGATGCGCATCGAATAAAACAGATTGTTGTTCATGCAATTCAAAAGAGGATGGTGGTCTTGGATTAACCTCAAGCACAACAATCTCTCCAGAATCCTCAACAATATAATCAACACCGCAAAGCCCCTTTAAACCAGTTTGCTTTGTTATCTTATTAATAATTTCTATAACATTTTGTCTATGCTGTTCATCAACTGAATTTAATTTAACTGCACCTTTAAACAGAAAAGGCATTTCGTTAAATTGCTTTGATTGTAATTGTTCGTTAATGCCCACAAGTGTTGCATATGTTTCTCTTGCTAGAAATACTGCGCTTAAAACATTGCCTGAGATGTACTTTTGATAATAACCAGAACCACTGCTCAAGTTTATTTGTGACAACCATTTAACATGACCACCACCGATGCCTGCAATTTCTTTTAACAACCAACCCTCAGAATTACTTGGTCGTATTAACGAAATCTCAGGCACCTTGATAGAAGCACGTCTCAACAGGTCATAAAGGGCAACAGGGTCTTTCAAACTGTGAATGGTGCTATTATCATTGCTCATGACAGGAATGATTTCCGCTAGACTTTCAAGCAGCTCTGGCGTGTTCTCAAACCCGCTACCGACAACCAACATTGCTTTTGGGTAACAAGAAACCAGCCCTTTCACTTGCTCCATTAACTCTGTCTTATCAAATCCTTCACAATGATACTGAAGCTGATGAGTAGTCTTCGATACAGTTTTTGTATCTTCATCTGCAAAACAATCCAACACATGTACTTTGTATCCAGCTTGATAAGCTGATGTAGCTAGCGCCCTTCCTGAACGCGCAACAATGAGAAGCTCAGCCACCTATCAGTCCCGCTCAGAACAAGATTCTAAAGAGGATCTCAATCTTTAAATTCAATATTAAAGTTTGCTAACAATTTCTCTGGCTACATCAAATGCACGTTCATGATCAAGGTACAGTGGTTTGTCTGTTTTTTTCATCATTTCAAACATCTTGAAATGAATCTTATATTTGATATCACCAATACCCAAGGCACCAAGCCCAACTGCATTTTGCGGTGTATCAGGCATCTCTACGCCCATGTCATGAACACCGACACCTTCAATGCCTAGTGGAGGCACTGCATTTACATCAGCAGCAACTAATAAATTAGTTGCCTCAGCTAATTGTCTCTTTGATAGCACTTGTATGCCTGCTTTCGCAGCGCCAACGACTATATTAGATTCTGTAAGAAAATCCATGACCTTATCATCAGTGCTGCTATCAGCACCCAACATCTTCACGCCAAAGCGAGCGTTGTATTCTGAAGCGTACTCAGTAGCTACTTTAGCGCCTCTGCGACTGGTCAAGTAGACTGTCGCTCCGCATTTTGCTGCTAAAATTCCGGCGCAGACACCAACCGGGCCGGTACCACCGATAATATCGATACGTTTCCCAGATAACGATTCACCTGTCTTCTTTTTTAATTGCAGCTCTATACAAGCTACTAATGCTGCAGCCGTTGTTATTGCCCCACTGGGGTCAGCAAAGACAGAAACCTCAAATGGAGGGACCATTGCCGTCTTCGCCCGATTCAGCATATCAATTGCTAATCCAAATTCCCTGCCCCCGATAAAAATACCGGTTCGTTTAACGCCTTTTGTACCACGTGAAAAAATCGTGTCTTGAGTTAGAGCATGAATATCATCTAACGCGACTTCAGAATAAGGAATAACACCATCAAACTCTGCTTCATAGGCCATATTGACATCAAACGGACTAACATTTTTTGTTGGGTTAAACATATGTAATAAATAGTGACCTTTCATTTTCTTATAGTTCTCTCTTCAAGTTATAAATTTGTTACTTTCAAGTTTTCGTTTTGTGTTGGTGTGTTCAGATCATTTAATATAATTTTTGCTTTGGAATTACAGGCCTCACTCATGACAAAACGTAGTCTTGATTCTGATTGCCACTCCTCACGAACTTTTTTCATTGCTTGAAATGCCAGTGTCTCATCAGGGAAAAATGCAAAGCCGGTTGGCCCCCAGGAACTTTGTCCCATCCCAGTCGCGCCGCTGTTCTTCATAGAGTCAAGAATAGGCTTAAGAAAAGGCGAGGTATAACGGCCTCCCTGAGCAACAGCAAAATAGTCGCCAACAATATTTTGAATCTGAGTAATTGCTTCCCCAAATTGTTTACAATCTTTTTCTCTAATAGCCGGCAACACTTGCATCAATGTCAATCTGCATAGCAAACCTGACATTACATCATCCATTGGCGGCAAGGTATTAAACGCTCGTCGTTCTGGCACGCCATTAATACCTTCTGCTGCATCATCAAATATTAATACGATCCGCCAATTGTCCGGAAAAGACATATGACTGATAACCGGGGGAACGTCAGTATTCTCTCCTCGACCACCATCGATTATAAACCCGCCATGCATAAAGGTGCCAATACCGATCCCTGAACGAGCCCCTCGATGTAAGACCGCAGCAAGTCGATTGGGGTGTTGTTCAGATAATTCGTATAAGTTGGAGATAGCCGAAGCTACAGCTAATGACAATTGCGTCCCTGAACCTAAGCCGGAGTGTTCAGGTATAGCAGACTTAATCGTCATTTTAACCCCGCCATTAATCCCAAAATGGGACAATACTTGTTCCGCATAATCCTCTGCTCGTTTAGCGGAAGGACCAGTCACGTCAATATCGTCGGCATATTCTGCTGTGAGCGAGGTTTCAACATCCTTAATAGACAGCCCCAAACTACCAAATTTTCTTCCAAGTCCCCCATGCAGATCGAGAAACCCTAGATGTAATCTAGCAGGTGCATTAACACTCACCTGCCTCGATTTGCTTATTGATTGTTTATTATCCATTGTTATTCGGAAATTCTTGTATCCAATTTTGAATTATGCAAAACGATCTATTGTACTGTATGCGACAGCGCTGAAACAGCGTTCTGCCTAAGAAATTAGTCATATAGCGCATCTGTTTGTCCTTATGCAATACTCCAGACTATAATCAGGCGAGAAACAAACAAGGAGAAAAATGTGTCAGAAAAGATGATCCTAATTCCAGGTCGTTCTGCTAAACAGGGAACGAGCCTAAACATAGGCAAACTCAAGGAGGAATACAAACAAGTCACATCAACTCTGGAAATGAATACAGATGAAATGGCAAAAAGGGGGCTTGTCGATGGCGATAAAGTTCGTCTCAGCAATGAAATTGGTGAAACAACAGTAACTTGTATTGGTAAAAAACCAGAGGATTTACCCGATGGCATGTTGTTTATTCCTTATGGACCACCTTCAAGCGAATTAATGGCTAGTGACACGGCAGGCTCTGGTATGCCATTATCTAAGCACATGGAAGTTGAAATTGAGAAAATCACAACTTAAACTAACAATATATTTTTCGATTTAGGTGTAATAGTTACTATGACCGAAAATACCAAGATCATTGAAAATGCAACGTGCACCTTTTGCGGCTGTGTCTGCGATGACATGATTCTAACTGTCGATCTCGACGAGAAGAAAATCATAAAATCTAAAAATGCCTGCGTTCTCGGGCGTGCATGGTTCGCGGAACATACGATAGAAGAAGGCGCTCCAGCAGCGATGATTGATGGCAAAGAAGTCTCAGTCGAAGAAGCCATAGAAGAAGCAGCACAAACACTAACCAAAGCAAAATTTCCCATTACCTATGGCCTGAGTGATACAACATGCGAAGCTCAACGCCAAGCTGTTGCAATCACGGATAGAATCAAAGGCAACATCGATACCACAACTTCTGTCTGTCATGGCCCATCCGGCCTGGCATTCCAAGGTGTGGGCGAAAGTACCAGTACTTTGGGCGAAGTTAAAAATAGAGCTGATTTAGTTATCTATTGGGGTGGTAACCCTGCTGAATCGCATCCCCGTCATTTTGGTCGTTACGCCGTAACTCCGAAAGGCATGTTTACCCCTCGCGGTAAAAAAGATCGCACAATAGTACTTATTGATGTGCGCAAGACAAAAAGCTCTCCCGTTGCCGACATCCTGATTCGACCGAAACCAGGGAAAGATTTTGAAGTTTTATGGGCTTTACGCGCATTGGTCAAAGGTAAAAAATTATCAGATGACATTGAAGAACGTACCGGTGTTCCTCTGGAAGTGTTACAAGATCTAAGCGACCGCATGAAGAACTGCCGATTTGGTGTGCTCTTCTTTGGTATGGGCCTGACCATGACACGTGGTCGCCATTTCAACTCAGGCGCCCTACTCGCTCTGGCAACTGATCTAAACGAATTCACTCATTTTGTTGCCATGCCCGTGCGTGGTCACGGCAATGTCACTGGTGCTGACAATGTTGTCTCTTGGCAGACAGGTTATCCCTTTGGCGTTAATTTTAGTCGTGGTTATCCCCGTTTTAATCCAGGTGAATTCACGACAGTCGACACCTTGGCAAATGGCCATGCCGATGCAGCAATGTTCATTGCAAGTGACCCCGCATCTAATTTTCCCAAGAAAGCGATTGCACATTTAAAAAATATTCCCATAGTTGTGCTCGACACTAAATGTACTGAAACCAGTAAAGATGCACATGTCGCGTTCCGCACTTCTACCTACGGTATCAATACAACTGGAACCGTATACAGAATGGATAATGTGCCGATAACCTTGCGTCCGGCATTTGAATCTCCGTTTCCAGATGACGAAACGATTTTAAAGGGTATAAATAAAAGAGTGAATGAATTAATGTTAGCTAAACACTATGCAAGTGGTGCTAGCGGCGCAGTAAAAGTGGCTGCCCCTATTTAAAAGGCAAGCGTCACTTTAATTTTAGTCCTGCATAAACTATAGTGTTTTTGTAGTGTAATTTTTAGAAATAAATTGAGACCATTTACGAGAAAATAAGTACTAATCATTAATATAAACTGTTATTTGTTTTAATAACTAATAGTATTTTGATTAAAAAATTGCAGGTTGCTGCCGTCGTAAAATTACTCATTAAAATATAACGATAATATTTAGGGGTATGTGATGTCAGCAGTTATGCGCATCGTAAATGGCAAAGTCTATGACCCTGCCAATAATATAGATGGCAAGATAAAAGAAATCTGCATTCAGGACGGCAGAATAGTCGATTCTGTTCCTGAAGATGCAACCGTTATTGACGCACAAGGCATGGTCATTATGCCGGGTGGTGTTGACATCCATTGCCACATTGCTGGCCCCAAAGTAAACGTAGCAAGAAAACTTCAGCCTGAAGATCATCGTCATGATGTGCATCCCGGAACACCCTTCACACGGTCAGGTACAGGCGGCACAGTTCCCTCTACATTTGCTACCGGGTATCGCTATGCAACCTTGGGTTACACAACAGCAATGGAAGCAGCTGTAACTCCCATTGGTGCGAGACACACGCTTGAAGAATTTCACGATACTCCTGTCATTGACAAAGGTTTTTATGTCTTACTTGGCGAAAATATATTCCTGCAGAATCTACTGCGTGAAAAGCGTATGGAAGAGTTTGATCAGGCCGTGGCCTGGTGGATCAATGCAACAAAGGCTTATACGGTAAAATTAGTTAATCCCGGTGGTGATGAACCCTGGAAAGGTAAGAAAAACTCAAATGTCTCTGACATCGATGAAAAAACAGATGAAGGCCTGACGCCACGCCAAATTATTGAAGCGTTTATAACGTCCGTTGACAAACAAGGCTTTCCTCACCCACCGCATATCCACTGCAACAACCTGGGTCATAGTGGCAACTATAAAACCACACTGGAAACAATGAAAACAGCCGGGGATATGCGCGCCCATATTGCCCATATCCAGTTTCATAGTTATGGCGGCGAACTGGGCAAGCAACCGATTTCTAAAGCTGCGGAAATTGTTGAGTACGTTGATAACCATCCGAACATCACCTGTGATGTCGGTCAGGTTATGTTTGGTAAGTCGACTATCATGACAGCTGATGCACCATTGGCTTATGTTTTAAAGGGGCATACCAAAGGCAAATGGGTTAATGCAGATACAGAATGTGAAAGTGGCTGCGGGATCCTCCCTTTCAACTATCAAGAACACATTTATATGCACACCCTGCAGTGGGCAATTGGTCTTGAAATATTCTTAATGGCAAAAGATCCTTGGCGAGTGGTTTTATCGACAGACCACCCTAACGGCGGCTCGTTCATGAATTATCCCAAGCTCATTAAACTGCTGATGGATAAGGCATTCCGTCATGAAGAAATGAAACGCGTCAATCAAAGCGCATTGGAGAATTGTTCACTGCGCGATTTAGATCGTGAATTTACCTTGAACGAAATCGCTATTATTACAAGAGCAGGTCCTGCTAGAGCCTTAGGTTTAAAAAACAAAGGTCATTTAGGTGTTGGTGCAGATGCCGATATAACAATATACGATGAAATGGATGATAAAGAGATGATGTTTAATGCCCCGCGTTACGTCATCAAGTCAGGAAATACCATCATAGGCAATCATGAGTTTATTACTGATTTCATCGGCAAACTCTTACATATCACACCCGAATATGACAAGAAAATTGAAGAAGTCGTGCAACCCTTCTTCGAAAGTTATTATTCAATCGAATTTTCTAATTATGCAGTAGATGATAGCTATCTTCATGACCATGAAATCATAGCAACAGGAAAGGCATAGCTATGAAGATCAAATCAACAACTATTGTCGATACCTTTGCCGAAGCCTTCAAGATGTATGGCAGTCGCGTCATCATTACTGCAGAGTCAAAAGAATGGGCCATGGCGGCAGCACAATCAATAACTGGTTTTGCAACCTCCGTCATTGGTTGTAAATGTGAAGCTGGAATAGAAGCTATTATTGATGCTAAGGACTCTCCTGATCTAAGACCGGGAGTAAGCGTTTTAATCTTTGCCATGGATGCTGAAAGCCTGGGCAAACGTTTAATGGAACGCATTGGTCAATGTGTTATGACCTGTCCTACGACTGCTTGTTATAACGGCTTAGCCGAAGGCTTGCCTGTTATCGTCGGTGGTCAATTGCGCTACTTTGGCGACGGTCATCAAATCAGCAAGGTACTTGGAGGTTCGAAACTATGGCGTATCCCTGTCATGGATGGTGAGTTCCTAGTTGACGATAAGTTTAATGTTCAAGAATCTGTCGGTGGTGGTAATTTATTAATTTTAGGTAAAGATCAAAAAGCGACATTGAAGGCAGCAAGTGCTGCGACAAAAGCAATGCGTGAATTAACCGACATCATCCTTCCCTTCCCTAATGGGGTTGTTCGCAGCGGTAGTAAGGTCGGTTCTAAATATAAAAAATTGATTGCTTCTACAAATGATGCGTACTGCCCAACACTGCGTGGCGTGGTAGAAAACTCTGAGCTAGATGATGGTATTAATAGTGTTCTTGAAATCGTTATCGATGGTTTAACACTAGAGGCAGTAGAACAAGCGATGCGTGTTGGCGCAATCGCTGCAGCTAAACCTGGCATTAAGAAAATATCAGCGGGTAATTATGGTGGTGGGCTTGGTCAATATCATATGCATTTACATCAGCTCTTGGCCTCGAAAGATTGGAGTGGGGAAACTTAACGAATGGCTCTCAAATTAAAACTACATACTAAACCCGAAGTACCTTTGGAAGCGGACTGTATTTGTCCCGACCGAATGCAATCACTCAGTACAACTGAAATAGAAAACCTAACCGTATTTCATGGTAACCGCCAAGTTCCACTCAAAGATTTCTTTGAATGTAGTGGTGAATTTGATGGTGAGATAAATATTGAAGGTGATTTAGTAGATGTAAAGCACATAGCTTCGTCCATGTCCTTTGGAAAAATCACTGTCTCAGGTAATGTCGGTGTCCATACCGGTGCTGCCATGAGTGGAGGTGAAATAATCATCGAGGGTGATGCCTCTGATTGGGTAGGTCCGGAAATGCTTGGTGGCAAGATTACCATTAAAGGTAATGCAGGCCACATGGTCGGTAGTGGTTACCGCGGCAGTACTATTGGTATGCAAGGTGGAGAAATCATTGTGCATGGCAATGTAAAAAATGAAACCGGCCATGTTATGCGACGTGGCTTAATTGTCGTCGGTGGCAACTCAGGTGACTTTACGGGTGTAAACATGCTCGCTGGTACAATTATTGTACTTGGAGAGATGGGTATTCGTCCTGGTGCGGGAATGAAACGCGGTTCAATCATTTGTCAGACTAAAACTGAGCTATTGCCAACTTTTAGTAAAAGTTGTGATTATCAACCTTTATTTCTTCGTCACTATTTTAAATATTTACAATCACTTGGACTCACAATCAGTGATTCATTAATGAATAGCCCCTTCGAACGTTGGTGCGGAGACTCGATTGAATTAAACCGAGGTGAAATTTTATTGTACGCGGGTAAGTAACACAAAATTAATATTTATCACTAAAAGAAATGCCTTTAATGGCTAAAGGAGGAAACGATGACAACAATCGTAACTGAGAACTGTAAAAGCTGCCGTTTTACTGATTGTGTAACAGTCTGTCCTGTCGCCTGCTTTCATTATGATGATGAAATGCTGTATATCGACCCGGATGTTTGTATTGACTGCAGTGCATGCATACCAGAATGTCCTGTCCAGGCCATCTTTGAAGGAGATGATATCCCGGAAGATCAAGAAAAATGGATTGAGATCAATGCTGAAAAAGCACCTGACCTGCCAGTTTGTGAAGAACAAATGGATCCTCTGCCCGGCGCTGAAGAGCGTAAGTCCGAATTAGGCTTTTAATTCTTATAATGTCATCACTTGGAACTGAACAAAACCCACTATTAGTCGCCATCGTTGGCAGCGGCCCCAGTGGTTTTTATGCCGCAGAGGCCCTGCTTAAATCTGATATCACAATTAAGGTAGATATACTCGAACGCTTACCTTCTCCATTCGGTCTAGTCCGAAGCGGTGTTGCGCCAGATCATCAAAAATTGAAACAAGCAATCAAGCTATATGAAAAAATTGCTGCATCACCCGATTTCAATTTGATAGCCAATGTAACAGTCGGAACAGATATTACCGTTAACGAGTTATGTGAATCTCATCACGCTGTTATCTTTACTTGCGGCGCAGAGTCAGACCGTAAGTTAGGTGTCCCTGGTGAAGATTTAAAAGGCAGTTATACGGCTACAGAATTTGTCGGTTGGTATAATGGCCACCCTGACTATCGTGATCGTGAATTTGATCTTTCGCATGATGTCGCAGTCATTATCGGACAAGGAAATGTTGCTGCTGATGTCAGTAGAATATTGTCTAAAACTGTCGATGAATTAAAGCATACTGATATCGCACAACACGCACTAGACACACTTGCTGAAAGTAAGATAAAGGAAATACATGTCATTGGCAGACGTGGACCTGCACAAGCTAAATTGACACCTAAAGAGTTACGTGAATTTGGTGAACTAGCAGATTGCAGCCCTATCGTGCTTCCAGAAGATATTATCCTTAATCCAGAAAGCGAAAAAGAATTAGAAGAAAAAAGTAATGTCGCCAGTAAAAAAATCTACGATCTATTTTGCGATTTTTCTAAACGTGATATTGACAGTAGTAAATCAAAAAAATGTTTTTTCAGATTTTTAATGGGCCCCAAAGAACTAGTTGGCGATTCTAGATTAGAAAAAGTCGTGCTTGAAAAAAATGGCTTATCCGGAGAACCTTTTAAACAATCTGCCAGAGGTACAGGAGAAACAATAGAACTTGAAAGTGGTATTTTGTTTCGGAGCATCGGCTATCGAGGTGTCCCCATTGCGGGAGTGCCATTTCATGAAAGTTGGGGCACCATCCCTAATGAAAAAGGCAGGGTTACTGATAATGATAACAATATCGTTCCACAATTTTATACCGCGGGTTGGATTAAACGTGGGCCTAGTGGCATAATTGGCACAAATCGAGCTTGCAGTGTTGAAACCGTTGCTTGTCTAATACAAGATCTAACAAAGTTGGATGATGGTAGTAAGAAATCAGGTGCTAACGCGATATTTACAGTTTTAGAAAGTAAGAACATTCATCATGTGAGTTATGATGATTGGAAGAAGATAGACGCTAAAGAAATTGAGCGTGGAGAACCCAAAGGGAAACCTAGAGAGAAATACACCTATATTGATGAAATGTTGTCAGTTACAGAATAATATAATATCTTTCTGATACCGCACAACATTTTCGCAAATATACACCTTCAAGTTCAGTAATATTAATTGTTGATAATGATGCACCGTTAATGGCTGTAAGCTATGCTGTTACTGTTGCTCATTTTTTTTGCATTTCGTAAATTATCATTGATTGAAAACTTAAGGAGTTATCATTGGAAAAAACATCAAATATTTCTAGTGTCATCAACAAGGATGTGACCTGTCCTTTCTGTGGGATACTGTGTGATGATTTGGTTATCCAAAATAAGGATGAGACACTAAAGATACTTGAAAATGGCTGTCCCAAAGCAGTCTCCTCTTTTGAATCTAAACAAGCGACAGATTCTCCAAAAATAAACGGTAACAATGCCCCTCTTTCAGATGCGATAAATGCAATATGTGTCATTCTCAAAAAGTCACATAACCCATTATTTGCTGGTCTTGGTACTGATGTTGGTGGAATGCGACAAGTAATGCATCTTGCAGATAAAACCGGTGCCATAGTTGACCACATGCATGGTAATGCACTTATCCGTAACTCACTTGTATTGCAGGATCTCGGCTGGATCACAACGACCATGAGCGAAATCAGAAACCGTGCAGATTTAATTATTTTTGCCGGCACTGACGCAACAAATTTTCCACGATTTTTCGAACGTACCATATGGAATAAACAATCCATGTTTAAGCTCAAGAATGAGCAGCGCCAAATTGTGTACATCGGTGATCAACTTGATAGTAAAGCCGGGATAAATCCCAATGGTAAACGTCCCACGACTCTCAATTGCAAAACTGAACAGATAGGCGAAGTCATATCAGGTCTGCATGCGCTGGTAACAGGCGCAACACTTGATGTAAATGAAATAGCTGGAATAAAAATTAAGACACTACAATCTTTAGCTGAGCAAATGAAGACGGCTAAATATGGCGTTATTGTCTGGTCTCCAGCCGAACTAGATATTCCTCATGCCGAACTTACAATTCAAAATTTCTGTGAAATTGTTAAATATTTAACACGCTTTACTCGTTTTGCTGGGTTTTCATTAGGGGGTGACGATGGCGCAACAAGTGCGAATAGCGTTTGTGCATGGCAAAGTGGCTATCCATTACGTGTTAACTTTAATAAAGGTTATCCTGATTATGATGCCCAACGGTATTCAACACAAAACGTGCTTAAAAATAAAGATGTCGATTCCCTGTTATGGGTTTCAAGCTTTAGTTCAAATGTGAAACCACCTCATGCATCAATACCAACAATAGTACTCGGCACACCTGATACTAAATTAAACTTTAAACCCGATGTTTTTATTCCGGTATCAACCCCGGGAGTTGACCATTCAGGACAGTTGATTCGCACTGACAGTGTGGTATCACTTCCATTAAAAAAACTAAGGCAGTCTCCGTATGCCAATGTCAGTTTAATTCTGAAACAAGTTATAGAAGGGATGTAGACAGAACGAATGTATATAAAATTAACTAACGGTATTGTTTATGACCCTGTCCATGGCATTAATGGAGAGCACAGGGACATATATATTAATGACGGTCATATAACACGTAAGCCTTCGGGTAATGCAACAATCAGCAAAACCTATGACATGAAAGACAAAATCATCATGGCCGGCGCCATTGATATTCATACTCACATAGGTGGAGGCAAGATCAATATAGCTCGCATGATGTTGCCTGAAGATCATGCGGCAGATTTGGTCGAGAAAACAGAACTGACGCGTTCCGGCTGTGGTTACGCAGCTCCCTCTACGCTGACTGCGGGTTATCGTTATGCTGAAATGGGTTACACCGCATGTTTTGAACCAGCAATGCTACCTTCCAACGCTCGTCAAACACACATGGAAATGGCCGACACACCCATGGTCGACAAAGGTGCCTATGCCATGCTTGGCAGTGATGATTTCTTTTTACGCATGCTCGCATCAAAAAAAGACCAAGCCGCTATCAGTGACTATGTTGGTTGGACAATCAATGCTACGCAGGCACTCGGAATCAAAGTAGTTAACCCGGGCGGCATAAGTGCCTTTAAATTTAACCAGCGTAAACTTGAATTAGATGAATTAAATCAATATTACGGTGTATCTCCGCGTGACATTCTTAAGTCTCTCGCCAGAGCAGTTACAGAATTAGGCATACCACATCCTCTACATGTGCATGGCTGTAATCTTGGTGTTCCCGGCAATCTCAATACTACACTGGAGACCATACGTGCTGTTGATGGTATGCGCATGCATCTTACTCATATTCAGTTTCACAGCTACGGAACCGAAGGCGATAAAAACTTTTCATCCGGTGCTGCCGAGATAGCTGAAGCCGTCAATAAAAATCCGAACATTTCTATTGATGTCGGACAAATTTTATTTGGCCAGACTGTCACTGCTTCAGGCGATTCCCAACACCAATATGCTGGGCACTGGCATGCAGACCCGAAAAAATGGGTCATTATGGACATTGAGTGTGACGCGGGTTGTGGAGTTGTGCCTTTTAAATACAGAGACAAAAACTTTGTAAATGCATTGCAATGGGCTATAGGTCTCGAAATATTTTTACTTGTCGATGATCCCTGGAGAGTTTTTCTGACAACAGATCATCCTAACGGCGCACCATTCACAAGCTACCCGCATCTAATACGTTTATTAATGGATAGAAGCTTCAGAAATGACATGCTCTCTACTATTAATAAAGAAGCCGCTGCGGCAAGTACGCTCGCAAGTATTGATAGAGAATATTCCTTATACGATATCGCAATTATGACTCGAGCTGCACCGGCAAGAAGTCTCGGCTTGAAAAATCGGGGGCATTTAGGCTCCGGAGCAGTTGCTGACATCACCGTGTACAGCAACCACAAAGACAAAGAAAAAATGTTCAGTAAGCCTGATTACGTTTTCAAAAATGGTGAGCTTATTGTACGTAACGGGAAGATTGTAAAAGTAGTCAATGGCGCTACTCATACATTGAGACCAGAATATGATAACGGTATAGAAAAGTCACTTAAACGTTATTTTAATGATTTCCAGACCGTCAGCCTGGGTAATTTTAAAATTGATGATGATGAAATCGTTGAGCATGGTAACGGCAAAATCATCGTACAACCCTGTATGTAAAATTAATTATGAAAATAAACGGCGTACAGATAGACGATACATTTGCGGAAGCTTTCCCTATGAAAGCAACACGCATCATTATCACAGCAATGACACATAAGTGGGCATATCGTGCTGCTAATGCAATACGCGGTTTTGCATCATCAGTAATAGCATGTGGTATTGAAGCAGATATTGAACGAGAACTTAAACCATCAGAAACACCTGATGGAAGGCCAGGTATTTCCGTCATGATATTTGCTATGTCGATGAAAGATCTTGAAAAACACGTTGCAACGCGTGTTGGCCAATCAGTTATGACCACTGCTACAACGGCATGTTATTCAGGATTAGATAGCGAACAAAAAGTTTCTATGGGTAAAAGTCTTCGGTTCTTTGGGGATGGATTTCAAATATCAAAGGTAGTCAACAATAGACGTTTTTGGCGCATCCCGGTGATGCATGGCGAATTCATCGTTGAAGAAACAGCTGGCGTGACAAAAGCAATAGGTGGTGGAAACTTTCTAGTTCTGGCAAAAACTGCTAGACATGGTCTTGCTGCTTGCGAAAAGGCTGTCGAAGAAATTCAAAAAGTACCCGGTGTCATAACTGCTTTTCCGGGTGGTGTTGTTGGGTCAGGTTCAAAAGTTGGTTCAAAATATAAGTTTCTTACTGCCTCAACCAATGAGGCATACTGCCCTACATTGAAAGGCCAAGTTAAATCCGAATTAACAGATGAAATTGGGTCAGTGCTTGAAATCGTGATCGATGGCCTTGATGAGGATTCAATAAACAAAGCAATGCGCCTAGGTATACAGGCAGCATGCTCATTCGGTCCTGCAAAGGGTATTTGCCGCATCAGCGCGGGAAATTATGGAGGCAATCTAGGCCCCCATTTATTTCACCTTAGGAAACTACTCAAATGAGCGCGTTAGTATTTACATTGAAAAACCAACCTGAATTCACTTTGGATGTAGCGCAGCTAACGCCGGAGAATCTGGAAGGCAAAACACTGACAAATATAAAGAATTTAAAAATCATATATGGCAATAAAACGGTCAAGCTTGATACTTTATTTACCGTAAAAGGCACCGATTCGTCACAGATAGTTATAGAAAAAAGCACCGATAAGCTTATCAATGCTGGTCAAGGAATGACCCAAGGTAGTATTACAATAAACGGTGATGTAGGTGATTTCCTAGGTCAAGGGATGAAGAATGGCACACTGACGGTTATTGGAAATGCGGGTTCGTGGGTAGGTAATGCCATGTCTGGGGGTCGTATTAATATCAATGGTAATGCTGGTGATTATGTCGGTGCCGGATTACCCGGTGATTCATTTGGCATGTCCAATGGCCTTATCAATATTAAAGGCAATGCGGGCGACCGGGTTGGGGATAGAATGCGACGCGGTATAATCATAATTCAGGGTAAATCCGGAAATTATTGTGGCAGCCGTATCCATGCAGGCACAATAATTGTCCTTGATAAAGTAGGTAAACTGCCCGGAGAAGGTATGCGCCGCGGCACGATAATACTAGCTAAAAAGCCCACTCACCTGTCAGCAACGTTTAAAAGCTGTGGCAATTTGAAGATGCAGTTTTTACGCCTATTATTCACACAACTTGCAAATATTGATGAAGACCTTGCCCTCTTCAATAAATATGGACCCGAAGCGCATAGATTTTCAGGAGACTTGGCCAGAAATGGAAAAGGCGAGCTTCTGATATTACAACATTATAAATAACTTCATTTGTACGCTTAGCTTAACTTTGCAGGAAATAGTAAATTTTACTTAGGCGAAAAGCATAATTGACTTTAGGTAAGAACTAAACCAATATTGTCGACAGATTTAATTGGTAGGATTGAGATGATGTTCGTTTCTATCAATAATTGTGGTTTAACAGTGAATAATGTGAGCAACTATTATAAATACGGACTATTGTTTATGATGTAGTTTGTATATTCAGTAATTAGCATGACACTTGTTAACTAATACTAAAACCAATATAAAAACGAATATCAATGAAACGTACTCGCGGAAAAAAAGGTCGTGTCCAAGGCCGCACAACTCCCCATAAAGCTTTAGCAGAAATCAGACAGGTTCTTGGCGATGCCCCACGCACAAGGGATATGTTGATTGAGAACCTGCATAAGATACAAGATCACTATCACCACATATCAAATCGACACATTCTTGCGCTTTCTATAGACATGAGCCTGCCTATGGCTGAAGTATATGAAACAGCAACGTTTTATCATCATTTTGATGTATTAAAAGAAAATGAAACACCTCCACCAACTAAAACAGTACGAGTATGCGATTCACTGACATGCGAGATGTTTGGCGCCAAAACACTACTCCAGCAACTTGAATCTGAAAATATTGATGACGTTCGCATTCAAACAGTGCCCTGTGTTGGACGTTGTAATGCTGCTCCAGTTGCTGTTGTTGGAACAAATCCAATAGAATCTGCAGATATAAAGAAGGTTAAATCAGCGATCGAAAATAACGCCTTTGAAGATAGTGAACCTGATTGTATAAGCTATGTAGATTATAAAAAAAATGGCGGGTATCAATTATTAGTAGATTGTGTTGAAGGGAAATTTGAACGAGAAAATATTATCTCTCTACTGGAAGATTCCAATCTACGTGGCCTCGGTGGAGCAGGATTTCCAACTGGCCGTAAATGGCGCATATTAAGTGAACAAGCCAAACCTAAAATGGTCGCCATCAATATAGATGAAGGTGAGCCAGGGACATTTAAAGACCGGGTTTACCTTGAGCAGGATCCCCATCGTTTTATCGAAGGAACTCTAATTGCCCACTGGGCTATTGATGCTGACAAAATTTATATTTATTTAAGAGACGAATATGCAGGTTGTCGCAAAGCATTGGAAAATGAACTTGAGCTACTTAAACAAGATCCTCCTTGTGAATTACCTGAAATACACTTAAGGCGTGGTGCGGGTGCTTATATTTGTGGAGAAGAGTCGGCAATGATTGAGTCGATTGAAGGCAAACGCGGGATGCCACGATTACGACCACCATACGTTGCACAGGTGGGCTTATTTGGCCGCCCTACCCTTGAACAAAATATGGAAAGCATGCACTGGATTCGAGACATTATTAGCAATGGTCCAGAATGGTTCTCTAATAATGGTCGGCATGATAGAAAAGGGCTGCGTTCGTTTTCTGTCAGTGGTCGCGTGCAAAAGCCCGGGGTTCATCTTGCCCCCGCTGGTATAACCATGCAGGAACTAATAGATGAATATTGTGGCGGTATGCTAGGAGGTCATGATTTTTATGGTTATTTTCCAGGCGGTGCATCTGGCGGTATTTTACCTGCTTCATTAGCTAATATCCCTCTGGACTTCGATACCTTACAACCTTACGGCTGTTTTATTGGATCAGCAGCAATTGTTGTGTTATCTGACAAAGACAGTGCAAAACAAATGGCATTAAATGCGATGCGCTTTTTTGAAGATGAATCTTGCGGTCAGTGTACTCCGTGTAGAGTTGGAACTGCCAAGGCAGTAAAACTGATGGAGAAAGATGATTGGGATCAACCGCTGTTAGAAGAGCTCTCAACTGCAATGGTCGATGCCTCTATTTGTGGTTTAGGACAAGCTGCACCAAATCCTTTACGTTGTGCGATGAAATATTTCCCCGAGGAATTTAAATAATGGCTGCTAATCCTAAATTTATGAATGAAAAAGCCACTACTTTTAAACTTAACGGTAATGAAATTGATGCCTATGGTGACGAAACTATACTGCAGGCTGCAAAAAGAAATGACATAGAAATACCCCACCTTTGTTATAAAGAGGGCTACCGTCCAGATGGGAACTGTCGCGCTTGCATGGTTGAGATTGATGGAGAACGCGTATTAGCACCATCTTGCTGTCGCCAACCTGCTGAAGGCATGGAAGTAACAAGCGACAATGAAAGAGCTCAGCTTTCACAAAAGATGGTATTGGAATTATTACTATCGGATATGCCACAACAAGGGAAATCCCCCTATACATTAAACTCTGAACTAGATTATTGGGCAGAAAAACTAAATGTATTCAATCCACGTTTTGAACAGCGCGAACAGCCTAAACCCGATCTCTCTCACCCTGCTATAGCTGTAAATCTTGATGCCTGTATTCAATGTACTCGTTGTGTCAGGGCCTGTCGTGAAGAGCAGGTTAATGACGTCATTGGTTTTGCCTTTCGTGGCAAGCATGCAGAGATCACCTTCGACATGGCCGAACCCATGGGTGAAAGTACCTGCGTAGCTTGTGGTGAATGTGTTCAAGCCTGTCCTACAGGTGCGTTAATGCCGGCAAAAAATGTTGGCTTAATCGAACCCGATAAAAAAGTTGAATCGGCATGCCCTTATTGTGGCGTAGGATGTTTACTAACCTATAACGTTAAAAATAATCATATTCAATATATTGAAGGCCGTGATGGTCCTTCAAACAAAAGCAGACTATGTGTAAAAGGTAGATATGGATTTGATTATGTCCACCATCCAGATCGACTAAGCAAACCTTTGATTCGTCGTGATGATGCAGAGAAAACACCTGATCTAATCGATCCGCTGGATATGCATAAGTATTTCCGTGAGGCCAGTTGGGAAGAAGCTTTGGACTATGCTGCAAATGGACTGTCAAAGATTAGAGATGATAAAGGCTCAGAAGCACTTGCTGGGTTTGGTTGTGCAAAAGGGAGTAATGAAGAAGCCTATCTAGTACAAAAACTTGTTCGTACAGGTTTTGGTACCAATAATGTTGACCATTGTACACGCCTTTGTCACGCCTCATCGGTAGCAGCTCTACTAGAAACTATTGGCTCTGGCGCAGTATCGAATCAGGTTGCTGATGGTTCAAAAGCAGAAGTGATCATTGTTATTGGTGCTCGCCCAAATGATAACCACCCTGTTGCGGCTACTTTTATTAAAAATGCCACAGACCGTGGTAGCAAATTAATACTGATTGAGCCCTATGGTTCAGAAATGTACCTTCATGCAGAACACTTATTGCAATTAAGACCAGGTACAGATGTATTGCTGCTTAATTCAATAATGCACACGATCATCACTGAAAATTTACACAATCAGGAATTTATTGATGAACACACAGATGGTTTTGAAGCGTTAAAAGAAACTGTACTTAGATATAGCCCAGAAGAAGTAGCACCAATTTGTGCAATTCCACCTGAAACAATAAAAACTGTTGCACGCCTTTATGCAAAGGCAGAAACCGCAATCATATTTTGGGGAATGGGAATATCACAACATATCCACGGGACCGACAATGCCCGTTGCCTTATTTCTCTAGCGCTAATGACCGGGCAGATTGGTCGACCCAGTACAGGCTTACATCCCTTACGTGGCCAGAATAATGTTCAAGGCACTTCAGATGTTGGTTTAATCCCTATGGTTTATCCTGATTATCAACCAGTCTCTGACCCAGATGTTAGGAAAAAGTTTGAAAAACTTTGGGGACAGGAACTAAACCATAATGTTGGTAAGACCGTAGTCGAAATTATGCATGCCATTCATGATGGGGATTTAAATGGCCTCTATATCATGGGTGAAAACCCTGCTATGTCTGATCCAAATCTAAATCATGCACGCGCTGCACTAGCAAACCTTGAACACTTAGTAGTTCAGGACATTTTCTTTACAGAGACCTGCAGTTATGCAGATGTGATTTTACCTGCAAGTGCATTTCCAGAAAAAACGGGCACCTTTACCAATACTGATCGTCGTGTACAAATGGGACGACAAGCAATTGACCCTCCTGGTGAAGCTAAGCAAGACTTGTGGATAATTCAAGAGATTGCAAATCGGATTGGCCTTGATTGGAATTATACAGGTCCAGAAGATGTTTTTAATGAAATTCGTAAAGCAGTACCCAGTATGGGTGGCATGACATGGGAGAGACTGGAACAAGAAGATTCTCTAACCTATCCATTAATAAACGAAGGTGACCCTGGTGAACCTATAATATTTAAAGATGGTGTCTTCCCAACAGATGACGGTAAAGGTCGATTTGTACCAGCTGAATATATTGAAGCTGCAGAAATGCCAGATCCTAAATTTCCTTATGTCTTCGTTACTGGACGACAACTCGAACATTGGCACACGGGCACCATGACGCGCCATTCGCGAGTTCTTGATGCGCTTGAACCGGGTCCATGCATCATGATTAATCCAAAAGACATGGCTAAGTTTAAAATAAAGTCAGGCGATATTTTAGTTGTAGAATCACGTCGAGGCAGAGTAGCAGCAACCACTCGTGCAGATGAACATATGTTGGAAGGGGTCGTCATGATGCCTTTTACTTTCAATGAAGCCGCAGCCAACTTGATTACAAATGAAGCGTTAGACCCTTTCGCTAAAATACCAGAGTTCAAATTTTGTGCCGTCGCTTTGAAAAAAGGAACGCGTGCAAATGATCAAATCAACAGAAAGAAGAAAGAAGAAAGAAGAAAGAAGATATAAGCCTGAAAACATGACATCTACCTTAGTTAATCTAAACTAAGATAGATGTTTTTTTTTCTTCAAATTAGTAGCGTAAAAAAATCTATTTAATTCAAGATTCGTTTGTCTTTACATCGATTAAAGTCAATGTCTCCAAGATTAAAGGTTCTGCATCTTCTTTACTTCTATCATGGATAATTGTAGTTATTTGATAAAGACTACCCGGAATCTCATCTGAAAAGATGAACTCATAATATTTATCTGCAAATTTCTCAAAATCGCGTCTGTGCGGATCTTTTAGAAAAGGAGAGAAATATATTTTTTCACCTTTATATTCTTTACCGTTGAATTTAAAAGTTGTTGGCTCTACCACCGCATCATTTCTTAAAGAGATCTTAATAGATTTTTGAAAATGGCGCCAATGACCATTAGCGATGCGATTCATTTCATAGACATCCCCTTGCATATAGATGCCTATAGCCGGGTTACCAATTATTCCGGTAACATTTTCCGGTGATACTGTTTGTTTCTTTTCTGCGGTAAAAAACTCCATCATGGCATTTTTAGAGCCATCTTCATTTAATTCTAGAATCTTCAAATAAACAGAATCGGTAAAACCTTCTTCAAACGAACCGGATTTTACAAACTCGTAATATAAGCTAAGAGGCTGCTCTATATTTTCTAAGTGATTAGCATGCCATAACATTACTTCAGCCGAGTTGAACTGAAAATCTTCCGGTATCTCATCAACATCGCCAAAACGACCTATACTAGATTTAAGCTCTTTCTCTGTTAAAGGCGTGCCTCCACTTGGGCTCACGACTGTTTCTTTTTGTTCTTCAGCCATAACATTGAGGTTAATGAGGCTAAATGTACAAATTGACAAAAATATATAAGTACTAAATTTCATAAGGTTATAACCTCTACTATTTTATTAACGGTACACCGTAATCAGTTAAAATTTGATCAATTTCAGATTTATTATCTTTAATTAAACTGTTAATTTTTTCTTTCCATATTTTTTCACCATAGCGAACGGCCATAGAAAAGCTGTATGAAAATCGCATTTCTGGCTTTTTGGGATCATCTCTCAGAGGTATCAAAACCAGCTCAACATTATCTTTTTTGAACTCCTTGGCGAAATAACCTGCCGTTGGTCCCCATATAATAGTCGCATCGATCTTGCCAGAAGCCACATCTTCGACCATTGATTGTCCTGGGTTAACTTTTGGATCACCAGATTGACCAGAATAACGAACCATACTACCCATGAGCTCATTGTAAAACACCCATAGTTGTTGTGGTCCACGATCTGGCAAACCGATCTTTATTTCATTTCCATCTTCATTAACAAACTTATTTAACATCGACGGTTCTGTAATTGAATCAAGTTTTTTACCCTTGGCGTAAACCAGCACATAAGTAGATGTAAAATAGGGTTCCGTTGTTGCAGCTAATTCAAAGTTAGATGGCGCACTAATAACCAGATCACATTTATAACCAAGACTATCTTCTGATTCTGCTCTGAGTGTGTTTCTTATAAAACCAATTCGCTGTGGAAAGAATTCATACTTCAATTTCAAACCCAATTTTTTAGCCAACAATTGCGCAATTTTGTTTTCATAGCCTTCTTCTTTTTGATTCGAAAAGGGTAACATGTATGGGTCTGCACAGACCTTAAGATATTCTGAATCAGGAATACCTGGGTCTTCTTTTGCGAAGACAGGCTGAATAAAGGATATTGATAATATAATTGCGGAAATTATTTTCATAAGTTATGTAACCTGCCGGTTAACAGCGGGCGTTCCAGTTGATTAGTAGTTTTTATCTACGCGGTAAAATTAGATGGTTGGTTTAATCTTGTTGATTTTGCCAAGCAATCTTCGGTAAGGCCCTTCTAATGTATCAATTGCTTTTTGCTTATAGGCCGCTATATCATCAGCACTAACATCGCCAACGATGATAACACCGACCATACCAAAACCAATATGTGGTTGGCATACATAAGAATAGATGCCTGCTTTTTCTAATTTTGGCGCAATACCTTCACCTAACTTTCCAACCCAGGGTGTTGCTCCTTCAGGGATTAATGCATCCACTGATGCTGAATTATGTGAAACCATGTTTGAAAAGTGTACCTTGTCGCCTTCAGCGACATAAAGCATCGGTGTTTCAAACGCGCGTGGTCCTGCTTTTATGACATGGTCAGCAGCGTAGACAAAATTTGGCAGCAAAACTGCTGATACGATCATGATTTTGGCCAGAATATTGGTTATTTTCATCTTACTTATCTCCGGAGAAGTATTTAATATTATTCATTTATATTTTTGTATATTTAATATTGTTGTATATACAGGTTAATTTTCAGGTAAATCATAATTACTAAACCCTTGGTATACATGCTTATTTATCAATATATAAGCAGCGGGCAAAACCCTCTCAATTAATGATTTAATCCTAGGTTTTTAACGGACTCAATGCTTGAGACTTCAAAATTGCTAACAAGTTCTTGTAGATAGACTAGATAAATACTGAACTTTCTAAATAATAACTTAACATAAGACAGGCAATTATTAAAAAAAAAATCCCCGGCACCGAAGTGCCGGGGACATTTTAACAAACTTACGTCTGTTTAGTGCTTAAGGCATTGCGAAAACCATCAAAACACCACTGTTACGTGATGAATTCAACAGTTTACGATAACCACCAACAGCACCTAGTGCAGCTTCACCTGGAGCAGCAGCTAAGCCTGGGATAGCGACAACTGCGCCAGCCCAACCGCCGATACCTGATAGGATACCAACGTATTGCTTACCTTTATGTGCCCAAGAGTTGAAGTTGCCGATAATGCCAGAAGGTGCTTTGAACTTCCAAAGCAACTTACCAGTTTTAGCATCAACTGCTTTAGCATAAGCGTCTAATGTTCCGTAGAACACTACGTCGCCAGCTGTAGCAAGTGCACCAGACCATACAGACCATTGTTCAACAATGTTCCAAACGATCTTACCAGTACCCGCATCCCAAGCGATGAAGTTACCCATGTTGTCCTTTTCTGCATTGTTATTAGGACAATCTGGGCAGACAGCGCCAGCAGGATACATGGTCAAGTTAGCGTTAACATAAGCTTGACCAGCGGTGTATTGGTTACCACCAGCAGCATAACTTACAGGCTCATAAGTCATACATACGTGGTTGGTTGGGACATAGAACAGGTTGGTACGTGGAGAGAAAGCAGCAGGCTGCTGATCTTTGGTACCTAGAGCTGCAGGACATACGTCCTTAGACACTACGTCTTCACCTTGGAAGTGAGTTGATTTACTATCAACTGTTTGAGGATAACCCGTCTTCATGTCAATGTGAGTTGACCAGTTAACTGCTGGGTCATACTTTTCAGCGACTAGCAAAGCACCAGTTTTACGATTCATGGTATAGCCATAACCGTTACGATCAAAGTGAACCAAAGCTGGGGTCATTTTGCCCTTAACTTTAATGTCAGCAAGAATCATTTCGTTAATGCCATCATAATCCCACTCATCATGTGGAGTCATTTGATAGACCCAACGAGCAACACCAGTATCGATGTCACGAGCGAACATGGTCATAGACCATTTGTTGTCGCCAGGACGGACCACTGGGTTCCAGGTAGATGGGTTACCATTACCGTAGTAAAGAAGATTTTCTTCAAAATCTGCTGGCCACCAGCCCCAAGTTGAACCACCACCTGATTTCCATTGGTCACTTAACGTTTTACATTTGTTAGGACCTCTAGAAGGTGCTTTCCAATCAGAGTTAGCACACCAGCTGTTCAATGAAGAGTTCTTGCCAACTTTCTTACCTAATGAAGTGGTATTTTCGTCGAAAAGAATGTCTTCATCTGGACCCATGCTGAAGGCACGCCATGCTAGTGAACCGTCTTTCGCATTGAAAGCAGCTAACCAACAACGAACACCAAACTCAGCGCCAGAACAACCTGTGATAACTTTATCTTTCATAGGATGTGGAGCGTTGGTATTGGTATCACCAGCAGCAGGACCGTAACCGATGTCACGACCGTTTTCTGCTTTCCACTTAACACTACCGTCTTTAGCGCTTAACGCGACCAAGGTGGTGTCAGCTTGTTGCAGATAGATTTGACCCATGCTGTAACCTAAACCACGATTTACAATATCGCAGCACATTACAGGTACGGTTTCAGCTTCATCTTGTTGTGGCTCGAAATACCAAACGATTTCAAGTGTATCCAAGCTGATAGCAAAAACGTCATTCGGGAATGAAGAATGGATGTACAAAGTATCACCACCTAAGCCAGTTGCGCTTCCAGGTAATACTAGTGGTCCACCTTCATGACCTTGTAGACGGCCGGTTGAGAATGTCCAAGCTGTAACTAATTTACTAACATTGCCCGCGTTGATTTGATTCAACTCAGTATAACGCCAGTTATTATAGTCACCACCTGGGAAAGCCCAATAGTTAGGATTATCATTCAGCTTACGAACTTCATCATTCGCTAGTGCTGAGGTAGATAGTCCCAATGCCAATACGACAATGAGCCATTTCTTTATTAATTGTTTACTCATGACCTCCTCCTCTAATTTAGTTGATCATGTAACTTGATCTCATTTATGGAACAAATAACTATATAGCACCTCGAGATCATAAAGTGTTATAGAGTTTTGAAAGCGGTTTTAGTAGCTATCTTGATAACGATAGCGGATTGTATAAGTTTTCTGAGACCAAAAGAATTGTAACCTGACACGATGGTCAGATTTAAGTAGTTGATTAAAACAAATGCAGTCAGATGCATATTTATATATTTTGAACCCTACCAGCCAATTCCTTAGGTTATATATATTCAAGATTTAGAATCTAGATATATTTAATTTATTGTTATATGACTACTTTCAACAATGCTCAATGAAAGAATCAGTAGAGAGTTTAGGAAATTTTCCCAATTGGCGCAAGATATATTTACTATATAAAAAACATAGATCTAGACAACAAATTTGTATTTTTTTTAATAGTGTTTGATACAAAATATTGTTGCGCCGCAGCAGTCATTGCAATGTGAGGTACTAACGTAATAGTAACAAAATCTTCCAATCTTAACTCTACATTACATAGTATCAATTCAAAAACACAACTATCACGATTTGTAATGGGGCTTACGCCCCAAATGGCCAAAATAGTCTGTTATATCCTCTATTTACTCGTTGGTTTAATCATTTTGACATGTTTAACCGCGATGCAGTTTGAGTCTGCTTTTTCTCTGACTTTTAATAACTCTTCATAAAGTCTTTCACCGCGTTTATTATCTCTGAAAGAAGAGCCTTTTTCTCCGGGCATTTTTTTATTTCTTTCGAAGGTATAACCTTCTTCGTAATCGCTAAATGTCATATTGGCTCTAATATTATCGTACCGGCATGTGCAGGTATAAAGGTTTTCGTCAGTCTGCCCACCCATTTCTGCCATGCAGTTCAAGGCATAATGTACAGTTTCCTCTGTCGTATATTCATCTGCCATAACAGGCATCGTCCCAAACAACAGCAAAGATATGCTAATAAGCAATTTATTCATGATTTATTTCTCCTAGTTTAAAATTAGTTCTGAATCTAAAAGTTCTTTAAATTATCCAAATTTGTTTGATTAGAGGTATTCTCTATTATAAAAGTTGCATCTTAGCGTGATATATATGGCTTAATTATCTTCATAAGCCTAAGTTTGTTACCTTTATTAGATTCAACTACTTCTCGTCCTATCTCACCTCTGTGATGCCGTTCGTTAGCATCCGCCAGAAGCATACAAACTTCTTGCGTTAACTGTTGTTCATCTGTGACACGTATCAAAGCATCCTGAGCTGCGAGCAATTCAGTTATTTCTGTGAAATTATAGGTGTGTGGGCCAGTAATAACGGGCAAACTTAAACTTGCTGGTTCCATCATATTTTGCCCTCCCGTTGTAACCAAACTACCGCCTACAAAGGCTACTTGCGATGCAGCGTAATGTAATAGAAGTTCTCCTAATGTATCCAGTAAGTAGACAGCATAATCACTTGTAAATGTTTTTTGATCACTGCGTTTAACAAAATTTAACTCTAGCTTCTCACAAAGTGTTTCAATTTTATCAGATCGCTCTGGATGGCGTGGCGCAATAATCAATATTGCATCAGGATATTCTTTCATTATGTTGACATGAGCATTCAAGATAATTTCATCCTCACCATCATGAGTACTCGCAGCTATCCAAATGGGGCGATTCACAGAAAAATATCGCTTTAGTGATTGCGCTTGCTCTTTGATGCTTGGTGGCACATTAATATCAAACTTCAAGTTCCCCGTTACAAATACTTTCTCTCGCTCTGCACCAAATGAAATAAATCGCTCAGCATCACTCTTGGTTTGCGCAGCAATAATATCGACAAGACTCAAAGTTTCTCGCATTAACTTTGACACCAAGCGATATCTTTTTGCAGATTGCTCACTTAATCGCGCATTTATTATAAGAATTGGTATTTTTAGATCTTTGCATGCTTGATAAAGATTTGGCCATATTTCAGTCTCCATTGTTATCAAAAGTGCAGGCTTGACTACATTGAGAAATCTTTTGACTGAATACGGCAAATCATAGGGCAAATAACAATGTCTTACATTATTACCAAATTGTTTTTCAACGGTGATTGCTCCAGTAGGGGTAACTGTCGTCACCAAAAGTAAATGGTTTGGATATTGTTCCAGCAGCTTATTAATAATGGGGGTTGCAGCATTAACTTCACCTACGGATACCGCATGGACCCATATGATAGGATTATCTACTTTGTTCCAAGACAGGAAACCAAATCGTTCTTTCCATCTTTGCCTATAAGCAGGGTTTTTTGATCCCAGCAAAAAAAGCCTTAGTAGAACTAAAGGTACCAGCAAGTAAATTATAAAAGTATAAAGATATCGCAATTTTTGAATATACTTTATTTTTTCAGTTTGAATTAAGAATGTTCAAATATGAATTTACACCATCTTTTAATGAAGTGAATTCCTGCTCATATCCAGCGGAACGTAATTTAACTAAATTCGCTTCAGTAAAACTTTGGTAACTTTCCTTTAAGGTATCAGGGAATGAAATATAATTTATGTTACCTTTTTTATGCCAATCAATAACAGCATTAGCTACATTATTAAAACTATTAGATTGTCCTGTGCCAACATTAAAGATTCCTGAGACATCGGGCTTATTCATAAGCCATAAATTAACGTCAACAACATCGTCAACAGAGATAAAGTCTCTCAATTGTTCTCCATCTGCATATCCGTGACTCCCCTCAAACAACTTTAACTCACCTGTTTCCTGAATTTGATTATTAAAATGATAAATGACGCTCGCCATATTTTTCTTATGCGCCTCTCCAGGACCAAAAACATTAAAATACCGTAATCCTGAAATTTGTGAGTTTATCTTGACACTTAAATTTCTAACATAATTATCAAATAATAATTTTGAATATCCATAGACATTTATTGGACTCTCATGTTCTGGTTCTTCAATGAATTTTGAATCAATACCGTAAACTGCTGCGCTTGACGCATAAATAAAAGGGAGTTCGCGTTCAAGACAAAAATGTAGCATCTCTTTTGAATAGGTATAGTTATTATCCATCATGTATTGACCATTCCATTCTGTTGTTGTGGAGCAAGCACCTTGATGAAAAACAATCTCAATTTGGTCACATAAACTATCGCGTCTTTCTATTAATTGTCTAAATTCTGTTTTATCAAAATAATCAGCAATATTATTTGCCGTCAGATTTTCAAATTTTTTCCCATCGGTTAGATCGTCGACAACAATGACATCTTCTCTGCCAAGTGTATTTAACCCAGCCACAAGCTGACTACCTATAAACCCCGCTCCTCCAGTAACAACGATCATGTTGGCCTCTAATTATTGTCTATTATTTTTTCTAACATTGATGATGTTGAACACCCATCTTCAAAAGGCAAGATGACTACTTCACCACCTGAACTTTTAACGCCTGCTGCGCCAGCAATTTGCTCTTCTGTGTAATCACCACCTTTAACAAGGAAGTCTGGTTCAATTATTGATATCAGTTTTTCAGGAGTATCTTCACTAAATGCCACAACCCAATCAACGCAGGCCAACGCATTTAAAACTGTCATTCTATTTTTTAAAGCATTTATTGGTCTTGAACTGCCTTTTAATCGTTTTACAGAATCATCATCGTTTATAGCAACTATTAAGCGGTCGCCCAGTGTTCTTGCTTTTACCAAATAGTTAATGTGTCCTGCATGTAGGATATCAAAACATCCATTGGTCATGACTATTTGCTCGCCTTTGCGTTTTGCGCGATTGACAACTTCTAATGCTGCATTGTTATCTAATAAAACCGGCGATTGATACTTGTTCGTGCTAGCACTATTCAACTCTTCTGCCGAAATTGTCGCTGCACCAAGCTTTTCTACAACCAAGCCTGCGGCAGTATTGGCTAAAAAAGTTGCTTGCTCTAATTCATAACCAGAAGCTATTGCTGCAGCTAGCGAAGCTATCACAGTATCTCCAGCACCCGTAACATCATAGACCTCATGAGTTTGTGCCTTGAGATGCAATGGTTTTTGTTTTTCGCGAAATAACGTCATTCCCTTCTCGCCACGCGTCACCAATATTGCATCTAACTGTAGTTTCTTTCTGAGATCCTCAGCTTTGCTAATTAAAATGTCATTAGTCTTACAATCGCCAACAACTACTTCGAGCTCCTTTAGATTTGGCGTAAGAATACTTGCGTTAGAATAACAACTAAAGTCAGATGATTTCGGGTCAACTAGTACAGTTATATTTTTATCATTGGCATGTTTAATGAGTGTTTGTACTTTCGTTAAACTTCCTTTTGCATAGTCTGACAATACGACGACATCGATTGATTCAAGTAGAACTATATATTGCTCAATAAGAGCATCTGTATCAGGAGTGTTCGATTCTTCTTCATAGTCAAGCCTGAGTAATTGTTGATGCTGGCTCAATACACGTTGTTTTGTAATCGTTTGGAAACCATCCTGATGAACAAAGTGGCATACCACTTCTTTATCGCCAAGTATTTCTTCCAGTCTTCTTGATGCTTCATCTTGTCCTGTTATTCCCAATAATTGCGTATTAACTCCCAATGATGAGATGTTTATGGCAACATTGGCAGCACCACCAGGGCGCTCTTCCATGTTTTTTACTCGTACGACGGGTACAGGTGCTTCTGGTGAAATTCGGCTGGTTTCACCATATATATATTGATCTAGTATGATGTCGCCAACGACTAATACTTTTGTCGTGCTGCTAGGTTTAAAAACTATTTCTTGCATTACAACTATTACTCTTTAATTTTGGTCTAATTTAGAAATTTTAACATACGATAATTATCATAGTATTCAATATGTTGGTTAAAAAGAATCTATTTTTACTTTACTTGCTGTTTTATACATCTTTTTGTATTGCAGGCAATGAAATCCCCGGGTTTTTTGAGGTGAACTACACCTTATATAGTAACGATATCAAAGTCGGGCTTATGGAACGTCGCTTTTTTCAAAAGGATGATGGCAAATATACCTTTCGTTCCGAGAGTAAAACCACCGGTTTTATTGCCCTTTTTAAAAAGGTTCATATTCTTGAAGTTAGCAACTGGGATCTAATAGAATCAAACTTCACGCCCCTGCACTACACATACAACCGCACCAAAGGGAAAAAAAAACGAGACGTTGACATTAATTTTAATTGGCAAACAAAACGAATCGTAAATCGTGTCAATGATTCGACATGGCATATGCAAACCCAGTCGGGAGTACTTGATAAACTACTCTATCAATTAACCATTATGTCTGATTTAAAATCTGGAATTGTTCCAAAAAGTTATTTCATCGCGGATGGTGGCAAGATAAAGGAATATCAATTTGAATATATAGCAGATGAAATAATCAAAACTCCACTAGGTGAATTTAAAACCATGAAACTTGCTCGTCATAAGTTAAATAGTAAGCAAAAAACTTATTTATGGTGCGCTTACGATCTGGACTTTTTACCCATAAAAGTAATTAATCATGAAAAAGATGACCGTATTTCTACAGCTATTATCAAATCAATAAAAGGATTAGGTCTCAATACTGATTAATACAATTTACCACTAACGTTTGAGTTGTTTGATAATTTCATCTGGTGGCATATAGCCGGGAAGCATTCTGCCATTTTGTAGATAAATTGCAGGGGTACCACGTACGCCGAGCTTCTGCCCCATAGCATATTGTTCAGCAACCGGGTCATCACAAGATTTTGCTTCGACAGACTCCCTATTCTTTGCCGCTGTTAATGCTTTTTGTCGATCTTCAGCACACCATACACTGCTCATCTCATGACCTGCGGCCGATTCAACGCCAGCCCTGGGGTAAGCTAGATAACGAACTGTCACACCCAAGGAATTCAACTCAGGAACATCTTGATGCAGTTTTCTGCAATATCCACAATCAACGTCGGTGAAGACATAGATTGCATCTTGCATATTTTCAGATGAGAACTCGATATAATCATCTTCTTTAATGCTACCTAATATCTTCACTCTGGATACTGCACGAACATCTTCTGTTAGATTTCGACGTTCTTCAAGATCCAGTATTTCACCTTTAATGACATAATTTCCATCACGCGTCATATAGATAATGTCGGAACCGATCACAACTTGATAAAGTCCATTGATAGGTGTTGGTGAAACATCGTCTATTTCAACATCCGGAAGCAACCTTGATAAGGCTAAAGTTAGTTCAGCGTTAAGCTCATCTTCAGCTAAAGCTGAAAATGAAATAAATAAACCCATTAATAAAATCTTACTAAACTTCATAAAAAACTCCTGAACAAAACTTACTGCTAGTAACAGTAGACTAAAATATAAAAACTATCAGACCATTATACAGGCCTTCTGTTCCCTTACATTAAAATGCTTCTTCCAATTTTAAGATTCGATGTGTCGTTTTTTACGTGATAAAGTCTTAATTCATATATTAAGCTGTTAAAAACATGGGTTTAAATGAATAGCACTACCAAAGCACAAGTATCAGAAGCAAAGCTTACACTCGGCTATATCCTTGATTTATTGGAAAAAGATAATCTTATAAATAAACAGCAACGTATCCAGCTGTCTAATATCAGTGCTGAACAAACTAAAGTACAAATTCATCCCTTAATTGCTATAGCAGAACAAGGCTGGCAAACATCAAGCAACCCCAGCTATCCACTCAGTCTTGAAACACTGACAAAATGGCTGGCTGAGAAAGTAAACCAGCCTTATTTACGTATAGACCCTCTAAAAACTGATATTCAGAAAATTACGTCGGTCGTATCACAAGCCTATGCCGCTAAACTAAAAATACTTCCCGTTGAAGTAAACAAAACAGAACTCACCATCGCCACATGCGAACCCTTTATAGCAGCATGGGAAAGTGAATTAGCGCGTATTGCCAATCTCAAGATTAAACGCGTCATGATTAACCCCAGAGATCTTGAGCGTTACCTAGTCGAATTTTATGGTGTAAGCAGAACTATTATCGGGGCAGTGAACGAAAGAAGAGATGAGCCTATTACCCTAATTCAAAACTTTGAACAATTAGTCAAGGTAGGTAAAGCAGGAGAACCGGATGCTAATGACCAACATATCGTCAGTATTGTTGATTGGTTATTGCAATTTGCATTTGAACAACGTGCCAGTGATATTCATCTTGAACCTCGCCGTGAAAAAGGACGCATTCGTTTTCGCATAGACAGTGTCTTACATGTCGTACACGAATTACCTGTCGTGCTAATGGGAGCAATAACAAGTCGTCTAAAATCTCTTGGCCGAATGGACGTTACTGACCGCCGCAGACCACAGGACGGAAGAGTAAAAACGGTCACCCCTTCTGGTAAAGAAGTTGAAATGCGACTGTCAACCATGCCTACCACCTTTGGTGAAAAACTTGTTATCAGAATCTTTGACCCTGAGATGCTGGTTAAAAGTTACAAAGAACTTGGATTTACTAATCACGATCAAACTCAACTAAATGAAATGGTGGACAACCCGCACGGGATTATTCTAATAACAGGCCCAACTGGCTCCGGTAAAACAACCACTCTATATTCCACGCTTAACCAAATTTCCCGACCAGAGATAAATATCTGCACGATTGAAGATCCTATCGAAATGGTTGAACCACAGTTCAACCAAATGCAGGTACAACAATCTATCGGAGTTGATTTTGCATCCGGCGTCAGAACATTACTTAGGCAAGACCCCGACATAATAATGATTGGTGAGATTCGTGATAAAGAAACTGCTGATGTTGCCATTCAGGCAGCATTAACAGGACACCTTGTTTTATCTAGTTTACATACCAATGATGCGCCTTCAGCAATAACACGACTAATAGATATAGGCATGCAACCCTTCCTATTAAATGCGACGATACAAGGCGTAGTTGCTCAAAGACTGTTAAGAACATTATGCGTACATTGCAAAGAACTCATTGCAACAGATAAACAAAGTTGGGTTGAATTTTCTCATCCCAATAAATTAAAAATGCCCGCCAAGATTTGCAAGCCTGTTGGCTGTGACGAATGCCGTCATACAGGCTATATGGGGCGCACCGCTATCTATGAAATATTAACAATGAACTCAACACTACGAGATAATGTTTCAGCACAAACTAACCTGGATAACTTGCGTGAAATCGCAATAAAGACGGGGATGAGGTCATTGAAGATTGGCGCAGCACAAAAGGTTGCTGATGGCTTAACCACGCTTGAAGAAGCGTTCTCAGTGTTACCACAACATCAGAATTAATATTCAGTTCATCCTCTGGGATGATGTTCCGCATGTAAATCCTTCAACCGTTCTCTTGCCACATGCGTATAAATTTGTGTGGTAGATATATCACTATGCCCTAATAACATTTGCACGACCCTAAGATCAGCACCATGATTTATTAAGTGTGTTGCGAATGCATGACGCAGAACATGCGGGGATAATGTTTTTTTAATCTCAGCGACTTTTGCATAACGTTTGACCATATGCCAAAACGTTTGACGCGTCATTGCTTTACCACGATTACTCGGAAACATCGCATCGGTTAAGGCATGGTTAAGAATTTCACTGCGTGCTGATGACAGATAACGCTCAAGCCATAAATTCGCCTCTTCTCCCATCGGCACTAGACGCTCTTTATTTCCTTTCCCTGTTACACGCACGACACCTTGCCTCAAGTTGACCTGCTGAACAGTTAAGCCAACGAGTTCGGATACACGCAAGCCTGTGGCATATAGAAGCTCAAGCATAGTTTTATCTCTCACGCCTGCAGCTTGTTCTGTATCAGGCGCATTAAGCAACGCTTCTACTTCAGCTTCGGTTAGGGTTTTTGGTAATATTCGTCCGAGCCTAGGGGCATCAACATTGCTTACCGGGTTTTGCTTTATCTGGTCTTCTCTCAATAAATATTCATACAAGCGCCGCAGACTGGATAACCTCCGTGCGATGGTTCTGGCTGAAACATTGTCCGTTGATGATAAATAAGCAAGGATATCTTTCGCTTCTACTTTGACTAATTCAACTTTTTTAGACTGCAACCATTTTGAAAAATGTATCAGATCACTGCGATATGCAGAAAGTGTATTCTCACTTAAGCCACGTTCCATCCACAACGTGTCCAGAAAAGAATCAATAATTTTTTTTGATTTTTTTGAAATGTTCGTTTGCTGTGCAGAAGCTTGATTCATATTCAAGCAACTAGACCCATCAAGGTGTGAGGGTTTGTTTTATCAGAATCTTGTGGGTATATTATTTTCAAGGATCTGGTCGACAGTAGAATTAATAAACCAGATATTACAGATGCAGGACTGGACTAGCCAGTCCGATTTAAGGCCACCTCTAAAAATGCACTATTTTTAGAGACGCCCATATAGAGACTTGTTTGGAAAACTATTTTTTAGCCTTAAGTTTCTCTTTAATACGTGCTGCTTTACCACGAAGGTCACGCATATAATACAATTTTGCACGGCGTACATCACCTCTGCGTTTAACTTGAATCTCGGCTACGATGGGGCTGTGAGTCTGGAAGACACGCTCAACACCTTCACCATAGGAAATTTTACGAACCGTGAATGCTGAATTCAGACCACGATTTTTGACCGCTATGACAACACCTTCAAAGGCCTGTAAGCGTTCACGTTGACCTTCTTTTACTCTCACCTGAACTACAACAGTATCACCTGGACCAAATTCAGGTACTTCGCGTGTCATCTGCTCGGCATCAAGTTGTTCGATTATGTTCGCCATTTTCATACTCCAATCACTATTACTTGTTATTAACTATTAGATTGTTCAGATTCAGCAATGAATTCCTGCAACAATACTTTTTGTTCTTCATCGAGATCAATAGACTCGATTAAATCTGGTCGCACCTGCCATGTCTTGCCAAGTGCCTGTTTTAACCGCCAACAACGTATTTTCTCATGGTTACCACTGAGTAATACATCGGGCACCAGCTGGCCATTTATCTGCTCTGGGCGCGTATAATGCGGATAGTCCAGCAAACCGTCAACAAATGAATCTTCATTAGCTGAATCTTCATGTCCTAAGACACCAGGCAAGGTCCGACAAACACTATCAATTAATACCATTGCAGCCAGTTCACCGCCGCTGAGGACATAATCACCTATCGACCATTCCTCATCTACTTCAGACTCTATGAGCCGTTCATCAATACCTTCATATCTACCCGAGACCAATATCAACCCACTCCGCCCAGACAGTTCACGTACCCCATCCTGATCCAGTCGCCTTCCTTGTGGTGATAAATAAATCACCTTGCTTGCTGGTTGTGCCTGTTTGGCCTTGGCAATAGCGGAACTAACCGGTTCATACATCATTACCATACCCGGACCACCACCATAAGGTCGGTCGTCCACTGTCTTGTGTTTATCGCTGCTAAAATCTCGTGGATTCCAGGCTCTATACTCAAGCAGACTATCTGTTACAGCTCGTCCAATAACGCCATGCTCGAACACCGTAGAGACCATCTCAGGGAAAAGCGTTATGACATCTAGTTGAAACATTATTCTTCAATAAGCCAGTCGACGTGTATCGTCTTGCCAATTAAATCAACTCGTTTTACAAATACGTCCATTACTAGCGGAATTAGCGTCTTGACTTTATTCTCGCCGCCTTTCTTGATAACCAGAACATCATTAGCACCAGTTTCAACTATGTTCTTAACCTTACCGAGGTTGATCTCATCCTGA
Source organism: Gammaproteobacteria bacterium (assembly GCA_047618295.1). Taxonomy (GTDB): domain Bacteria; phylum Pseudomonadota; class Gammaproteobacteria; order Eutrophobiales; family Eutrophobiaceae; genus UBA7359. The sequence continues at coordinate 1,727 of JBLHKL010000001.1, read as the reverse complement.
TTAAAAACTTCAAGACCTATTAGATCATGCCAGTAATATTCACCCTTGCTTAGTTCGGGCAATTTCCCTTGCGTCACAGCTAATTCACAATGAACATACTCTCGCGCTTCTTCAGGAGTATCTATCCCTGTCATTTTCACTAGCAGTCGACCATTTCCACGTTGCTGGAATTCTTCGATGTCGACTTCCTTCCAACTTGAATCCACATGAATCAACCACGGGAAATAAGTAAAAATGTTTTCTTTAGGTCTGGTATACGATTCGATCTTTAACCAACCTCGCACGCCATACACACCGCCTATACGACCGACGAGGATTGGGTCTTCATTTTCCTGCATTAAGATAAATGCCGGTAAAGTTATTGCCTGTATTCCTAAAGGATTTAAGCAATAGAGTTTCTTTAAAACCTATTAACTACGCCGCTGCAACTGCTGCGTTATCTTTAAGCAATTTCGCTACGCGATCAGACGTTTGTGCACCTTGCGACAGCCAGTAATCGACACGCTCCATATCTATCTTCAAAGGAACTTCCTGGCCTGCAGCGGTCGGATTGAAAAAACCAAGACGTTCTATTGAACGACCATCACGTTTATTGCGGCTATCTGTTACCACAATGTGATAAAAAGGCTTTTTCTTCGAGCCTGTTCGAGACATTCTAATTGTTACCATCAGTCTGATGACCTCATTTATTCTAAAATTTACAACGGGTAGAAGATACCCATCCGAAAAAAGGCGCTATTGTACGTAAAAACTCCGAAAAAGAAAGTAAAGACAGTGGTTTAAGTACATCCCAAACACCATTGGCTTTACCTTTAAAAATCATAATACCAGCCTCACTTTCTATATTAATATTATATTTACAATAGTATTGTATAATATTGATTAATATATCTATTTTATTTAAGTCTATGAGTTTACATGAACAAAAACAACGTCTTCGTACCGCTTTAAAACAACGTAGATCGCTGCTCTCTGAGAGTAAACGCAAGGACATGAGCCAACAAATCTGTAAATATTTATATGAAATAGATGAATTTAATCAAGCAAAAAGCATATTTTGCTACATTTCTTACCTCAGTGAAGTCGAAACCCACGCTTTGATAAATGACTTTATAGGTCGAAATCTAGCTTTAGCCGTGCCCAAGATTATGGAAAAAACAGAGATGATCGCCGCTCCGCTCACTGATTTATCTGATTTGAAACCTGACAAAATGGGTATTTTAACTCCCAAAATAAATCAATCAGCATCTGGGCCCTTCGATATAGCCATAACTCCTGGAGTTGGATTTACAGTTACTGGTGAACGACTCGGTTACGGCAAAGGCTATTATGATCGGTGGTTTTCTCAACATAAAGTGAAGACAAAAATCGGTATTGCATTCGAAATTCAGCTGGTTGAACGATTACCCATCGAAGAAACAGATATTTCTTTGGATATCCTCGTAACTGAGGAAAGGATTATTGATTTGAGGAAACCATCCTAAAGACTATTGTTCTAATCTGTCTCAAAATCCGCCAATTCTATAAGCAATGTTCCCTTATCCAAGGCATCACTTTTAGTTGTTTCAATCCGCTCCATTTTAATCAGGCCAACACCTTCAGCATACCAACTAGTTTGTTCTACGTTCACTAGCGTTAGACCAACATAATTTCCAGCATCTTTAAATGATGAGCCACTCATCGTGATTTTCATGCAATTTTTAAAACGCCCTGCGGGAACAATAACT